>NZ_JBJMIE010000488.1:0-53616 GCF_045807065.1 Actinophytocola sp. | reverse complement strand
GGTCAGGCCGGTCACGCGCTCCCAGGCCCCGAGCGCGAGCGCGAGCCCGGGCAGTCCTTCGGCGCGGCGCGCGGCCGCGAGCGCGTCCAGGAACGTGTTGGCGGCGGCGTAGTTGGCCTGCCCCGCGCTGCCGAACACGCCGGCCGCCGACGAGAACAGGACGAACAGCTCGGCGTCGCCGGCCAACTCGTGCAGGTTGACCGCGGCGTCCACCTTGGACCGCAGCACCGACTGGACCCGCTCCGGGGTGAGCGCGGGCAGGATGCCGTCGTCGAGCACGCCGGCCGCGTGGATGACGCCGGTCACCCGGTGCCCGGCCAGGAGGGTGGCGAGTGCCTCGCGGTCGGCGGCGTCGCAGGCGGCGATGTCGAGGCGGGCGCCGTGGCCGGTGAGCTCTGCCTGGAGCTCGGCGGCACCGGGCGCGGCGGGGCCGCGGCGGGAGGTGAGCAACAGGTGGCGCACGCCGTGCTCGGTGACGAGGTGGCGGGCGACGAGCGCGCCGAGGCTGCCGGTGCCGCCGGTGATCAGGACGGTGCCGTCCGGGTCGAACGTGGGACGGTTCGGCTGGCCGGCGCGGACCAGGCGGGGCACGTAGACCTGGCCGGCGCGGACGGCCGCCTGCGGCTCGCCGGTGCTCACGGCCGCGGCCAGTGCCGGCTCGTCGACGCCGTCGCCGCTGCCACTTCCGCTGCCGGTGTCGCTGTCGCTGTCGATGCCGAAGCCGTCGTCCGTGTCGACCAGCACGAACCGGTCGGGGACCTCGAGCTGCGCGGTGCGGACCAGGCCCCACACGGCCGCGGCGGCCACGTCCGGCGTCTCGCCGGTGGCGTTGCGGGTGACGACGACGAGCTTCTCGCCCTCCGGGTGGTCGGCCGCGAGCCAGTCCTGGAGGGTGGTCAGTGCCCAGGTGGCGGCGGCGTGGGCGGCGTCGGGGATCGCGGCGTCCGTCCGCGGGGCGACGGCCACGTCCGGCAGCGGCGCGGGCTGCTGGGTGGTGGCGCGGACCCAGTCCACGGCGTACAGGGAGTTCGGGGTGCCGGCTGCGGCGAGCTGCTCGGCCGTGACCGGGCGGAGCAGCAGTGTGCCGACCGTGGCGACGGGTGCGCCGGTGTCGTCGGTGATGCGCACGGCGACGGCGTCCTGGCCGGCCGGTCCGAGGTGGACGCGGGCCGAGGTGGCGCCGGTGGCGGACAGCGAGACGTCGGTCCAGCTGAACGGCAGGTTGCCCGCACCTTCGACGAAGTCCCCGAGGGCGATGGCGTGCAGGGCCGCGTCGAGCAGTGCGGGGTGGATGCCGAACCCGTCGACGTCCGTCCGGTCCGGCAGGGCGACCTCGGCGTACACGTGGTCCCCGGACCGCCACGCGGCCTGGACACCCTGGAACAGGGGGCCGTAGTCGTACCCGGACTCGGCCAGGGACGGGTAGAGGTCCGTCACGTCGACGGGTTCCGCGCCGGCGGGTGGCCAGGCGGTGACGGCTGCCGCGGCGCGTGCCGGGGTGGTGGAGAGGGTGCCGGTGGCGTGCCGTGTCCACGGCTGCTCGTCGCCGTCGTCGGGCTGGGAGTAGATCGAGACGGTCCGGTGGTCCTCGCCCGGCGAGACCAGCACGTGGACACGCACCGCGCCCTGCTCGGGGAGGACGAGCGGGCTCTCCATGGTGAGGTCGTCGAGGTGCTCGCAACCGGCCTCGATCCCCGCGCGGAGCGCCAGCTCGACGAGGGCGGCGCCGGGGACCAGGACCACGCCGCGGATCGCGTGTTCGGCGAGCCAGGGGTGGGTGTGCGTGGAGAGGCGGCCGGTCAGGGCGGTGCCGTCGCCGTTGGCGAGGGTGAGGACGGCGCCGAGCAGCGGGTGGCGGGCGGGGTTGAGCCCGGCGGCGCTGACGTCGCCGCCGGGGGTCGCGGGGACGAGCCAGTAGTTGGTGTGCTGGAACGGGTAGGTCGGGAGTTCGACCAGTGCGCCGCCGCCGAGCAGGGGCTTCCAGTCGACGGCCGCGCCCCGCACCCACGCGGTGCTCACGGCGGTGAGCAGCGTCCGGACCTCGTCACGGTCCTTGCGCAGGGTGGCCACGAACTCGCCGTCGGCCACCGACTGACCCATGGCGCTCAGCACACCGTCCGGGCCCAGCTCCACGAAGGTCGACACACCCTGCTCGACCAGAGCGGTGACGGCGTCGGCGAACCGGACCGCCGACCGCACCTGGCCGACCCAGTACTCCGGGTCGGTCCACTCGGCGCTGCCGCCGGTGACCGTGGAGACGATCGGGATGGCCGGTGCCGCGTAGGAGATGCTCTCCGCGACGGTACGGAACTCGTCGAGCATGGGTTCCATCAGGGGTGAGTGGAAGGCGTGGGAGACCGTGAGCCGCCTGGTCTTGCGGCCCTGCTCGGCAAAGACCGCGGCCACGGCGTTGACGTCCTCGGCGGCACCGGAGATCACCACCGCGTTCGGCCCGTTGACCGCCGCGATACCCACCGCCTCCGTGAGATGCGGCAGGACCTCGTCCTCACTGGCCTGGACGGCGACCATCGCACCACCCGCCGGCAGAGCCTGCATCAGCCGACCCCGCGCCGTCACCAATCGCGCCGCGTCCGCCAGGGAGAACACACCCGCCACGTGCGCGGCGGCCAACTCACCGATCGAGTGGCCGGCCACGTAGTCCGGCCTGATCCCCCAAGCTTCGAGGAGCCGGTAGAGCGCCACCTCGACGGCGAACAACGCCGGCTGCGTGTTGCCCGTCTCGTCCAAGCCCTCACCCGAGGCGATCACCTCGCGAAGAGACGGATCAAGATGCGCACAGACCTCGTCGAACGCCGCCGCGAACACCGGGAACGCCGCGTACAGCTCGGCACCCATGCCCACCCGCTGCGCACCCTGACCCGTGAACAGGAACGCCAACCGACCATCCGACCGCGCACCCGACGCGAGTTCGACGCCGGCGTCGTCGAGGACCGCGCGGTGGTCGAACGTCGTGCGGGCGGTGGCCAGCGAGTAGGCGATGTCGCCCGGCTCGTCACGACCGTCGGCGAACGAGCGCAGACGCGTCGCCTGGTCCCGGAGGGCGGCCGCGGTGCGGGCCGACAGCACCCACGGCGTCACGGGCGGGCGCGGTGTGGCTTCCGCGTCCGGCGGGGCCGGGGGCTCCTCGATGATCACGTGCGCGTTCGTGCCGCTGATGCCGAAGGACGACACGCCCGCGCGCCGGGGCTGCTCCCCCGCCGGCCAGGGCCGGGCCTCGGTGAGGAGCCGGACCGCGCCGGCGTCCCAGTCCACCTGCGAGGTGGGCGCGTCGACGTTCAGCGTCGGCGGGAGCTGGCCGTGCCGCAGGGCCAGCACGAGCTTCATCACCCCGGCCGCGCCCGCCGCCGCCTGGGTGTGCCCCAGGTTCGACTTGACGGAGCCGAGCCACAGCGGCCGGTCCGCCGACCGGCCCTGCCCGTACGTGGCGATCAGCGCCTGCGCCTCGATCGGGTCGCCGAGGCGGGTGCCGGTGCCGTGTGCCTCCACCGCGTCCACATCGGACGGTCCGAGTCCCGCCGACGCCAGCGCCTGGGTGATCACCCGCTGCTGCGACGGCCCGTTGGGCGCCGTCAGGCCGTTCGACGCGCCGTCCTGGTTCACCGCGGAGCCCCGCACCACGGCGAGGACCGGATGCCCGAGCCGCCGCGCGTCGGACAACCGCTCCACCGCGAGCACCGCGGCGCCCTCACCCCAGCCGGTGCCGTCGGCGGCCTCGGCGAACGACTTGCACGTGCCGTCCGCGGACAGCCCGCCCTGCCGGGAGAACTCGACGAACGTGTCCGGCTTGGCCATCACGGTCGCGCCGCCGGCCAGCGCCAGGTCGCACTCCCCCGCCCGCAGCGCCTGCACCGCCAGGTGCAGTGCCACCAGCGACGACGAGCACGCCGTGTCGAGGGTGACCGCGGGACCTTCGAGCCCGAGCAGGTAGGCGATCCGTCCGGACGCGACACTGGCGGCGGTTCCCGTGCCCCAGAAGCCTTCCGTGCCCTCCGGCAGTTCGGCGAGCGACGGGAGGTAGTCGTGGCACATCACGCCGACGAACACACCGGTCCGCGACCCGCGCAGCGTCCGCGGGTCGACGGCGCCGCGTTCCAGTGCCTCCCACGACGTCTCCAGCAGCAGCCGCTGCTGCGGGTCCATGGTGAGGGCCTCGCGCGGGGAGATCCCGAAGAACTCCGCGTCGAACAGCCCCGCCTCCCGCAGGAAACCGCCGTGGCGCGTGTACGTCCGGCCGGGCACCTCGGGATCCGGGTCGTACAGCCCATCCACGTCCCAGCCCCGGTCGGGCGGGAACTCCGAGATGCCGGAGCGCCCCGCCGCGACCAGGTCCCACAGTTCGTCCGGAGTGGACACGCCACCCGGGAACCGGCAGCCCATGCCGACGATCGCGATCGGCTCGCGTGCCTTCCCCTCGACCTCGTTCAGGCGGCGGCGGGCCTCACGCAGTTCGGCCGTCGCCCTTTTCAGGTAGGCCAGGTACTTCTCTTCGTCCGCCACCTGGAGACACTCCTCGGGTAACTCTTAGGAAATGGTGACCGGCAGCGACAGCGGCAGCCGGATCAGTGTCGACTCGCGCCACGGCAGCTCGTCCTCGGGAACGGCCAGCCGGATGTTCGGGAACCGCCGGAACAGCTGCTGCAGTGCGATGCCGTTCTCGATGCGGGCCAGCTCCGCACCCGGGCAGGCGTGCGGGCCGCGGCCGAACACGAGGTGCTTGTTCTCGGTACGGTCGAAGTCGAGCTCGTTGGCGTCGGGGAACTTCCCGGGGTCGCGGTCAGCGGCGCCGATGGACAGCAGCACCGTGTCGCCCGCGGCGATCTTCTGGCCGCCGATCTCCAGGTCCTCCCGCGCGAACCGGCGGAACCCGCGCTGGGTCGGGCTGTACATCCGGAACATCTCCTCCATGATCCGGTGCAGCTCGTCCTCGTCGGCGTTCGCCAGCCGCCGCGCCTGCTCCGGCCGCCCCATCAACGCGAGCGTGCTGCACGACAGCATGCCCATCGTGGAGTCGTAGCCGGCGGCGAACATGATCAGCGCCATGTGCGACAGGTCCTCGGGCGGCAGCAGGTTGCCGTCGTCGTCGGCGACCTCGGCCCACACCGTCAGCAGGTCGTCCTTCGGCTCGCTGCGCCGCGCCACCAGCGCGCGGGCCATCGCCTCGCCGATGCCCTGCGGGTTCACGAGGTTGTGGGAGAACACCAGCTCGCCCCACTCCCGGACGTGCACGCGCTCCTCGTCCGGCACACCGACCAGGTCGCAGATCACGGTGATCGGCAGCGGCGCGCAGAACGTGTCCATGAGGTCGACGACCGCGCCGTCGGCGCCCTTCGCCTCGACGTCGTCGAGCAGGTCGTTCACCAGCCGCTGCATCTTCGGCTTCAGCAACCGCATCCGCCGCGGCACGAAGCCGTGGTTGACGAGCTTGCGGGACCTCGTGTGCTCCGGCGGGTCCTCCATCACCAGCCGGGCCTGGTCCAGCCCCTCCGGCGGCAGGTGGTTGGTGTAGTCGGGACCGGCGTACCGGCGGTGGCGCGCCAGGCGCTGGTCGCGCAACGCGTCGTACACCTCGGTGTACCCGGTGACCAGCCACACCGGGATCCCGTCGGGCAGGCACACGCGGTGGACCGGGCCCTTCTCGTGGAACTGCTGGTAGATGTCGAACGGTGCGTGCCAGTACTCCTCATCGAACGGCATGCTGTGGCCGTGCACCGGGCACTTGTCCGCCATTGTTCTCCTCCGGTTTGGACACTTTGAGCCCGACGATGGCGACCACGATCGCGATCACCGTCAAGATCAGGCAGAACAGGTAGACGTCCAGATAGGACGAAAGGCTCCGCGTGCCGCCGGTCGCGACCGTGCCCGTCTGCAGGATCGTGGCCACGGCCGCGGCGCCGAGCGCGCCGCCGACCTGGCGGGCGGTGTTGTTGAGCGCGCTGACGCTCGCGAACGCCGTCGGTGGCGCGGACATCGCGCCGGCGGACATGGCCGCCATCATCGTGGCGCCGATGCCGAACCCGACGAGCACGCTGCACGGCAGCCAGATCTCCAGGAAAGCGCGGTCCCGCGTCAGGAACACGAACAGGATCAGCGGCACGAGCGCGTGCGCGGCCATCCCGACCGCCGCGGAGAACCGCGGGCCGCCGAAGCGGCCCATGACCTTGCCCATGACCACCGCGGCGACCGCGGCGACCACCGCGCCGGGCGTCTGCGCGAGCCAGGCCCGCAGCTCGGTGTAGCCCCAGACGTCGGTCAGGAACAACACGCTGACCAGCAGCCAGGTGTACATCACGCAGCCATACAGCAACGCCACCAGGTTCGCGGCGGTGAAGACCCTGTTGCCGCGGAACAAGGAGAACTCGACCGCCGGGCGGGGGTGCCGCAGCGACCGCCGCACGGCCAGCAGCACGCACGCCGCGCCGCCGAGGAGGCAGCCGAGCGTGCGGCCCGCGGCCCAGCCCCAGCTGGTGGCGTTGGTGATGCCGACGGTGAGCCCGCTGATACCCAGCACCAGCAGCAGCGTGCCGAGCGGGTCGGGAAGGCCGGAGGTCGCCGGCGCCGGGGTCAGGACCCGCGCGCCGGCGACGATCAGGGCGACGCCGATCGGGATGTTGATCAGGAAGACCGCGTGCCAGGTGAACGCCCCGACGAGGAGTCCGCCCAGGCTCGGCCCGAGCGCGGCCGCGACGGCGCCGGCCGCGCTCAGCAGGGAGATCGACATGACGCGGCGCTGCGCCGGGGTGTCGAGCAGCAGCACGGAAAGCGACGCCGGCACCATGACGGCGGCACCGACACCCTGCACGGCCCGGGCCGCCACCAGCAGCGGCACGGTCGGCGCCACCGCGCACAGCAGCGACGCGACCGTGAACAACCCGATCCCGCCGAGCAGGACCCGCTTGCGCCCCATGGTGTCCGCGAGCCGGCCGCACGGCGCGAGCAGCGCCGCGAACAGCACCGCGTACGCGCCGATGACCAGTGCCAGCTGCGGTAGGGACGCGGCCGGGAAGTTCCGCTGCAGCGCCGGCACGGCCAGCATCGTGACCGTGGAGTCCAGCATCGCGAGGAAGTTGGCGCCGGACGCGGTCAGGACCACCGCCCAGTACGGCGGCAGCACACGTTCAGTCGACATCATCTCTCCCACCCGTCCGATGGCTACGAGTCTGCCGGGACGCGGTACTCCCGCAGTCGCCGTCCGTCCACAGCGGGCCCATTCCCCGGTAACGTCAGAGCGCCCCGACCGGAACGGCGGCCTCGGCCACCGGCTCGGCCGGCGTGGTGCGGGTCAGCGGTCCGCGGACGACCAGGTACAGCGGGACCGCGATCGGCGAGAGCATGATCGTCAGCACCAGGAGCGGCGCCATGATCCCCGGGTGGATGCCGCGTTCGCGGCTGTCCAGGTACATCCACCGCCCGACGAACAGGTCCCAGGCGATGATCTGCGCCCACGTGAACACCAGCGCGCCCGGGTCGGTCAGCAGTGCCTGCCAGCCGGCGAGCGTGGGCTTGAGCACCCTGGGCAGCAGGTCGAGCATCCTCGGGAGCGCGAAGATGTACCAGAACACCAGCGGCAGCGTGGCGCTCCACGGCGAGGACATGATCCGGCGGGTCCACCGCCAGGTCGGCGCGACGATCATCAGCGTCCAGAACGGCGCGGCGCCGACGAGGAAAATCAGTGTGAACGCGGTCGACATCAGACCAGGACCTCCTCGGCGTCGTCCTCGCGGACGGGTTCCTCCGGCACGACCGTGCTCCTGGCGCGCAATGCCCACACCGCCGCGGCGGCCGTGCCGGCGACCAGCGCCGCGAGCGCCCACAGGGTCAGCGCGTCCGGCTTGATGAGTGGCTGCTTGCGCAGTGCCTGCCAGGTGGTCAGGACGAACAGCCCGGCGTGGAAGCCGGCGAACGTCCGCACGAGACGCAGGCGCACGAGCGTGTCCCGCAGCCGTGGCAGGCGGGCCGCCAGCAGCGTGAGCAGCACCGCGAACAGCGGCACCAGCTGCAGCGCGTGGATGCCGACGAAGTGCGGCACCCGCAGGTCACCACCGGTGGTGCTCCAGTCGGTGACCGGCATGCCCGGTCCGCCGTCCGGGACTCCGATGCTGTGCGCGCCGTTGATGAGCCTCGGGTGGTGGTGACGCTGCGCCGAGGTGCTCGTGGTCATCAGGAACGCGACCGCCATCCCGGCCAGCGAGATGATCGTGCCGAGCCGTACCGCCGTCAGCTCCGGGCCGTCCGCCTGCTTCTCCCGCCCGATCAGGATCGCGCCGATCAGGTTGGACCCCCACAGCACCATGACGGTGGCCGCCATGACCACCCACACGGTCGCGTCGAACGCGGTGGAGATGTTGAAGTGGCTGCGGGTGCCTCGAACGATCTGCAACACCACCAGGCCCACCTCGATGGTGGTGGTCACGGCGGTGATCGTGCCGAGCCTCTGACCGAGCTTGACGTGCCGGCGTGGGAACGACAGCATCCACGCCAGGGTCAGCGTGTACAGCCCGAACGAGAAGCCGAACTTGGCGCCCTTGAGCCAGATCGGCGCGCCGACCAGCACGCGGTCGTCGACGACGAGCCCGACGACCGCGACCACGCCGACGAGCCAGCAGAACGCGGTGGTCAGCATGAGCGGCCGGTGCCAGCCCAGCACCGCCCGGCGGACCAGCCCGGCGCCGTCCAGCGCGGCGGGCACGGTGGAGCGGGGCGCGGCCTCCGGCTCGAACAGCCTGAAGCGCACGCCGGGACGGTTGCGCAGCAGCAGGTAGAGCGGCACCGCGAGCGGTGACAGCAGGGTGGCGAGCACGATCACCGGGGTGGCGACGAGCGGGTGGATGCCGCGCCTGCGGCTGTCGAGGTAGATCCACCGCCCGACGAACAGGTCCCACGCGATGATCTGCGCCCACACGAACGTGAGCGCGGGGGGCTCGGCGACCAGCGCCTGCCAGCCGTCCAGCGTGGGCTTGGCGACGTGCGGCAGCAGCTCCCCGAGCCGCGGCAGGGCGAAGATGAACCAGAAGATCAGCGGCGGCGTCACGCTCCACGGTGACGACATGATCCGATGGGTCCACCGCCATCCGGGCGCCGCGATCATCAGCGTCCAGAACGGCGCGGCGCACGATATGAAGACCAGGATGAATGCCAGGGACATGTACCAGTACCTCCTCACGGACCGGTGCCAGCGCGGCAGCCATCCCCCGGTGCGCGACGCGAACACCTGCTGTCCAGGCTCGGGGCACCGGCACACTGCTCACGCCAGCGGACGGTAAGTCCGACCCACCCGAAACAGCACGCACCACGCGAATGCCCCGAAACCCCTTTCGGTGACCGCGGCCGGCCACCGACGCGACGAAGGACGCCTTCCCCACACCGGGTGTGGGGAAGGCGTCCTTCGCTGTGTGCGGGCGCGCCTGGTCAGGCCGCCGGGGAGACCGCGCGGGTGTGCTCCTTGATGCGGCGCAGGACGTCCGGCACGTGGTCGTTGAGGTAGAAGTGCGCGCCGGGGTAGACGACCAGCTCGAAGTCGGCGTCGGTGTACCTCCGCCAGGCGTCCGCCTCCTCGACGGTCACCTTCGGGTCGTTGTCGCCGGTGAGGGCGATGATCGGGCACGACAGGGGCGGGCACGGGCGGTACGTGTAGGTCTCCGCGGCCGTGTAGTCGGCGCGGATGGCCGGGAGCACCATGCTCACCACGTCCTTGTCCTCCAGCAGGGACGAGTCGGTGCCGCCGAGTGCCCGGACGTTGGCGAGCAGGCCGGCGTCGTCGCTGAGGTGCGTGCGGTCCCGCCGGGTGAGGTGCGGGGCGGCGCGGCCGGAGGCGAACAGGGCCGTCGGGGGCGTGCCGGCGCGCTGCAGCCGGGACGCGACCTCGAACCCGACGCTGGCGCCGAGGCTGTGCCCGAAGATCGTGATCGGCCGGCCGGTCAGTGGCCGGAGCGCGTCCACCAGCTGGTCGGCCAGGTCGTGGACCGAGGTGAGGCAGGGCTCGCGGAGCCGGTCCTGGCGGCCGGGGTACTGCGCGGCCAGCACGTCGATTCCCGGCGAGAGCGCGCGGGACACGCCGAAGAAGTAGCTCGCGGCCCCGCCGGCGTGCGACAGGCACAGCAGCTGCGTGGCGGCGCCATCGGCCGGATGGAACCGTCGAACCCACAGGTCGGTGTCCGTCATCCCCACAATCTATAAGGACGGCGGCATGGGATGGCAATACCCCTCCGCACCGTTCGCGGGTGAATTGTTCATGGTTGTTTCGCCATGCTCATGAGTTCCGGGCGTTCCCGTCCGGATGCGACCATGCCAACCATGAAGGTGGCTGTGCTCGGCAGCGTCGAGGTCACCGCCGGCGGCCACCAGGTCGAACTGGGTGGCGTCCGACAGCGGGCGATCCTCGGCTACCTCGTGCTGCACGCCGGCACGGTGGTCCCGACCAGCCGGCTCCTCGACGCCCTGTGGGCCGGCGCCCCGCCCGCGACCGCGCGGAAGATGGTGCAGAACGCCGTGTCCACGCTCCGCCGGGTGCTCTCGAAGTCGGTGCTGTGCACCAGCCCGCCCGGGTACCGGCTGCACGTCGCCCCCGAGGACGTCGACCTCTTCGTGTTCCGCCGGCTCGCGGGCGAGGGCCGCGCCGCGATCGCCGACGGCGACCAGGCACGCGGCGCGCGGCTGCTCCGCACGGGCCTGGAGCTGTGGCGGGGGCGGGCACTCGCCGACCTGGTGGAGAACGGCGTCCGCTGGCCGGAGCTGGCGGCCGTCGAGGACGAGCGGCTCCGCGCGCTGGAGGACCGGCTCGACGCGGAGCTGGCGTGCGGGCGGCACCGCGAGATCACCTCCGAGCTGGAGGTGCTGACCGCGACCGATCCGCCCCGGGAACGGTTGTGCCGCCAGTTCATGCTGGCGCTGTACCGGTCCGGCCGGCAGGCCGACGCACTGCGGGTCTACCGCCGCACCCGCGAAGCACTCGTCGACGGCCTCGGCCTCGAGCCGGGGTGGGAGCTGCGGGAACTGCAGCGGCGGATCCTCGACCACAGCGTCTAGCGGGCAGCTGCCCCGCGGTTACCCGGCGGTGGACGCCACGGAGGCAGGCTAACGAACATGCCGCGTACCGACCTGTTACGGCCACTACCCGAACTGATCCGGGCCGGCGCGCACCGGTTCGGCGCCCGGGTCGCGTTCGCCGACGGACAGCGCACCGTGACGCACGCCGAGCTGGAGGAACGCACCGCGCGGCTCGCGGGGCACCTCGCCGACCTGGGGGTGTGGCCGTCCGACCGGGTCGCCGTGCTCGCCGACGGCGTGACGGCGGTGGAGAGCCTGCTGGCCAGCGTCCGGGCCGGCGCCATCGCGGTGCCGCTCGACCCGGGCCTGGACGCCGCCGAGCTGGCCCGCCTCATCGAGGACAGCGGGGCCGGCACGGTCATCACCGACGCGGCCCACCTCCCGCTCGTCGCCGCGCTCGATCCCGCGCCGCTCACCGTGATCGTCGACGGGCCGGCGGGTGCCGCCCTCTCCTTCGAGGAGCTGGCGACGACCGAGCCGGGGCAGCCGGCCGGCGACGAGCTGGGCCTGGACGACCTGGCCTTCCTCACGTACACGGCGGGCACGACCGGCCCGCGCAAGGGTGTCCTCGCCACGCAGCGGAACGTGCTGTGGGCGGTGGCCGCCGCGTACGCGCCGATCCTCGGGCTGTCCGAAGAGGACTGTCTACTGTGGTCGCTGCCGGTGTGCCGGGGCGTCGACTGGGTGGTGGCGGCCGTCGCGGTCGGCGCGTCCGTCCGGCTGTCCGGGGACGGGACGGACGCCACGGTCGTCGCCGGCGGCCGCGACGTGCGCCGCGCGGAGTCGCTGGCGGTCTACGCGTCCACCGAGACCTGCGGTCCAGTCGCGCTGGCCTGGCCGGGCGGTGAGCCGCGCTGCCTGCCGGTGCCGGGGTTGAGCGTGCGGGTGGTCGACCCGCTGACGGGGGTCGACCTGGGCACGGGCCAGGAGGGCGAGCTGTGGGTCAGCGGCCCGAACGTGATGGCCGGCGGCTACCACAACCTGCCCGAGGCGACCGCGTCCGTGCTGCGCAACGGCTGGTACCGCACCGGTGACCTCGTGCGGCGGGACGAGTCCGGCTACCTGACGGTCACCGGCCGGGTCGCCGACCTGATCCTGGTCGGCGACGAGCAGGTCCGGCCGGCGCCGGTCGAGGCGGTGCTGCGCGCGGTCGACGGGGTGCTGGACGCGGCGGTGGTCGGCCGCCCGAACGACGAACTCGGCGCGACGCCCCTGGCGTTCGTGGTGGCGCCGGACGCCAGCCCGGACGAGCTGCTGGCCGCGTGCCGGGAACGGTTGCCGCTGGCCGCGGTCCCGGTCGAGGTGTACGCGGTGCCGGAGATCCCGCGCACGGCCGCCGGCGAGGTGATCCGCCACCGCCTGCTCGACACCGACGCGCCGTGCCTGATCTCCGCGCGTCCCGCCCGGCCGGCCGCCGCGCCGGCCGCGGACGAGGAGGTCGCCGCCGCCCTGCGGGAGCGCCTGCTGGACTCGCCGGAGGCCGACCGCTCCCGGGTCATGTCGGACCTGGTGCTCGCCGAGACCGTCGCGGTCCTGGGTGGGCACGCGCCGACGACCGTGGGCGCGGAGCAGCCGTTCCGGCAGCTGGGGTTCGACTCGATGTCGGCGGTGCGGCTGCGGAACCGGCTGTGCGCGGTCACCGGCCTGGACCTGCCGACCACGCTGGTCTTCGACTACCCGACGCCGGACACGCTGGTCGAGCACCTGCTGCGGGAGCTGGGGGTCACCGAGCGGACCGCGACGACCGCGACCGCCGCGGTCCGGCTGGACGAGCCGATCGCCATCGTCGGCATGGGCTGCCGGTTCCCCTGCGGTGTGGCCTCGCCGGAGGAGTTGTGGCGGCTGGTCGCCGACGGTGTCGACGCGATCGCCGAGTTCCCGACCGACCGCGGCTGGGACCTCGCCGCGCTGTTCGCCGGGGACGGGCCGGGCACGGTCAGCGCGCGGGCGGGCGGGTTCCTGTACGACGCGGCGGACTTCGACGCGGAGTTCTTCGGGATCAGCCCGCGTGAGGCGCTGGCCATGGACCCGCAGCAACGCCTGCTGCTCGAAACCTCGTGGGAGGCGCTGGAACGGGCCGGGATCAACCCGCATTCCCTGCGGGGCAGCGACACCGGCGTGTTCGCGGGCCTGCCGGTGCAGGACTACGGGCGGGGCGGCCACACCGACGAGGACGGTGTCGAGGGCTTCCTGCTGACCGGCATCGCCTCCAGTGTGGCGTCGGGACGGATCTCCTACGTCCTCGGGCTGGAGGGGCCGGCGCTGACGGTGGACACGGCGTGCTCGTCGTCGCTCGTGGCGTTGCACCTCGCGGCGCAGGCCCTGCGGAACGGGGAGTGCTCGCTCGCGCTGGCCGGTGGCGTGACGGTGATGTCCGGACCCGAGACGTTCACGGAGTTCTCGCGACAGAACGGGTTGTCGCCGGACGGGCGGTGCAAGGCGTTCTCGGCGGCCGCCGACGGCACGGGCTGGGCCGAGGGCGCGGGCGTGCTGGTCGTGGAGCGGCTGTCGGACGCGCGGCGCAACGGGCACCCCGTGCTGGCCGTGCTGCGGGGCACCGCGATCAACTCCGACGGCGCGTCCAACGGGCTGACCGCGCCGAACGGCCCGTCGCAGCAGCGGGTGATCCGGCAGGCGCTGGCGAACGCGGGACTCACCGCGTCCGATGTGGACGCGGTCGAGGCACACGGCACCGGCACCACGCTCGGCGACCCGATCGAGGCGCAGGCCCTGCTGGCGACCTACGGCCGCGACCGCGACCGTCCACTGTGGCTCGGCTCGCTGAAGTCGAACATCGGCCACACCCAGGCCGCCGCCGGCGTCGGCGGCGTCATCAAGATGGTGCTGGCGCTGCGCAACGAACTGCTGCCGCGGACCCTGCACGTCGACGAGCCGTCGACGAAGGTGAACTGGTCGGCCGGCGCGATCACGCTGCTGACCGAGCCGGCCGCGTGGCCGGCCGGGGAGACGCCGCGCCGGTTCGGCGTGTCGTCGTTCGGCATGAGCGGCACCAACGCACACGTCATCGTCGAGGAGGCGCCCGCCGCGACCTCGGCTTCGGCTTCGCTTCCGGCCGCGCCGCCCCCGAGTGCGCCGCCGGTCATGTCCTGGGTCCTGTCCGGCAGGACCGAGCAGGCGTTGCGGGACCAGGCTCTACGGCTGAGGTCCTTCGTGGCGTCCCGGCCGCAGCTGCGGCCGGCCGAGGTCGGCCGGTCGCTGCTCGACAGCCGGGTGCTGTTCGACCGGCGGGCGGTGGTCACGGGCGCCGACCGGGACGAGCTGCTGGCCGGGCTCGACGCCCTCGCGGCCGGGACGGGCGCGGACACGGTCACGGCGTCGGACGGCAAGCTGGCGGTGCTGTTCACGGGCCAGGGCGCCCAGCGGATCGCCATGGGTCAGCGGCTGTACGCGGCGTTCCCGGTGTTCGCCGCCGCGTTCGACGTGGTGTGCGCACACCTCGATCCCGGCCTGCGGGACGTGATCGCCTCCGGCGACGGGTTGGACGACACCGGCAGCACCCAGCCGGCACTGTTCGCGGTCGAGGTCGCGTTGTTCCGGTTGCTGGCCTCGTGGGACGTCAGGCCGGACTACCTCGCCGGGCACTCGGTCGGCGAGTTGGCCGCCGCCCACGTCGCCGGCGTGTTCTCGCTGGCCGACGCGGCGCGACTGGTCAGCGCGCGGGGCCGGTTGATGCAGGCCCTCCCGGCCGGCGGCGCCATGATCGCCCTCCAGGCCACCGAGGACGAGGTCGCCCCGCACCTCACGGACGCGGTCGGGATCGCCGCGATCAACGGTCCCCACGCGGTGGTGATCTCCGGCGACGAGGCGGCGGCCCGGTCGGTCGCCGCGGCCTTCGCCGCGCAGGGCCGCAAGACCAAGCGGCTCAGCGTGAGCCACGCGTTCCATTCGCCGCTGATGGAGCCGATGCTCGCGGAGTTCCGGACCGTGGCCGAGGGCATCTCCTACACCGAACCGGAGATCCCGGTCGTCTCGACGGTCACCGGCCGGGTCGCCGGCGCCGAGCTGTGCGATCCCGAGTACTGGGTCGGCCAGGTCCGCTCGGCCGTGCGCTTCGCCGACGCCGTCCGGACGCTCGAGGACGCCGGCGTCCGCACGTTCGTCGAGGCCGGGCCGGACGCCGTCCTCACCGCCGCGAGCGAGGCGTGCCTGGCCGATCCGGAGGCCGCGACCGCCATCCCGTTGCTGCGGGCCAACCGGGACGAGACGCGGACCGCGGCCGACGCGTTCGGCCGGCTCGCCGCCGCCGGCGCCACTGTGGACACCGCCGCGTTCTTCTGCGGTGCCGCGCTGGTCGAGCTGCCCACCTACGCGTTCCAGCACCGGTCGTACTGGCTGCGCCCGACGGGCACCGGCGACCTCGGCGCGGTGGGCCTCACCGCGACCGGCCACCCGCTGCTCGGCGCACTGCTGGGGGTCGCCGACTCCGACCGCCTCGTGCTGACCGGCCGGCTGTCGACGCGGGCCCAGCCGTGGCTCGTCGACCACGCCGTGCTCGACACGATCCTCCTGCCCGGCACGGCGTTCGTCGAGCTGGCCGCCCGAGCCGCCGAGCACACCGGCACGACGGGGATCGAGGAGCTGACGCTGCGTGCCCCGCTGGCACTCACCGCGGACCGCGCCGTGGACGTGCAGGTGTGGACCGGTCCGGACGACAACGGCCGCCGCACGGTCGAGATCTACTCCCGCCCGGCCGACGCCGACGGCGAGTGGACCTGCCACGCGGCCGGCACCCTGGCCGACCTCCCCGCCGCGTCGTCCACTCCGGACACCCAGTGGCCACCCGTTGGTGCGGAACCGGCCGCGGCCGGGGACTTCTACGACTGGCTGCTGGCCCGCGGCTTCGGCTACGGCCCGGCCTTCCAGGGCGTGCAGGAGGTCTGGCGGCGCGGTGCGGACCTGTTCGCGCACGTGACCTTGCGCGAGGAGGAACAGCCCGGCGCCGCGAGGTTCGGCGTGCACCCGGCCCTGCTCGACGCGGCCATGCACGCGATGGTCCTGCACCTGGACAACGGCGAGCAGCGGGGCCGGGCGTGGCTGCCGTTCTCGTGGCGGGGCGTGCGGCTGCACCGGTCGGGCGCGGCCGAGCTGCGGGTGCGGTTGACGCCGGAGGGCGCCAGCTCGGTCCGGGTGGCCGCGTGGGACGGCGAGGGCGCCCCGGTGCTGGACGCCGAGTCGGTCGCGGTCCGACCGGTGTCGACGGAACAGCTCGGCGGGGCCGCGACCCCCGCCCTCTACAGCCCGCGGTGGGTCGCCCTGCCCACGCCCACCGAGCGGGACACCGCAGAGACGTTCGTGGTCGAGCCCGGCGACACGGCCGACGCGGTCCGCGCGTCGGTGCGCCATGCGCTCACCGCGGTGCAGGAGTCACTCACCGGGACCGACCGCCTGGCCGTGGTCACGCGCGGCGGGGACCTGGCGGGCGCGGCCGTGTGGGGTCTGGTGCGGTCCGCGCAGACCGAGCACCCGGACCGGTTCGTGCTCGTGGAGACCGACGGCAGCGAGGAGTCCGCGCGGGCGCTGCCCGCCGCGCTCGCGACCGGCGAGGCGCAGCTGAGCATCCGGGCCGGCGCCCTGTTCGTGCCCCGCATCGCGCGGACCACGGAGTCCGCGTCGGACAGTCGACTCTTCGACCCCGAGGGCACCGTCCTGATCACCGGCGGCACCGGCGCCCTGAGCGCCGCGCTGGCCCGCCACCTGGTCACCGCGCACGACGCGCGTCACCTGCTGCTGGTCTCGCGCCGCGGTCCGGCCGCCCCCGGGGCGACCGAGCTGGTCGCGGAGCTGACGGCCCTCGGGGCGAGGGTCACCGTCGCGGCGTGCGACGTCGCGGACCGCGACGCACTGGCCGGACTGCTGGCGAGTCTCCCCACGACGCTCACCGGCGTCGTCCACGCGGCCGGCGTGCTCGACGACGGCGTCCTCGAGTCGCTGACCGCCGAGCGGCTGGACGCGGTGCTGCGCCCCAAGGTCGACGCGGCGCTCAACCTGCACGAGCTGGCCGGGGACGTCGAGCTGTTCGTGCTGTTCTCGTCCGTGGCGAGCATCCTCGGCACCGCGGGCCAGGCGAACTACGCGGCCGCCAACGCGTTCCTCGACGGCCTCGCCGCGCACCGGCACGCGCAGGGCAGGCCGGCCACCGCGCTGTCGTGGGGCCTGTGGGCGCGGGACAGCGCGATGACCGCGAACCTCACCGAGGCCGACCGCGCACGCCTGAACCGCGGCGGCGTCCTCCCGCACACGGTCGAGGAAGGCCTCGCGCTGTTCGACGCCGCGTGCCGGACCGGCGAGCCGCACCTCGTGCCGGTCACGCTGGACCTGACCGCGCTGCGCGGGTCGACCACCATCGCCCCGCCACTGCACGGCCTGGCACGCACCCCGCGCCGGCGGGCCACGGCCAACCGCTCGACCGCCTCTGCGCTGGCCCGGCAGCTGGCCGGCCGGACCGAGGACGAGCGGCGCCAGCACCTGCTGGCGGTCGTGCGCTCCCAGGTCGCGGCCGTGCTCGCGCTGCCGGACGCGGACGCGGTGACGGCGACGAACGCGTTCAAGCAGCTGGGTTTCGACTCGCTCACCGCGGTGGAGCTGCGCAACAGGCTCAACACCGCCACCGGTCTGCGGCTGCCGGCCACCCTCACGTTCGACTACCCCACCCCGGAAGCCCTCGTCGAGTACCTGCTCGGCGAGCTGGGTGAGCGGCCCGAGGAGCGGCCGGCCGCGGTGAGCGCACCCGTGCGCGCCGACGAGCCGATCGCGATCGTCGGCATGGCCTGCCGCTACCCCGGCGCGGTGTCCACACCGGATGACCTGTGGGACATGCTGACGGCGGGCCGGGACGGGGTGACCGGGTTCCCGACCGACCGCGGCTGGCACCTCGACACCCTGTTCGACCCCGACCCGGACCACCACGGCACCAGCTATGTGAGCCAGGGCGGGTTCCTGCTCGACGCGGCGGAGTTCGACGCCGAGTTCTTCGGCATCAGCCCGCGCGAGGCACTCGCCATGGACCCGCAGCAACGCGTTTTCCTGGAAACCTGCTGGGAAGCACTGGAACACGCGGGCCTTGACCCCGCCGCGCTGCGTGGTTCGCCGACGGGTGTGTTCACCGGGTTGATGACGCACGACTACGCGGTCCGGTCGAGTGCCGTGCCCGAGGGCGTGGAAGGCTTCTGGGGCACGGGAACCGCGGGCAGCGTGGCGTCCGGCCGGGTCGCGTACACGCTCGGGTTCGAGGGTCCGGCGGTGACCATCGACACCGCGTGCTCGTCGTCGCTGGTGTCGCTGCACCTCGCGGCGCAGGCCCTGCGGTCCGGCGAGTGCTCGCTGGCGCTGGCCGGCGGGGTGACCGTGATGGCCACGCCGGGGCTGTACGTGGAGTTCTCGCGGCAACGCGGCCTGGCGAAGGACGGCCGCTGCAAGGCGTTCGCGGCCTCGGCGGACGGCACGGCGTGGGCCGAGGGCGTCGGCGTGCTGGTCGTGGAGCGGCTGTCGGACGCGCGGCGCAACGGGCACCCGGTGCTGGCGCTCCTGCGTGGTTCGGCGGTTAACCAGGACGGCGCGTCGAACGGCCTGACCGCGCCGAACGGCCCGTCGCAGCAACGCGTGATCCGTGCGGCGCTGGCTGGCGCCGGCCTGGCACCGTCCGATGTGGACGCGGTCGAGGCACACGGCACCGGCACCACGCTCGGCGACCCGATCGAGGCGCAGGCGGTACTCGCCACGTACGGGCAGGATCGCGACCGTCCACTGTGGCTCGGCTCGCTGAAGTCGAACATCGGCCACACCCAGGCCGCCGCCGGCGTCGGCGGGGTCATCAAGATGGTGCTGGCCATGCGGCACGGCGTCCTGCCGAGGACGCTGCACATCGACGAGCCGAGCCAGAAGGTGGACTGGGCGGCCGGTTCGGTCGAGCTGCTGACGTCGGCGGTGCCGTGGGAGCGCGACGGGCGGCCGCGACGGGCCGGGGTGTCGTCGTTCGGCGTGAGCGGCACCAACGCGCACGTCATCATCGAGGAGGCACCCGACCAGCCTGCGCCGGCCGCCGGCCAGGAGCCGCCGCACACGCCGTGGGTGCTGTCGGCGCGGAGCGAGCCGGCGCTGCGGGACCAGGCCCGGCGCCTGCGGGCCTTCGTCGAGGCACGGCCGGAGCTGCGGCCGGCGGACATCGGGTTGTCCTTGGCGACCACGCGGGTCGCGTTCGACCACCGGGCCGTGGTGACCGGGGCGGGTCGGGACTCGTTGCTGGCCGGGCTCACCGCCCTCGCCGCCGGGTCGGGCGTGCTCACCGGGTCGCCCGTGGGGGGCAGGCTGGCCGTGTTCTTCACCGGTCAGGGTGCGCAGCGGGCGGGGATGGGGTCCGGGCTGTACGAGGCCTTTCCCGCGTTCGCCGCCGCGTTCGACGAGGTCTGCGCCCACCTCGACCCCGGCCTGCGCGAGGTGATGGCCGGTGGGGACGGGTTGGACGACACCGGCAACACCCAGCCCGCGTTGTTCGCGTTCGAGGTGGCGTTGTTCCGGCTGCTGGAGTCCTGGGGTGTGCGGCCGGACTTCGTGGCCGGTCATTCGATCGGCGAGTTGGCCGCGGCACACGTGGCCGGGATCCTGTCGTTGGCGGACGCGGCCCGGTTGGTGACCGCGCGGGGTCGACTGATGCAGGCCCTGCCGTCCGGCGGCGCGATGATCGCCGTCCAGGCCAGTGAGGACGAGGTCAGCCCGCATCTCACCGACACGGTCGGGATCGGTGCGATCAACGGACCCGATTCGGTGGTGATCTCCGGTACGGGCGAGGACGTGCGGGCCGTTGCCGCGGTCTTCGCCGAGCAGGGCCGCAAGACCAAGCAGCTGACCGTCTCCCACGCCTTCCACTCACCCCTGATGGAACCCATGCTCGACGAGTTCCGTACCGTGGCGAGGACCATCTCCTACGCGGAGCCGCAGATCCCGGTCATCTCCACCGTCACCCCCGACGGCACATGGACCGACCCCGAATACTGGGTCAACCAGGTCCGCTCGGCCGTCCGCTTCGCCGACGCCGTCACCGCGCTGCAGGACGCGGGCGTCCGCACGTTCCTGGAGGTCGGCCCGGATGCGGTGTTGACCGCGATCGGCGGCGACGCCTTCGTTCCGGCGACGCGGCGCGACCGCGACGAGGTGGCCGGTGTGACGGAGGCGGTCGGCCGGCTGCACACGCGTGGCGTCCCGGTCGACCTGCCCGCGCTGTTCCCGGGCGCGGTCCGCGTGGACCTGCCGACGTACGCGTTCCAGCACCAGCGCTACTGGCTTATCACCCCCTCGACCGGCAGCGCGACGAGCCTGGGGCTCGGGGGTACCGACCACCCGCTGCTCGGCGCGGCGCTCGGTCTCGCGGACGCGGAGCGGGTCGTGCTGACCGGCCGCCTGTCCACCCGGGACCTTCCGTGGCTCGCCGACCACGCGGTGCACGGCACGGTCCTGCTGCCCGGTACGGCGTTCGTCGAGCTGGCTCGCCGCGCGGCGGAGTACACCGATCTCGACGTCGTCGACGAACTGACCCTGCACGCGCCGCTGGTGCTCGGCGAGCAGGCGGTGCACCTGCAGGTGGAGGTCGGCGAACCGGAGGGCACCGGTCGCCCGGTCCGCATCCACTCCCGCCAGGAGCAGGCCGACGTGCCGTGGACACTGCACGCCACCGGTCTGCTCGCCGCCGGCGGTCCGGTCGCGGTGGAGTCGATCGAGTGGCCGCCGCCGGGCGCTGCCGCGGTGTCCGTGCCGGAGCTGTACGACCGGATCGCGGGGCTCGGTGTCGACTACGGTCCCGCCTTCCAGGGCCTGACGGCGGCGTGGCAGCTGGGCGACTAGCTGTTCGCCGAGGTGACGCTGCCGGCGGAGGTACGCGCCGGCGCGGAGCGGTACGGCATTCATCCGGCGCTGCTGGACGCGTCGTTGCACGTGCTGTTCACGGCGGAGCGGGCGGGCGAGCAGGTGTTGCTGCCGTTCAGTTGGAGCGGGGTGCGGGTGTTCGACGTCCGGGCGACCTCGGTGCGGGTGCGTCTGGCCAGGACCGGTGAGGACGCGTACTCCCTGTCCCTCGTGGATCCTGCCGGTGCCCCGGTCGCCTCGATCGAGACGCTGGTCGCCCGGCCGGTGAGCGTTGAGGCGTTGAACGTCGGTCCGGACGGCCTGTACCGGCTGGACTGGCTGCCGGCCCCGACCGGGGACGCGGCACCGCAGGCGGAGCAGCTGTGGGTCGAGCCGGGCGGCGACGTCTCCACCGTGCTGCACGAGACCCTGGCCGCGTTGCGGTCGGCCGCCGGCCCCCTGACCGTGGTCACGCGAGGCGCGACCACGGGCGAGGACCTGGCCGGCGCGGCCGTGTGGGGGCTGGTGCGCTCGGCGCAGACGGAACAGCCGGATCGCTTCACCCTCGTGGACCTCGACGGCTCGCCGCGGTCCGAGCGGACGTTGCCGACACTTCCCGCGGACGAGCCCCAACTGGCCGTCCGCGACGGCGCGATCACGGTGCCGCGCCTGACGAGGGCAACGTCGTCCGGTTCGGGCGCGCGTCTGTTCGACCCGTCCGGCACGGTGCTGATCACCGGCGGCACGGGTGCGTTGAGTGCCGCTCTGGCCCGGCACCTGATCACCGAGCACGGTGCCCGGCACCTGGTGCTGACCTCCCGCCGCGGCCCGCAGGCCCCCGGCGCCGAGGACCTGGCCGACGACCTGCGGCAGCTGGGCGCCGCGGTGGAGATCGTCGCCTGCGACGCCGCCGACCGCCCCGCACTGGAGTCGCTGCTGGCGGGCATCCCATCACTGGCGGCCGTGATCCACGCGGCCGGGGTCGTCGACGACGGCACGGTGGAGTCGCTGACCCCCGAGAAGCTCGACCGGGTCCTGCGGCCCAAGGTCGACGCGGCCCGCCACCTCAACGACCTGGTGCCGGACGTGGACCTGTTCGTCCTGTTCTCCTCGGCGACGAGCATCCTGGGCACGGCCGGCCAGGCCAACTACGCCGCCGCGAACGCCTACCTCGACGCACTGGCGACGGCCCGCCGGGCCACCGGCCGCGCGGCGGTGTCCCTGTCGTGGGGCCTGTGGGCGAACGACAGCACGATGACGAGCCACCTGAGCGAGCTGGACCTCGCCCGCATCAACCGAGGCGGGGTGCGGGCACACACGGTCGAGGAGGGCCTGGCCCTGTTCGACGCCGCCTGCCGCGCGGACGAGGCCCATCTGGTTCCGATCAAGCTGGATCCGACGGCCCTGCGCACGGCCACGGACGTGGCGCCTCCGCTGCGGTCGTTCCTGAAGCCCCGTCGCGCCGGCACCCGCTCGGCGACGGTTCCGCTCGCCGAGCAACTGGCCGGCCGACCCGAGGACGAGCAGCGGGAGCTGCTGCTGGAGCTGGTGCGCGCCAACGTGGCCGCGGTGCTCGCCCACGGGGGCCAGGAGGTCATCCCGGCGGAACAGGCGTTCAAGCAGTTGGGGTTCGACTCCCTGACGGCGGTCGAGCTGCGCAACCGACTGAACGCAGCGACAGGCCTGAAGCTCCCGGCGACGTTGACCTTCGACTACCCCACGCCGCAGGCCCTGGTCGAGCACCTGCTGTCCGAACTCGGCGGCAGCCAGGCCACGCTGCGCCTCCGCACCCTCGTGGACGGCCTGGCGAAACTGGAAACCGCCCTGGACGCACTGGAACCCAAGGACGCCGGCAAGACGGACGTGGCCGCCACACTCCAACGACTCCTCACGAAGTGGCGCGACAAGGCCGCCGAGACTTCCGACCAGGACGACCTGGAGTCCATCACCGCCGACGACCTGTTCGACCTCTTGGACGACGAACTCGGTGACGTGGCTTAGCGAGGCTCTTTGCGGCGTCGCGGTTCGGCGTCGCGGTTCGGCGTCGCGGCTCGGCGTCGCGGCTCGGCGTCGCGGCTCGGCGTTGTTCTTCTGCGGGCTCTTGGGCAGACGCTTTGGCGGGCTCTCTTCTGCGGGCTCTCTTCTGCGGGCTCTTTGGCGGGCCGTGGTTTCGCTGGTCGGTGGGGCCGTGGTGCGCGTCTCGTCCTTGGTGTTCGTGGGCTCGGCTTTTTGGCTGTGTGCCTGGCGGTTGGTGGGTTTGGTGGTGCGCGCTGCGTCCCAGGTGTTCGGTGGTGGCGGCGGGATTGTACGGGCGGCGACTCACGCCTCAAGGGCGCCTTCGGCGTCGGGCTTCGCCCGATGTCGCTTCGCTCCACCCTTGACCCGCGAGCCTCCGCCGCCCTGGGCAGACCCCTCCGGGGGCAGGCTGGCGCCTGCCTGCCTTGCCTCCGCCACCACCACCAAACCGCCTAGCGGGGAGATCTGTTTCGCCACCCTGGCCACAGAGCTGGGTCCAGCTCCGTCACCTTGGCGCGGGGGCCTGGTCCGGCTCAGTCACCCTGGCGCGGGCTTGGGTCGCCGCCGTCAACTTGGCCATCGGACTCGGTTCGGCTTCGTCACCTTGGGTGCGGGGCCGGGGTTCGGCTCGCTCACCTTGGTCACGCGGCTTGGGTCTCCTTCGCCGCGTTGGTCATCGGGATTGGGTCTCCCTCGCCACTTTGACCATCGGGCTCGGGTCTTCTCCGCCGCCTTGGCCATTGGCTCAAGTTGCCTCGTCACCCTGACAACGGGGCCTGGGTTGCGTTCGTCGCCTTGGCCATCGGACTCGGGTCGGTTTCGTCACTTGGCCATCGGCTTAGCTCGCCTCCGCCGCCTTGGCCATTGGGCTCGGGTTGCGCCGTCACCCTGGCCACGGGGACCTGGGTCCCCTTCCTCACCTTGAGCAACGAGGCTTGGGTCGCGTCTGCCATTATGCGTTCCCGCCACACGGCGAGAGGCCCACCGGCATCGGAGCCGGTGGGCCTCTCCCAGATATCCGTCAGCTGACGCGGCGGTCGTGGTCTTTCCAGAAACGTTCGCGTAGTTCTCGGCGTAGGATCTTGCCGCTGGGGTTTCTGGGTACCTTTTCGATGAACTCGTACCGCAGGGGTTGCTTGAACGTGGCCAGCTTTCCCTTCAGGAAGAGGGCCAGTTCGCGTTCTGTCAGGGTTTCGCCCTCTGTTGGGGCCACGAAGGCGTGCACTACCTCGCCCCAGCGTTCGTCCGGGACGCCGACCACGGCGGACTCGGCCACCTTCGGGTGGCGGCCTATGACGTGTTCCACCTCTGCCGGGTACACGTTCTCGCCCGCTACGATGATCATGTCCTTGATGCGGTCGCGGATGAACAGGTAGCCGTCCTCGTCCAGTACGCCCGCGTCGCCCGTGACCACCCAGCCGTCGACCAGTGTCTTGGCCGTCGCGTCCGGGAGGTTCCAGTACTCCAGCATGGCCGCTGGGGTTCTCAGCCATACCTCGCCGATCTCGCCCGGCGGTAGGGGGTTGCCCTCGCTGTCGGCGACCTTCACCTCGAAGCCGGGGTACGGGCGGCCGGCGGACTGCATCTTTCCGCTCTGCGGTGTGTGGTCGGCCGGGGGTAGGCACATCGCCGTGTTGCCGGTCTCGGTCAGGCCGTAGATCTGGGCGAACTCACAGCCGAAGCCCTCGACACAGCGGGCCAGCAGGGCCGCGGAGATGGGGGCACCCCCATAGACGATCTTTCTCAGCGTGGTGAAGTCCGATGAGGACACGCCCGGTTCGGCGAGCAGCAGGCGCAGCATCGCCGGGACCATGCACGCGGTCGTCACGCCCAGTGTCCTGATCAGCTCGACCGCGCCGGCAGTGGTGAACTCACGCATCACCACGTTGGTCACGCCCGCGGCGAAACCCTGTGTGGCCCACCAGATCCCGCCGATGTGGAAGCCCGCCATGCCGATCAGGCTGCGGTCGCCCTCGCGCCAGTCGATCCAGTCCAGGCCGGCCGTCGCGAGTGCGTTGCGCACGGCGAAGAAACTGCCGTGCGCCAGCACCACGCCCTTGGGCAGTCCGGTGGTACCGCTGGTGTACATCTGCACCAGCGGCGTGTCCGGGGTGACCCGGACCAGCAGGTTCACGTCCGGCTGGGCCGACACCCACGACGTGAACCCCGCACCCGGCTTACCCGGCTGGTCGAGTTTGACCACTGTGGACAGTTTCGGCAACTCGGGGGCCAGCCGGTTCGCGACCACCGCCGCGTCGGTGTCCACGAACAGCAGTGTGGTGCCGGAGTCGCGCAGGATGTGCTCGACCTCGTCGGCGGCGAGGCGCCAGTTGATCGGCACCAGCACGGTCCCGGTCTTCGCGGCGCCGAACAGCAGCTCGTAGAAGTGCTCGGACTCCCTGCCCAGGTAGGCGATCCGGTCACCGGGGCGAGCGCCCGCCGCCTGGATGCCGTGCGCGACCTGGTTGGTCACCCGATGCAGGGCGGCGTAGTCGATGCGCCGGCCCTCGCAGATGATCGCCGTCGTGTCCGGTCGGCGTGCCGCGTGCTGGCGGATCACGTCGACGAGCGTGCGTAACTGTGGTGTCACCATTCCGGCTCCCTCACGCCGCGTCCGCGCGGACCGCCATGCCCGGCGGGTCCACGAGCGCCATCCGCACCTGCCCCTGCGCCTGGCCGCCCGAGGTGTCCCAGAACCGCCACGGCATCTCGACGATCTGCACCGGCCGGCTGCGGTTGGTCCTGCGGAACTCGGCGAAGGACACCTCGCCGCTGAAGTCCGCCGAGTCGATGGGCCGCTTGAAGTGGCTCTCGAACCGCGCGATGAGGATGTCGGGCAGCTGCTTGGCCCAGTAGTCCGCCATCGTCCAGTCCTCGAACTCCGCCACCACGCGTTCCTGCACGCACTTCGCGATCAGGTAGTACATCAGCTGGTTGAAGCAGATGTTCACCTCGACCGAGTTCAGGTGGCCGGTGTCGTCGATGTAGCACGGGAAGGGGATGGCGAACCGGCCCTCCGCGCTGGCGAGGTCGCCGGTGACGTCGACCGTCGCCGACTTCAGGTACTGGGTCTTCGGGCGCGCGTAGGGCTGCAGCACTTTCGCCAGCAGCGCGGGGTCGTTGGCGAAACGCGCTTGCCCGGTATCCACATTCATGACATTCCTCCTGATGCGCGGACACCACGAACATAATCGCGGTGAGGTCACCCACCGGTAACAGTGGACGAACCGTCGCGCCGGGGGCGGGTCAGCCGGTCGAGGAGCATCTCCGAGGTGAGCGAGCGGTCGGCGAGCACCGGGTCCGCCGCCAGCAACGCCATGTGCAGCGCGCGGATCCGCTCCGACGGCTCGATGCCCAGCTCGTGCAGCATCCGCTGCCGGAACCGCATGTACAGCTCCAGCGACGCGGACGCGCGGCCGGCCCGGTACAGCGCGACCATCAGCATGGCGTGCGCCGACTCGTGCAGCGGGTGCTCCACCACCAGCGACGCCAGCTCGCTGATCATCTCGCGGTGGCGGCCGAGGCACAGGTCCGCGTCGATCCTCGTGGTGTGGGCGTAGAAGCGGCGCTCCTCCAGCCGCGCGACCTGCGCGCGCAGCAGGGTGCCCCACTGCCCGTGGTGGACGACCTGCCCGCGCCACAACGCGAGCGAGCGGCGCAGGTCCGTCGCGGCTCTGTCGTAGTCGCCGGCGTGCATCGCGGTCGAGCCGGTGGTGACCAGGTGGTCGAACTCGGTGATGTCCAGCTGGGACGGGTCCACCCGCAGCACGTAGCCACCGGAACAGGTCTGCAGCACCTCGCGGGTGACCTGCTCGACCGAGAGCCCGAGCACGGACTGGAACAGCCTGCGCAGCTTGAACATGTAGGTCTGCAGCGTCGAGTGCGCGGTGCGCGGTGCGCCGTCGTTCCACAGCTCCCTGACGAGCACGGAGGCACCGACGGGTCTGTTGGCGTTGAACAGGAGGGTGGCGAGGATCAGCCTCAGCTTCGGCGCGCTGGGCGCCACGTCGGCGCCACCGTGCCGGACGACCAGCGGGCCGAGCAGCTCGAAACGCAGCTCGGCCAGGGGGTTTCGCTCGTGCGTGCGTGGGGTGGCGACCTCGTCCGCTTCGTGGCGTGCCGTCGACTCGAGAAGAGTCGCGAGGAGGGCGAGTTTCTCCTCGTGGGTCAGTAATCCCAGTTCGTCTAATTTAGTGACCATTTTCGGAACCTCGCTCTCGGCTAGCCCACGGTATTCCGGCGTGGCGGTGGGCCGACAGTGACGAGGTCATGAAATGCCGGGTGAGTAATACCGGTGCGCGCCCGTGACCCGCGCACTCGACAGGAACGCGAGTGCGCGGTGGGCGTACGGGTACCCTCACAGGCGGTGCTCGGTGACCTCACCCCCGCGGATGGTCACGACCGCGTGCGGTGAGCCATCGCGGTGCCAGACCGTGTAGTCGCCGGCCGCCACGCTCGGGAAGACGGCCATGTACGCGGTCCGGTCGCGGTCCCGCCTGGCGTGCACCACGTTGTGCTCGCGGTGCGCGTCGGGGTCGGCGGTGGTCGGGCTGATCTCGATCTCCTGCTCGGCGAGCTCCGGACCGGCGTGGATCACCAGCGCGCCGGTGCCCTCGCCGATGTCGAGAACAAGGCTGTCCATCATGGCAGTTCACTCCTGCGCGAGCTCAGGCGGACGGGGTGTGGAACCCGCTGTTCGGCACGCCGAGGTACGGGAACCGGTTCAGGTACGGGATGTCCAGGCTGTCGGGGGTGACCCCGTCGTCGACCTGGGCCGCCGCCGGGTCGGGGGTGAAGTTCTTGTCCACCAGGGCGTAGGTGGCACCGGCGAGGGCCCGCAGCTCGATCGCGACGACGTCGTCGAACACGCGCCTGCCGTTCGGGAAGCCGGCGAGGTCGCCACCGAGCAGGCCGTAGACGCTGGGGTCGGCCGTCGGCGGAATGGCCGTGTTGAGCCGCAGCTCGTCCGCCTGCGTCTGGCCGGTGGAGTTCTGGAAGCCGGGGATCAGGCCGGCCGGGATGCCGGTCAGCAGGATGGCGAGCAGGTCGGCACGCGGCGTGCCCGACTTGTTCAGCACGTCCAGGTTCGGGAACACACCGGGGAACAGGTCGGGTAGCAGCTGCGCGACCTCCGGCTTGGCGACGAACTTCGCGAACCGGCTGTC
Source organism: Actinophytocola sp. (assembly GCF_045807065.1). Lineage (GTDB taxonomy): Bacteria > Actinomycetota > Actinomycetes > Mycobacteriales > Pseudonocardiaceae > Actinophytocola. The sequence continues at coordinate 25,516 of NZ_JBJMIE010000488.1, read as the reverse complement.
GCCGTCGGGCCCCTGGGTGTTCCAGAAGTCCTTCTGCCCCATGGGCACGATGACCTCGTTGAACAGCGGGTTGGCCAACCGCGACACCTGCCGGTACGGGCCGGTCGCCCACGTGTTGTTGAGCTCGGCATCCAGCATCCGCACGCGCTGGCGGCTCGCCGCGGTCCACACGCCGATGACCGCGCGCGGGTCGGCCGCGTCCCTGCCCTGGTAGCCGTCCCTGGTCAGGTCGGAGATGGGCAGCTGCAACGCGATCGTGTGCACGTTGAAGTTCTTGGTGGCGTTGACCCCCGGACCGGCCTGCGGGAACTTCTTGAGCCCGAAGTGCTCGTGCGCGTCGGCGAACGGGCGCGGGTCGAGCAGGTCGAAGACAGCACCGAGGTCGACGTAGAAGCCCTCCGCCCGCTGCCCCGCGAACACCCGGCGGCCACCGCCGAGGTCGTGCACGGCGGTATCGGCCAGCCTGCCGTAGTTCGGAGTGGACAGTGGGCCGATGTTGCAGGGCGGGCAGGGCACGCGCTTCGCGAGCTGCCGCGTGCGGCCGCGGGCGTCCTTGCGGGTGATCGAGTAGAACTGCCGGCGGTTCCAGTTCGGCGAGTCCAGCGTGCGGATCGGGCCCGTGTTGTACAGGAACGTGTTGAGGTTGCGGACCTCGGTGGTGAACCGGAACTGGTAGGTGACGTCGGGTCTGCCGTCGCCGGTGTTGTCGATGTTGATCTCGTAGAGGACGTCGTCGCCGAACTCGTAGAAGTTCGGGCCGCCGGCCGGCGCCTGCAACGGCACGTAGTTCGCGATCAGGGTGACCGTGTCGGGCTTGTCGGGGCTGACGAACGCGTAGACGTCGGTCGAGTCGGCGACCGGGTCCTTGGCGATCTCCGGGGCTTCGCGGTGGGAGGACATGTGTTCCGTTTCCCTTTCAGAGCGCCGTGACGGCGTCGGTCAGGCGCGCGGCGAACGCGTGGTCGGTGAGCCGGATGCGCTCCTGGCCGACGAAGACGTCGAACTCGCCGCCGGACCGGAGGTACACCATCACCGGCTCCTTCGGACCGTCGCCGGCGCTCTCGGACGCGCTGTCCCTTTCGGTGAAGGGGATCGACGCGACGGCGCCGACGGCCACCCCGGCCGCGGCCAGGCTCGCGCCGGTGAGGATGAGCTTGCGCCGGGACACCGTGCCCGGCTCACGCGGTTGCTCGTCGTGCAGCATGGGGGTAACTCCTTGCCGGTAGGGGGCGTGCCTCGCCCTCCACCACGCATTCGAGTCACCCGCGGCGACGGATTGCCGGCGTGCCGGGATTTTCTAGAGCAGCCGGAGCTGGACGTCCTTGGGCCTGCGCTTGCGGGCGTCACTCACACGCTCCGCGCTGTCCACTGTGGACAGGAACGGCGACCGGTCGCCGGCGTAGCTGAGGTAGAGGTGCCGCTGGGCGCGGGTCATGCCGACGAACAGCAGCCGCCGTTCCTCGCTCGTCTCCTCCTCGGTCGGTCTCGTGCCCGGCCAGCGCAGGGGCAGCAGCCCGTCCGCGCAGCCGACGACGAACACGACCGGGAACTCCAGGCCCTTCGAGGCGTGCAGGGTCAGCAGGGAGATGCGGTCGGCGCGCGGGTCCCAGGTGTCGACCTCGACGCCGAGGGACAGCTCGGTGAGGAACCGCTCGAGGTCGTCGCCGCACCGGTCGGCCAGCGGCGCCAACAGGTCGAGGGCGGTGTAGAGGTCCTCGTCGTCGCCGCGGCCGGTCAGGGTTCGGGCGGCGGTGTGGAGCCGGTCGCGGAGCGGGCCGTCGGCGGTGTGCCTCAGCTCCGCCGCCAGCCGGTCCACACCCGCGCGGTCGGCGAGCCGGTCGTGGGAGCGTTTCTGGCAGGGCCACCCTGCCTGGGACAGGGCGTCCACGACCGCGCGGGCCTGGCGGTCGGTCCGGTAGAGCACGGCGAAGTCGGAGAAGCCGAGGCCCTGGGCGTCGGTGTGGGTCTCGACGCGGCCGCTGTCGAAGGAGTGGAAGGCGCCGCCGCCGAGGAGCCGGTCGATGGTGTGCGCGACGAACTCGGCCTCGGCCCGCTCCGAGGGTGCGTGGTGGATGCCGACGAGCGCGTCACCGTACTCACCCACGGGGTGCAGCTCCCGGTCGGGCACGAGGGTGGTCGGCGCGATCATGCTCACCGCGGCGCTGATGATGTGTGCGCTGGACCGGTAGTTCCTGGTCAGCGTGACGGTCCGGGCGGCCGGGAAGTCCTGCGTGAAGCGGAGGAAGAACCCCACGTCCGCACCCCGGAAGCGGTAGATGGCCTGGTCGGGGTCGCCGATGGCGGTGAGGTTGCCGTCCGGCGTGGCGAGGTGGCGCAGCAGGCGGTACTGCCGCTCGTCGACGTCCTGGTACTCGTCGACGGAGACCCAGCGGTACCGGTCGCGGTAGTGGGCGGCGAGGGCGGGCTCGGCCTCGAACAGGGCGAGCGGCAGGTTGACGAGGTCGTCGAAGTCGACGAGGTCCCGCTGGCGCAGGGCCTTGAGGTACTGCTCGACGACGTGGCCGGTCTCGCCGTCGCGGCGGGCGGCGAGCACCGTGCGGGCGTCGTCCCCCACCTCCTCTGCGATGGCGAGCTGGGTGGCCTGGTCGGCGATCCCGAAGTGCGCGGACAGGCCGGCGCGGGCGTGCTGTTCACGCAGGATCCGCGCGCCGAGGGAGTGGAAGGTGGCGATGGTGAGCCCGGCCGCGCGCGCCGGGACGAGGGCCGCGAGACGCTCGGCCAGCTCCTCGGCGGCCCGCCGCGTGAACGTGATGGCGAGGCACTGCTCGGCCGCCACCCCCCGCTCGGTGACCAGATGCGCGATGCGGTGGGTGAGGGTGCGAGTCTTACCGGTCCCCGGCCCGGCGATGATCAACAGCGGCCCGGCCCCACTACCGGCGGCGACCCGCTGATCGGGATCGAGCCCGTCGAGAACCGATTCCCCGGCACGATCCCTGAGCACCTCACTCGGCGCCGGACCGGTCGGTCGCATCAGTTCGTCCAGCGCCGGGGTGGTGGCGCCGAGGACGCGGCCGGCGGGTGCGGCCGGGTCGTCGCGTGCGGGGCCGGTGGATCTGGTCAGTTCATCGAGTGCCGGGCTGGTGGTGGGTGCCGGGTCCGCGAACTCGTCGCGGTGGGCCGCGGGGGCGTGGAACTCCGGGTCGGGGAGGTCGTCGAACAGGCCGGGGCCGTCGAAGATCTCGTCCGGTTCCGGGGCCGGTTCCTCGGGTTCCTCCTCCGCCAGCACGGGTTCCGGCTCGGGAGGGGTGGGGCGGGCGGCCAGTTCCGGCACGTCGTCGAACAGGCCCGGCTCGGCCACCGGCTCGTCGTCGCCCGCCGGCTCCTCGAACAACGACGGCGGCTCGTCGAACAGGCCCTCGAACAACGCTGGTGCCGCCACCAGTTTGCGGCTGGTCAGCTCCCCCGGTTCGAACAGGCGGATCTCGCCGTACTCGCCGTCGTAGCCGGCGTGTCTGATCACCTTGCCGCGGCGCAGCCTCGTCAGCGCCTCGGCCAGCAGTGGCCAGCCGCGGTCGAACTCGGTCGGCGGGATGTCCCGCAGGATCGACAGTTCCGGGCCGAAGGTGGCCGTCAGCCTGTCGATCTCCGTGAGGACCTTCTTGCTCTTCGGGCCGGTGCCGACGATCTCACTCATGATCTCCGGCAGGGGCACCAGGTTGTCGAACTCCGGCGCACCCGCCGGACGGTGTCCCTCCGGCCGGTCGGCCAACTCCTCGACCCGGCTCAGCACGCCGACCGTCACCGGCTTCCCGCACGTGGGGCACGTGCCACCGAGCGAACGGGTCTCCACCGGGTCCAGCCGCACGCCGCACTTGCGGTGCCCGTCGACGTGGTACTTGCCCTCCTCCGGGAAGAACTCCACCGTCCCGGCCAGGCCCTCGCCCGTCTCCAGCGCGGCGCGCACGGAGAAGTAGTCGAGAGAGGTGTCGAACACCGTGCTCTCCCGCCCCAGGATCGGCGGTGAGTGCGCGTCGGAGTTGCTCACCAGCCGGTACCGGTCCAGCGACGACACCCGCCAGTTCATCGCCGGGTCGCTGGACAGACCGGTCTCCACCGCGAAGATGTGGTCGGCCAGGTCGGCGTAGCAGTCGGCCACCGCGTCGAAGCCGGACTTCGAGCCCAGCACGGCGAACCACGGCGTCCACAGGTGCGCGGGCACCAGGTAGCCGTGCTCGCTCGACTCCAGGGTGATCTCCAGCAGGTCCCGGGAGTCCAGCCCGAGAATGGGCCGGCCGTCCGAGCCCAGGTTGCCGATCTTGCCGAGGCGGGCGTTGAACCGGGCCACGGAGTCGAAGTCGGGCAGGTAGACCAGGTGGTGGACCTTCCGGGTCCGGTCGCCGCGCTTGTAGATCGTCGAGATCTCGACCGACAGCATGAACCGCACGAGCCGGTCGGCGAGACTCGGCGGCAGCCGGCGCGCGATGTCGGCGTCCAGGTCCTCCCGCAGCCGGAACAGCCCCGGTTCGGCCGGCACGAGGTTCTCCCGCAGGTGCTCGAACCACGCCGGATGCGTGAAGTCACCCGTGCCGACCAGCGTGACGCCCTTGCGCCGCGCCCACCACGTCAGGTGTTCCAGGTCGCAGTCCCTGCTGCAGGCCCGGGAGTATTTCGAATGTATGTGCAGGTCGGCATGGAAACGCACCGCGCGATCCTGCCACAGGGCGGCGTCGGCGAGCGGTCACCACGCCGGGCCGCTACGGCACGAGCGCGATCTTGAGGCGGCCGACGGCCGGGCGCAGCGCCGACAGGTACGCCTCCTTCGCCTCCGCCATCGGGTAGGTGTCGGTGACGTACGCGGCGGCCAGGTCGCGGTGGTCGAGGAGGAACCGTTCCGCGGCGGCGAGGTGGGCCGGCCAGTTCGTGGTGGCGCCGGCACGCAGGACCAGCATCTTGTCGAAGAATCGGCGCATCGGCAGCACGTAGTGTTCCTCCGGCAGGCCGAACACGTAGACCTCCCCGTGCGTCCGCGCCGCCTCGACGCAGTCGGCGAGCACGTCCTGGCTGTGGCCGATCGCGTCGACCACCAGGTCCGGGCGGTCGTCCGACAGCCCCGCGGCCCACTCGCGCGTCTGGGCGACGACCGGCTCGTCGATGCCGAACACCGCCGCCACGGCGGTGCGGTCCACCCGGTCCACGCCGGTCACGTGGTAGCCGCGTTCCTTCAACGCCGCGCCGAACAGCATCCCGATGGGACCCAGGCCCAGCACCGCCGCCCGCCGGCCGGGCAGCGCCCCCACCCGGTCCAGCGCACACAGCACGGTCGCCAGTGGCTGCGCGACGATCGCCTCGCCATCGGACAGTGCGTCGGCGAGCGGGTGCAGCAGTTCGGCTCGTGCCACGACCACCTCGCGCAGGCCGTCGGACGTCGAGACCTTGCCGACCACCCGCTCCCCCCGGCGCAGCCGGTCGTCCGCGGAGGCCACCACGTCGCCGACGATCTCGTGCAGTGGCGCGCCGACCGTGCCGGTGTGCGGGAAGCCGACGTCACGCACGCCGGCGAACGGGGGCAGGTCGCTGCCGCAGATGCCGCCGAGCCGGAAGCGCACCAGGACCCTGCCCGGCGGCAGGTCCGCCGGGTCCGGGTCGGGCACCTCGATCCGCTCGAACTCGTACGGGGCGGGTTGCCGCAACGCCCACACGCCGAACCTCCCGTGCTCACCGTCGACGAGGGTGATCCACTCCCGACCTCCCCCAGAGTAAGGGGAAGCCGGTGGTACCGGTACGGGCCGGCCCGAGGCAGCGGACCGGGAACTCCCGCGCCGCCTCGGGCCGGCTACCTCGTCACCGCTGGTCGAACCGGGCCGCGAGGACCAGCGCGGCGGCGATGAACACCAGGTTCTTCACGACGAACTCGCCCGCGGACGCGAGCAGCAGCGGATCGCCGTGCTGGAAGGTGACACCGGACTGCATGACCAGCGACAGGAACGTGCCGGCCAGATGCGCGACGAGCACCGCGCACACCAGGAAAATGCCGCGCCCGACGAACATCCCGATCCCGATGGCCATCTCGAACAGGCCGATGGCGGGGATCAGCCACGCGCGGTCGAACCAGGGCAGCGTGCCGGCCACGAAGTCGCTGACCGGCGACACACCGATGACCTTGAGCGCGCCGAACCAGAAGAAAACCACGCCGAACGCACCGCGCAGGAGCGGCAGGCTGATTCTGCGCAACTCGTTGCCGAACTGCTCCTCGACGGTTCGATACTTTCGCAGCGCGGACGGGAGGGTACTCACGGAACATCTCCTCCTCACCGAGGGAAAGAAAGCCCGCATACCCGCAAAATGCGAACTTGACAGCTCAACCACCTTGACACGACGTGTCCGAATGTCGCCATACCCCCAGGGGATAGACAATTCACACACCGGAACACATCGGTGTTTGGAATTTGTCCAGCAACGCCTTCCCAACAGGTGCTACACGTGCATGCAAGATCGCCAACCGCCGTCGGACCGGCCAGCTGCCCACACAGTGGAGTGGAAGTTTCGGTCACGCAACGCGGCCGCCGCGGCGGGCCGCAACCCCCAGGGGATACCCGCACGCGCATTTCGTTGACCCCTCGTTTCGGCAAGCCCAGTATTGAGTCGCCGCAAACGCGCCGCGATGGTGGTCGCCGGGTTGACCGCCACGTTGCCGTGACCGACAAACCACTGACACGATTCACATTCTCGGCAAAGCTTTTCCCAAAAGTTTCCGCTACGACGTCGGGGGTCGCAATGGCCAGCAAATCCACTGGACTCAGCCGCAGGCGTTTTCTCGGCGGAATAGGCGCGGGCGCCGCCGTCGCCACCCTCCGCCCCGCCGAGGCGCTCGCCTCGGTCATCACCGAGGCGGCCGGCGGGTCCGTGCGCGCGTCCGACACCTTCGGCCGCATCTTCTCGCTGCAGCCCTTCGCCGACCTGAACGCGTCGTCGCTGAAGTCGGCCCTCATGGCCATGGGCCAGCGCGGCGGCATCCTCGACGCCCAGGACCAGCTGTCCGCCGGTCCCGTTCAGCTGATCGCCGACCCGAACCTGAGCGCGAACAACCCGGACAACACCACCCACACCGCGGGCACCACGTTCATGGGCCAGTTCCTCGACCACGACCTGACCTTCGACGAGACCTCGCAGCTCGGCGTGCCACTCGACCCGCTGCGGGCACCCAACACCCGCACCCCCGGGTTCGACCTCGACTCGGTGTACGGCGCCGGCCCGACCGGCAGCCCGCAGCTGTACGACTCCGCCGACCGCGACAAGCTCCTGGTGGGCGACGGCGGCCTGTTCGAGGACCTGCCGCGCAACGCCAACGGTTCGGCCATCCTCGCCGACCGGCGCAACGACGAGAACCTCATGCTCGCCGGCCTGCACGCGGCGTTCCTGCTGTTCCACAACCGGGTCGTGGACCTGCTGCGCGCCCAGGGCCAGACGAACGTGTTCGCGGCCGCGCAGCGGCTCGTCCGCTGGCACTACCAGTGGCTGGTGCTGCACGAGTTCCTGCCGCTGTTCGTCGGGCAGGCACTCGTGGACGACGTGCTGCGGAACGGCCGCCGCGTCTACCGGCCCGCGGCCGGCCAGCAGTTCATCCCGGTGGAGTTCCAGGGCGCCACCTACCGGTTCGGCCACAGCATGGTCCGCCCGTCCTACCGCGCGAACCTGCGTGGCGACCCGGGCGGGAACCCGGCGACCGGCGCACCGGCGTTCTTCGGCATGGTCTTCGACCCGGCCGGGCAGGGCCAGGCCGACCCGGTGGACCTGCGCGGCGGGGCACGGGCGCCACGCAGGTTCATCGGCTGGCAGACGTTCTTCGACTTCGGCGGCGCCTTCACCGCGGACCTGCGGCACAACAAGCGGATCGACACCAACATCTCCACCCCGCTGTTCGACCTGCCGCTGGCGACCATCCCGTCCGCGGACCCGCCGACCTCGCTGGCCCAGCGCAACCTGCTGCGGCACATCACCTGGTCGCTCCCCTCCGGCCAGGACATCGCGAGGGCCCTCGGCCTCACGCAGGTCCTGCAGGCACAGGACTTCCCCGAGCTGCAGCAGTTCGGGCACGGCCTGCCCAGCTCCACGCCGCTCTGGTACTACACCCTCAAGGAGGCCGAGGTGCTGGCCGGTGGGGCGCGGCTGGCCGGGGTCGGCGCGCGAATCGTCGCCGAGGTGTTCATCGGCCTGCTGCAGCTCGACCCGACCTCCTACCTCGCGACCAACCCGTCCTGGACGCCGACGCTGCCCAGGCGGACCGGGTCGGTGGGCGACTTCCGGATGGTCGACCTGCTGACGTTCGCCCGCGTCGATCCCGACAATCGCGGACAGTAGTCGCTCGATCGCTGTAACGTGTACCCTCGCTGTGCCGATGGAAGGGTTGGGAGCGCTCCCAAGGATGCGGAGGTCCCGTGGCAACGGCGCCAGCAGATCAGCAGCACAGCCTGCGCGTGGTCATCCGGTCCGAGCGCCGGATGTTCCGCGACGCGCTGACGGCGTGGTTGCGCACGCAGCCGGAATACGCGGTCGTCGGGCACGTCAGCAGGCTCGAGGACCTGGTGGCGCTGTGCCGGCTGCGCCAGCCGGACGTGGCGCTCGTCGACGTCGGGTCGGGGCACACCGACATGTCCTGGCTGCGGGACTGCGCCGCGCTGACCACGGTCGTGGTGGTCTACGAACGGCTGTCCGGCGCCGACCTCGGTGACCTGTGCCGGGTCGGGGTCGACACGCTGCTCCCCTGCTCGCACGGCCTGGACGCGCTGCTGGTGGTGCTGCGCCGGTACCTCAACGCCGCCCAGGAGTCCGGGGCGGTCCACGACGGCTTCACCGAGCTGGAGAAGCAGATCATCACACTCGTCGGCGCCGGGCACACGGTCCACCAGATCGCGCAGCTGCTGGAGGTCAGCACCTCGGCGGTCGCCAACACCAAGCGACGCATCTACCGCAAGCTGGAGGTCGGCAGCCAGGGCCAGGCGATGGCGCGGGCGACCGCGCTGGGCATCGTCGCACGCCAGCCCCACCACCTGCTCGCCGACGCCTGCCCCGGCGCCATGCTGCCCGTCCTGCTGCGCGGCACCGGCCCGGCCCGCCAGCCCCTCACGGCCCCCCAGCTGGCCGGCGGGCAGGCGGTGAGCCCGGACATGGCGGCCGCGGAGTCCCTCGTGGTGCTGGTGGACCCGTCGCCGGGCGACTGGCCGCAGGCCGGCCGCCCGGTGGTGCTGGTGCGCACCGAGCCGCCGTCGCGGTCGGAGGTGCTCACGGCGCTCCTGCGTGGCGCCTGCGCCGTGCTGACCGCCGAACGCATCGGGACCGAGCTGGTGCCCGCGTGCACGCTGGCCGCCCACGGCTACGTCACGGTCGACGCCGACGCGGCCCGCGGGGTGCTCGACGCGCTGCAGACCCCGGCCGCCGGACTGCCCGAGCTGACCTCCCGCGAGCTGGACATCCTCCGCCTCATCGCGGACGGCAACACGGTTCGACAAACCGCCCGCGCCCTGGGCATCGCGGCGAAGACCGTGGAGAACACGCAGTCCCGGCTGTACCGGAAGCTGGGCGCCCGCAACCGCTCCGGCGCACTGGTGGCCGCGCACGCGCTCGGCCTGCTGGAGCTGGCACCGTTCGCGCCACAACCGTAGACACGCACCCGCTCGGCTGCCACAACATGCCTATGACACAACCCGAGACGGGTGCCGGTACACAGATCATGCTGGCCGAGTACACGGCACTGCGCACCGAGATCGAGCGGCGGACGACCGTGCAGTGGAACGTCTTCGCACTGCAGCTCGCCTCGGCCGGCGCGATCGCCGGCGTGGCGATCTCCGCGGCCGGCAACCTGGCCCTGCTCCTCCTCATCCCCCTGTCCTCGTACCTGCTCGGCAGCCGGTACATCCTGCACGACTTCCACGTCAAGCTGATCCGCCGCTACCTGCGCGACTCACTGGCGGCCAGGCTGTCCGGCCACCTCCAGTGGGAGGTGTGGCGCAGAACCGAGCTCTCCACGCCCGTGAGCCGCGGCTGGTTCAGCGTCACCGGGTGGAACCTCACACAGCCCACGAGACTGGCGTTCGAAGGAGTCGCCGTGCTCGCGCTCGTCGCCGGCGCCTGTGCCGCGGCCTACCGCTGGTGGCTCACCCCCACCACATGGCCGCTGCTCGCCGGGGCCGGTGCGGGTTGGTCGCTCGGCGCGGTCGTCATCGTCGCGTTGCACCGTGCCTTCGAGCGGGCTTCCGATCTCTGACCCACCGCGGGGTAACTCGCCCCTTGCTATCGGCACAACACACTTCTCGTGGCCGTGCGCCGGAACCGATGATCCAGAGGGGCGTTCATGCCCACACTGGGGTGCGGTCCTTCGTCGTGTCGTGTGACCGGCGGCCAGGGCCAACCAGTCTACTCGGGGGTGGGGTGGCGCACGTGCTACGGCTTCTCGGGCCGGTCGAGGTCGTCGTCGGTGGGCGGTCGTTGGATCTCGGTGGGCCTCGGCAGCGGACGGTGCTCGCGATGCTCGGGCTCAACGCCGGGCGGGTGACCTCCATCGACGCGATCATCGCCGCCGTGTGGGGGGACGAACCGCCGGAGACGGCGCGCGGGCAGGTCCAGGTCTGCATCTCCTTGCTGCGCAAGGTGCTCGCCGTGGCCGGGCACCCGGGTGCCATCCGGACCGTCTCGCCCGGCTACCGGCTCGAGCTGGGCGCCGAGGACGTCGACACGGCGCGGTTCACCCAGCTCGTCGCCACCGCCGAGCGCGCCGCCGCGGACGGGCGGGTCGCCGAGGCCGTGGCCGGGTTGCAGACCGCGCTCGCACTCTGGCGCGGGCCGGCGCTCGCGGGGCTCGACAGCGAGCTGCTCCAGCGCGGCGCGACCGCCCTTGACGAGCGGCGGCTCACCGCCATCGAGGAGCGGATCCGCCTGGACCTCCAGCTCGGGCGGCACCAGCAGCTGGTGTCCGAGCTGCACGACCTCGTCACCGAGCACCCGCTGCGGGAGCGGCTGCACGAGCTGCTGATGATGGCGCTGTACCGGTCGGGCCGGCCGGCCGAGGCGCTCACCGCCTACCGGCACGCACGCGAGGTCCTCATCGAGGAGATCGGGGTCGAACCCGGGCAGGAGCTGCGTGCGCTGGAGCGGGCCATCCTCAACCGGGACCCCGCGCTCAGCCCCGACGTCCCGGTCCAGCCCCCGGTGACCGCCGTGCCCAAGCAGATGCCCGCCAGCATCGCGGACTTCACCGGGCGGGAGGCCGAGATCGCGGGCATCGTCGGCATCCTCACCCGGCGGGCCGCCGGGTACGCGGTGCCGGTCGTCGCGGTGTCGGGGCGGGGTGGGGTCGGCAAGTCGAGCCTCGCCGTCCGGGTCGCGCACGAGGTCGCCGAGCACTTCCCCGACGGTCAGCTCTACGCGGACCTGCGCGACGGCGACCCGGCCGACCAGCTCGCGCGTTTCCTCCGCGCGCTGGGCATCGCCGGGCGGGCGGTGCCCGAGACCGTCGACGAACGGGCCGCGCTGTACCGCAGCACGCTCGCCGGCAAGCGGGTCCTCGTCGTGCTCGACGACGTGCCGGCCGAGGAGCAGGCGCTGCCGCTGCTGCCCGGGAGCCCCGGGTGCGCCGTGCTCACCACCAGCCGGGTCCGGCTCGGCAGCCTGCCCGGCGCGTACCACGTCGACCTCGACCCGCTGGACACCGCGACCGCGCTCGCGCTGCTCAACCGCATCATCGGCGACCGCCGGGTGCGGGCCGAGGAGGCCGACGCCACCGAGCTGGTCGGCCTGTGCGAGGGGCTGCCGCTCGCGTTGCGGATCGGCGGGGCGCGGCTGGCGTCCCGGCCCAACTGGCGCATCGGCGGACTCGTGGACCGCCTCCGCGACGAGGGCCGCCGGCTCGACGAGCTGTCCCACCGCAGCTGGACCCTGCGCTCGAGCATCGCGGTGACCTGCGAGAACCTGAGCCAGGACGCGCGGCGGCTGTTCCGGCTGCTCGCGCTGGTCGACACGCCGGAGCTGGACGCGTGGACGGCCGCCGCCCTGCTCGACACCGGCCTCGCCGACGCCGAGGACGTCCTGGAGAGCCTGGTCGACGCGCGGCTGGTCGACGCCGTCGAGTACCCGCAGGCGCGGCGCGTGCGGTACCGGCTGCACGACCTGGTCCGCGTGTACGCCAAGGAGCTGCCGACCACCCCGTTCGAACGGGACGCGGGCCTGCGGCGGGTGTTCGGCGCCTGGCTGGCACTGGTCGACGCGGCGCACCGCGCCGAGTACGGCGGCGACTACACGGTCGTCCACAGCACCGCGCCGCGCTGGCAGCCGCCCGACGCCGACCCGGCCACCTACGTCGGCGCCGCCCTCGCGTGGTGGGACGCCGAGCGCGTGGCGCTGGTCGCGGCCGTGCGGCAGGCGGCGCGGACCGGGTTCGTCGCGCAGTGCTGGGACCTGGCGCTCACCTGCGTCACCCTGTTCGAGGTCAAGGGCTACTTCGACGACTGGAAGGCGGTGACGCTGCTCGCCCACGACGTGTCCGCGCGGGCCAGCGACCACAACGGCGTCGGCGCCATGCGGTACTCGATGGGGACGTGGTGCATGTTCCAGTCGCGGCTCGGCGAGGCCGACCAGTGCTTCGCCGACGCGGTGGACGCCTTCACCAGGGCGGGCAACGGACACGGCGGCGCGCTCGCCCTGCGCAACGCCGCACACGTCGACGGCCTCCGCGGCCGCCACGACGCGATGCTGGTCAAGTACGACGTCGCGCTGGCGACGATGCGCGCGGCGGGCGACCGGATCGGTGAGGCGCACATCCTCCGCAACCAGGCCAGGCACTGGCTCGACACCGGGGACGTCGAACGAGCCCGCGCCCTGCTGGACGAGGCGCTGACCATCTGCCGCGACGTGGGCTGCCGCCGGGCCGAGGCACAGGCCGTCCACACGCTCGCCGAGCTGCACCTGACGGCCGGCGAGTTCGACCGGGCGCGGGAGGCCCTGCACTCGGTGCTCCGGATCGTCCGGGCGGTGAGCGACAGGATCGGCGAGACGCACGCGCTGTACGCACTGGGCGTCCTGCGGCAGCGGGAAGGCCGCTGCGCCAACGCGGCGACCACGTTGGCCCACGCGCTGGAGCTGGCCGAACACGTCCACGAACGCATGGTGGAGGCGAAGGCCCACCACAAGCTGGGCGAGATCGGCCTCGGCCGCGGCGACTTGCGGGCGGCGCTGCGGCACCTCGAGGCCGCGCGGGGGCTGTTCGTGGAGCTGAGGTCGGCGGCGTGGGAGGAGAAGACGGCGGCCCTCCTCGTGGACGCACGCGCTCGGCTCGCCGGGTCCCCGGCCCCGCTCGCGGCGCCGCTTGCCGACGACGCGGCCTCGACGGCGCACAAAGCAGCCTGATCCCCCTTCTCCGCTGTTGTGCCCACGGCGCCCCCGGTGCTCCGGTGCCCCGCCCGATCCGCAAAATTATCGGACATCTATATATTAGGTTTTAAATTCGTTGGAAAGGAGGACCAGTAGGCGCCAGAAACGTTTGAGAAGCCGATCGAAAGCGGGTCCCCGCATCGTTTGTCTCGTCGATGAGAACGGCGATCACCGAGGACTTCCCCATGAGTAGCGTGCTGCGACTGCGTGCCCACGAGCTGCCCGAGGCGCTCGCCGGCTCGGACGTGCCGCGTGCCGTGGTCGACGAGCTGCTGTGGCAGGAAGTGGCCGCCAGCTGCCCGGCCCTGAGCACGCGTCGCCTCGGCGGGTGGCGGTTGCACGGCGACGTCGGCGACGACCTCGTCCTGCTCTACGGCGAGCGCAGCGACTGCGGGCTCCTCATCTCCGCCGAGAGCCTGAAGGCGGTCCGGGGCGCGGCGCTGACCGCGGCCGCCGCCCGCGCGTTCGTCTCACCGCGGGTGGTCACGGTGTCGGTGCTCGGTTCGGGGCTCGCCGCGCGACTGTCCATCACGGCACTCGCCACGCACGTCCCCGGCGTCAGCCACGTCGCGGTCCACGGCCCGACCCGGGTGCCGGGCGCGCTCGCCGAGCAGCTCGACGGCGCCGGGATCGGGCTCACCGTCGCCGAGTGCGGGGCGGACGCCGTGTTCGGCGCGAACCTCGTCGTGCTCGCCGGACCGCAGCCGCGGGCCGGCTGGCGGCCGCCGACCGGTGCGGTGGTCATCAACGCGACCGGACGGTCGGTGCTGCTCGACCCACCCGTCGACCAGGTCTTCGTGGACGACCGGCGGCTCCTGCCCGGCGGCGCGCCGCCGGCCGCGGACCTCGGTCAGGTCCTCGCCGGCACGCACCCCGGTCGCGAGACCAACGACGACGTCCTGCTCGTCGACCTGCTCGGCGTCGCCAGCGGCGGCGTGTGGCTCACCCACCAGCTCTACCAGGCCGCGCTGCGGCACGGACTCGGCGTGCCGGCCGGCGCGCCGGCAACGACCGAGGACTACCAAGGAGGCGCGTGGTCATGACGGTAACCAATGCCGGCGCGGTTGACGGGCACGCCCGGACCCAGTCGGACGCACCCGCCCTGATCTGGCAGGACACGGTGGTCACCTACCGCGAGCTGGCGACGGGCATGCGGGCCGCCGCGGCCGGTGTCGCGGACCTCCCCGCCGGTCCGGTCGGCGTGCGGGCGAAGAAGTCCGTCCAGGCGGTGACGTTCGTGCTCGGCTGCCTCGCCGCCGGCCGGACGGTCGTGCTCCCCTCCCCCACCCTGCCGAACGACACGCTGGACACGCTGTTCGAGCTGGCCGGCGCCGCTGCGGTCGTCGACGAGGCCGGGCTGGACCACCACCCGACCGGTGACCTCGAACCGTCCGAAGTGGACATCCCGTTCATGCTCACGACCTCCGGCTCGACGGGGGTGCCGAAGCTCGTTCCCCTGACCGCCCAGGGCATCGAGCGGTTCACGCGGTGGGTGCACGACGAGTTCGACGTCGGCCCGGGCCGGCGGGTGCTCAACTACGCGCCGCTCAACTTCGACCTGTGCCTGTTCGAGATCTGGGCGACGCTGCGGCACGGCGGCTGCGTCGTGCTCGTCGACCCCGAGATCGCCGCGGACTGCGACACGCTGCTCGCGTTCCTGGAGGACACGCGACCGCACGTGGTGCAGGCGGTGCCGCTGTTCTACCAGCTCCTCACGGAGGCGGCCGGGAGCACGCACACGCTGCCGGCGGTCGCGCACGTGATCTTCACCGGGGACACCATGAACCCCCACCGGCTGCCCCCGCTCGACGCGTTGTTCCCCCACGCCCGCTTCCACAACATCTACGGCTGCACCGAGACCAACGACAGCTTCCGGTACGAGCTGGCGCCGGGCGACGAGCAGCGGGAGGCGCTCCCCCTCGGCGAGCCGCTGCCGGGCGTGCACGCGGACCTCGTGGCGGACGGCGAGGTCCTGACCGGGCCCGGGGTCGGCGAGCTGGTCGTGCGCACGCCGTTCCAGTCGCCGGGGTACCACGGCAACCCGGCGGGCGCGTTCGGTCCGCACCCCGTCCTGGCCGGCCAGGAACGGTACTTCCGCAGCGGGGACCTGGTGCGCCGCACCGAGTCCGGCGAGTACTTCCTGGAGGGACGCGCGGACTTCCGGGTGAAGGTGCGCGGCCAGCAGGTGTACCTGCAGCACGTCGAGGAGGTGCTGCTCGCCGCCGAGGGCGTGGTCGAGGCCGCCGCGGTGGCCGTGCCGGACGTGCACGCGGGCCGCCGGCTGCACGCGGTGGTCCGCCGCCGCGACGGCAGCAAGCTCAACAGCCTCGTGCTGCGCAGGTACCTCGCGGAGAGGCTGCCGTCCGCCGCGATCCCCTCGACCCTCTACATCGGACCAGAACCGTTGCCACGGACCTCGACCGGAAAGGTCGACCGGCAGTTCCTCGTCAACTCGCAGAAAAGGTGACCTACATGTCGAACACGAACACGATCACGAAGTACATCGTCCGGGAGTTCCTGCCGGACGTCGAGGAGACCGACCTCGCCCCCGACTACGACCTGCTGAAGAACGGCGTCATCGACAGCCTCGCGCTGCTGCGGGTCGTGGACTGGATCGCGGACGAGTTCAACGTCTCCATCGAGGACCTCGACCTGTCCCCGGACAACTTCCGCACGGTCGAGAACATCGACGCCCTCGTCGCGTCGGCGAAGTCATAACGGGATCACCACAGGAGAAGGAGTACCGAGATGATTGTCCGCAGCATCGCAGAGGCGAAGACCGTCGAGTGGGGCAACGGTCTTTCCCGCCGGTTCCTGACCGCGGCCGACGGTATGGGTTACACCCTCACCGACACCATCGTCAACGCGGGCACCAAGTCGCGGCTGGAGTACCGCAACCACCTCGAGGCCTGCTACTGCGTCGAGGGTGAGGGCGAGGTCGTCGACATGGCCGGCAACTCCCACCGGATCACCCCGGGGGTCATGTACGCGCTCGACAAGCACGACGCGCACTTCCTGATCGCCGCCCCGCACACCGACCTGCGGCTCATCTGCATGTTCACCCCGGCACTGCGCGGCGACGAGACGCACTCCCTCGACGAGGCCCGCTCATCGGCCTACTGAGAAAGGAAACGACGGTGGTGACCATGTTCACCGAAGAGCAGCGGGAACTGCGCGACGGCATCGCGCCCTTCTGCGAGGCGATCAACGAAGGCCACATCGAACGCGACGCGCGGGGCGAGTTCTCCCACGACGCGTGGAAACTGCTGCGCGGTTCGGGCGTCCTCGGCCTGCCCTTCCCGGAGGAGTGGGGCGGGCTCGGGCAGGACCTGGTCACCACGATGTTCGTGCTGGAAGGACTCGGCCAGGGCTGCCGGGACGGCGGGTTGCTCTTCTCCACGACGACCCACATCGTGAGCACCGGCGTGCCGCTGGCCCGTTTCGGGTCGAAGGAACTGAAGGAGAAGTACCTGCCGGCTGTCTGCGACGGCTCGCTGATCGGTGCCCACGCGATCAGCGAGCCGGGCAGCGGCTCCGACGCGCTCGCGATGCGGACCACCGCGACGAAGACCGACGGCGGCTGGGTCCTCTCCGGCAGCAAGACGTTCATCTCCAACGCGCCCATCGCGGACCTGATCGTCGTCTACGCCCGCACCGACCCGAACGGAGGGCCGCTGGGCATCACCACGTTCCTGGTGCCGGCCGACTCGCCGGGCCTGTCGGTCGGGCGGCCCATCGCCAAGATGGGCATGAAGACCTCCCCCATGGCCGAGGTGTTCCTCGACGACTGCTTCGTGCCGGACAGCCACGTGATCGGCCGGCGCGGCATGGGTTTCCTCATCCTCGACCACGTGATGAAGTGGGAGATCCTGCTCTCCTTCGTCGTGAACGTCGGCGAGATGGCCCATCGCGTCGACCGCTGCGTCGAGTACGCGGGCGAACGCCACCAGTTCGGCCGGCCCATCGGCGCCAACCAGTCCGTGCAGAACCGGATCGTCGACATGAAGATCGCGACCGAGACCGCCCGGAAGTGGTTGTACGACACCGCGGAGAAGCTCCAGCGCGGCGAGACGATCACCACGGACCTCGCCATCGCGAAGCTGGTCGCGAGCGAGGCCAACCTGTCGACGGCCATCGCGGCCGTGAACGTCTTCGGCGGCAACGGTTACATGGCCGAGTACGGCCTCGAGAAGGACGTCCGCAACGCGGTCGGCGGCACCATCTACTCGGGCACGTCCGACATCCAGCGCAGCCGCATCGCGGCGATGCTCAAACTCCCCACTCACTAGGAAAGGACCGAACGTGTCCGAGAACCTGGCCGATCTCCTCAACCCCACGGAGTTCCTGGACCACGAGTCCGAGACCGTGCGGGCGTTCGTCGCGAAGACCCTCGAGGGAACCGAGCGCGACCCGGTCGGCGACGCCGTCAGGCTGTACTACGCGGTGCGCGACGGGCTGCGGTACGAGGTGTACGGCAACGACCTGTCCCGGGCGGGCATGAAGGCGAGCGCGATCATCGAGCGCGGCTTCGGCTTCTGCATCCACAAGGCGCTCGTCTACGCCGCCACCCTGCGCGCGATCGGCATCCCCAGCCGCGTCACCTACGGCGACGTCCGCAACCACCTCGCCTCGCCGCGGCTGCGCGAGCTGGTCGGCGGCGACCTGTTCCGGTTCCACAGCCTCACCCAGGTCTACCTCAACGGCCGCTGGCTCAAGGCGACCCCGGTGTTCACCAAGACGCTGTGCAGGCTCTACAAGATCCGGCCGCTCGACTTCGACGGCCACTCCGACGCGGTCTACCACCCCTACGACGAGGAAGGCCGCCAGCACATGGAGTTCGTGCGCTGGCACGGCGAGTTCGACGACTTCCCGTACGACCTCGTGATCGGTGGTTTCCAGACCCACCACCCGAAGCTGTTCGCCAGCAACACGAAGACCGCGACCGGTTCCCTGGAAGAGGAGTCCGCCGACCAGCGCGCGCTGCTCGCCGCGGGAGGTCCGCGGTGAGCGGAGCTTGCGGAGCGAACCACCAGACGCCGCGGCGCACCGGCACCAACGAGGAGACGTCATGACCGAGCAGATCCGCTACCAGCTGCCGCAGAACGAGCTGCCGCGCACCTGGTACAACATCGCCGCCGACCTGCCCCCGATGGCGCCGGCGATCAACAAGGAGACGGGCCGGCCGATCACGCCGGAAGACATGATGCGCACGACCGCGCCGGCGCTCGTCGAGCAGGAGTTCAGCAGGGAGCGGGAGATCGCGATCCCGGAGGACGTCCGGCAGATCTACGCGCAGTGGCGGCCGACCCCGCTGTTCCGGGCCCGCCGGCTGGAACGCGAGCTGAACACGCCCGCCCGCATCTACTACAAGTACGAGGGCGACGCCCCGACCGGCAGCTTCAAGCCGAACAGCTCGGTGCCGCAGGTGTACTACAACAAGCAGGCCGGCAGGAGCACGGTCGTCGCCGACACCGGCGCGGGCCAGTGGGGTGCCGCCATCGCCTTCGCCGCGTCGCTGTTCGACATGAAGGCCAAGGTCTTCCAGGTGCGGGTGTCCGCGGAGCAGAAGCCGCACCGCAAGACCATGATGGAGACGTTCGGCTCGGAGTGCATTCCCAGCCCCAGCAACGAGACCGCCCCGGGTCGGGCCACCCTCGCCCAGTTCCCGGACCACCCCGGCAGCCTCGCGGTCGCGAAGTCCGAGGCGCTGCAGGTCGTGTTCGACAACCCGGACGCCGGCTACACCCGCGGCAGCGCGGCGAACCACGTCTGCCTCCACCAGACGGTAATCGGCCAGGAAGCGAAGCGCCAACTGGAGCTGTTGGACGACTACCCTGACATCGTGATCGGCTGTGCCGGCGGCGGCAGCAACCTGGCGGGCCTCGCGTTCCCGTTCCTCGGCGAGAAGCTGGCGGGCGGGCGCGACGTCCGGTTGATCGCGGTCGAGCCGACCGCGTGTCCGACGCTGACGCGCGGCAAGATCGCCTATGACCACTCCGACTCCGGTGGGATGACCCCGCTGCAGCGGATGCACACGCTGGGCAACGGTTTCGTGCCGCCGCCGGTGCACGCAGGTGGGCTGCGCGCGCACAGCATCGCGCCGCTGATCAGCTGGGTCGTCGAGCTGGGGCACATGGAGGCGGTCGCGGAGTCGCAGAAGCGGGCCTTCGAGGCCGGCGTGTTCTTCCTGCGTGCCGAGGGCGTGCTCGCCGCGCCGGAGGCGACGCACGCGATCCGCACGGCGATCGACGAGGCCGTGCGCTGCCGGGAGACCGGGGAGGAGAAGACCATCCTCTTCGGACTGACGGGCCACGGCAACTTCGACCTCGGGGCCTACCAACGCTTCGCCGCCGGCACCCTGCCGGACGACTCGGTGAGCGAGGAGTCCCTCGCGGTCGGTCTGGCCAGCATTCCCGAACTACCTGGAGTTCAGTGATGAGTCGCACGAACGTGCTGCAGTTCCTGTTGCTGGGCACGATCTGGGGTACGAGCTACACGTTCATCAAGGCGGCGCTGGAAGGGCTCACGCCCACCCAGCTCGTACTGGGGCGGCTCGGGCTCGGGTTGGTGTTCCTGGTCGCGATCCTGCTGCTGTGGAGCATCAGCCTGCCGCGGATCGGCCGCGTGTGGGGCCACCTGGCGGTCTCCTCCGCGCTGGGCATGGTGATCCCGTTCCTGCTGCTGGGTTACGGCGAGCAGCACACGAGCGCGGCGATGGCCGGCATGCTGATCGCGGTGCTGCCGCTGGCCACCCTGGCCGCGGTGACCGTGTTCCTGCCGTCGGAGCGGGTGAGCGGCCGCAAGCTCGCCGGGTTCGTGCTGGGTTTCGCTGGCGTGGCGCTGATCGTGGCGCCGTGGCAGGGCGCGTCCGGTGAGCTGACCGGGCAGCTGGCCGTGATCGGCGCGGCGTGCAGCTACGCCGCGCAGACCGTCTACATCCGCAAGTTCCTGGTGCCGCACGGGTTGTCGCCGGTCGCGCAGGCCTGCGGCCAGGTGGTCATGGCGCTCGTGCTGCAGTCGATCACGCTGCCGGCGTTCGGCTGGGCGACGCCGTCGTTCTCGTGGCCGGTCGTGGTGAGCGTGCTGCTGCTCGGCTTCTTCGGCACCGGTGCGGCGTACGTGCTGTACTTCCGGCTGATCACCGACCTCGGCGCGGCGACGGCGTCCTCGGTGAACTACCTCGTGCCGGTGGTCGGCGCGGTGGCCAGCACGACGCTGCTCGGCGACAGCATCACCTGGAACATGCTGGCCGGCGTGGCCACCGTGATGGTCGGCCTGGCGATCGCCGAGAACCGCCTGTCCTGGGGGGCGAAGCCGGTCGCGACGCTGAAGCCGATCGAGAAGGTGGCGTGATGTCGTTCCGACCCGCGGTCGGCTGGCGGGCCCGGATCGGGATCCTCGTCATCGACAAGGACACCGTGCCGGAGGTCGAGTTCCAGGCGATGGCACCGGCCGGGGTGACCGTGCACGCCGCCCGGTTCGCGAGCCCCCGCCAGCACGGGTCGGGCAGCTACGGCGACGACCCGGCCCGGACGGTGGTCGAGTCCCCGGACATCGCGCAGGGGCTCGACTACCTCGGCCGGATCGGCCTGGACGCGATCACCCTGTGCTTCGTCACCGGCAGCTTCTTCGGCGGCCTCGGTTTCGACGACGCGTTCGCGGCGGCGGCGAGCGAGAAGGCGCACGGGTGCCCGGTCGGCACCGCGGCCGGGGCGGTCCGCGCGGCGCTGGCGGCGACGGGTGTGCGACGGCCGTTCCTCGTGGCACCGCCGTGGTTCAACGACCTCATCGCCACCCACGCGCTTGCCTACTTCCAGGACGCGGGCCTCGCGCCGGCGGGGCTGGTCCGCTACGACCTCGGTCCGGCGTGGCGCGACAGGGAGCCCTGGCAGGTGTGGGACGCGAACGGGCAGCAGGAGGTGCGGGCGGACGAACTGTACCGGCAGGTCCGCACACTCCTGCCGGCGGACGCGGACGGGGTCGCCGTGCTGGGCAACGGGTTGCTGGCGGCGGACGCGGTGGCGCCACTGGAGGCGGACCTCGGGGTGCCGGTGGTGACGTCCAACCAGGCGGCGTTGTGGCACTGCCTGCGGGTCGCCGGCGTGCCGGCCGTGGCCGCGGGCTATGGCAGGCTGTTCGACCTGCCGATGTCATGGGAGAAAGCCGCCGCATGAGTCAGTACACCGTCACCGTGTTCGGTGCCACCGGTAAGACCGGCCGCCACGTCGCCCGCTACGCCGTCTCGCGCGGCTGGCGGGTGCGGGCGGCCGGGCGCCGGGCGGCCGCCCACGGGTCGCTGGAGCCGTTCGACTGGGACGACGAGCGGACGTGGACCACCGCGGCGGCCGGCAGTGACGCGGCGTACGTGCTGATCCCGTTCAACCATCCCGGTGCGCCGGAACGGACGCCGGCACTGCTGTCGGCGGTCGCGGCCGCGGGTGTCGGCCGGGTCGTGCTGCTGTCCAGCCTGGACGTCACGGAGGCGGAGGCGGACAGCCCGCTGCGGCTGGCCGAGGACACCCTGTTCGGGCTGCCGGCGCACACTGCGTCGCTGCGGCCCACCTGGTTCCTGGACAACTTCACGCACGGCTCGTTCGCGGGCATGGTCGACTCCGGCGAGCTGCGGCTGCCGGCCGGGGAGGGACGGATCCCGTTCGTCGACGCCCGGGACGTGGCCGCCGTGGGCGTGGCCGCACTGGCC
This sequence comes from Actinophytocola sp., assembly GCF_045807065.1. Taxonomy (GTDB): domain Bacteria; phylum Actinomycetota; class Actinomycetes; order Mycobacteriales; family Pseudonocardiaceae; genus Actinophytocola. The sequence goes on along the minus strand of NZ_JBJMIE010000488.1, from coordinate 3,435 downwards.
GCTGACGGCCCGACCGGGGCGTTGCCGATCACGGGCCCCGCGGCGCTGACCCACCACGAGGTGGCGGCCGCGTTGGCGGAAGGTCTCGGCCGGCCGGTCACCTACGCGCCGGTGCCGGCGGCCGAGTTCGTGGACCTGATGGTGGCACGCGGTTTCACGGCCGACTACGCGACGTTCCTGGCCGAGGCGCTGGCGCGCGTGGCGACCGGCGAGCTGGTCATCCCCGTGCACGACACGGTTTCCCGGCTCGCCGGCCGCCCCGCCCACAGCGCCCTCGACTTCGCGAAGTACTACGCCTAGCTGACCGAGAAGCTGTTCACCGCGAGGCCGGCGCCGCCGACCCACGGTTCGAAGCCGGCCTGGATGCTCGTGAGGTACCAGGCGCGCTGGGCGTAGCCGCGGGCGATGGCGTCACGGTAGTAGTCGTCGACGGCGAAGCTCAGCGAGTTGGTCGTCGACGTGCGGACGTAGGAGACGACGTTCCAGCCGATGTTGCCGAACCACACGTCCCAGGTGCCGCCCGCGATGCTGACCGTCGCGACGCGGGAGCCGACGGGCTGGATCGAGCCCTGGCGGTTGAGCCAGATCATGATCTCGGCGCCGGTGTTCTGGCCGTCCGTGCGTGGGGTCGGGTCGAACCAGATGTCATAGGCGGCGTCGAAGGTGCCCGAGCCGGGGTAGGACATGCTGACGCTCGTGCGCATGGCCGTGAACGCGCTCGTGTTGGCCTGCCGCGGCAGCCCGCTGTTCGTGCTGCAGTTGCCGTAGTGGCAGCCGAAGTAGATCGACGGGTAGGACGCGGGCGCGCCGTTGGTCGGCTTGTTGTGGTTGGCCTGCGTGACGCGGAAGCCGCTGTCGCTGGTCTCGATGCACTGGGTCGTGTCGGCTCCCCAGACGTTGTTCTGGACGATGTAGCGGCCGTTCTGCACGCGGGTGGAGCCGAACTTGTCACAGATCGTGGCGGCACTGGCGGGTTGGGCCCCGAGCACGGAGACCACGGCGGCCACCAGGCCGGCGATGACTGCGGTGGGGACGAGACGCCTCATTGCGACACTCCCGGGAATCGGCGGACTATGAAAGTTTCGGTAATGGGAGCGCTCCCAAAACCTCACCTGAGGTTACCCATTGAGCCCGCCAGAGCAAACATCAGTCCGGCGGAGGGTCGCCCACGATCAGCGGTGGGCTGTTCGTCGGCCTCGGCCCGGGATCGGCGCCGCGCTCACGAACGCCTGTCCGGCGAGGGCGCCCGGGGGGCGCTGGCTGTCGCTGCTCGCCGAGGTGGCGAGCCGTGGCGGGCAGTGTGACGTCGTCGGCTCGGCGGCACCGGTCGAGCGTGCCGTCGAGGAGCTGGTGAACGAGCCGGGGGGCTCGACGTCGTGGCGAACGCGGGCATCGCCCAGCGGCCGGATCGTCGGCGGTCACGAGTACCGCGCCGCGGCCGGCGCTGGACCAGCCGCGCGTCACGGGGTCGGCTTCGGGGCGCCGACCTCGACGAAGGCCCGGATGCCCGCCACGATGCCGTCGAGCGGCACCGGCATCGTGGTGCGGGTGGCGATCTCGTTCAGGACCTTCGCCGGGAGTTCGGGGTCGCCGGTCAGGTCGGCCGCGATCCACGCCACCGTGCGGCTCGCGACCTTCGGCAGCCGGGCCAGGCCGTCGGCGATGGCGGACAGCTCCGCGCTGGCCACCGCGGTATCCGTGCGCGGAGCGTCACCGAGGCTCGAACGGGGGACGCGGTCCTCGGCGCCGCGGCGGAGCACCACGTTCTTCGCCGCCGGGAGGACCACCACCGGGTCCGCGCACACCGCGCACGTGGGGTCGTGCCGGCCGTACGGACCGCGGACCTGGCTGGTCAGCCTGTCGGGCGTGGTGCTCAGGACCCAGAACGCCCAGCAGGACTGGCAGCAGAACACGTCGGCCGTCGAGCCCTCCCACTGGCGGTGGACGGCGGCCTCCTGTTCACGCATGAGCAGCTGGGTGATCTCCTCACGCTCCGTCACGTCCCGCTGCGCGGCCTCCTCCAGCTCGGCCACCTGACCACGCAGAGTGGCGTTGTCGCCCAGCAACTCGGCCCTGGCGGCGGTCAGCTCCTCGACCTTCGCCCGCAGCTCGTCCGCCTGCCTCGAGGCGTTGGCCAGCGCGGCGCGGTGCCGTTCGCGCAGCCGGGCGTGCGCGTTCTCGGTCTCGTCCATGACCAGGTCGACCGCGACCCGCACCTCGCGCCGCATCGCCTCGCGCGTCGGCGCGAAGTCGAGCAGCCACGTCCACACCCGCCCAGCCATAGCGCAACCGTATCCAGACACCCACATGATCGACCAGAGACCTGCCGGTCTTGAACCTACCGCGACGGGAGGTTCTACGTTCGCCGTGTGAACGAGCACTGGACCATCGGGGACCTGGCGAAGGCCAGCGGGGTCACGATCCGGACCCTGTACTACTACGACGAGATCGGCCTGGTCTCGGCGAGCGACCGGACGGCGTCGGGGCACCGCCGCTACACCGGGGACGACGTGCGCCGGCTGTACCGGGTGCGGGCGCTGACCCAGCTCGGCCTGTCGCTGGACGAGGTGGGGCGGGTGCTGGCACGCGGGGCCGAGGACCTCGCGGCCCTGCGTGACCTGCTCCAGGCACAGCTCGCGGACCTGGAGGTCAGGGCCAGGCAGCTCGCCGAGGTGCGGGCGCGGGTACGGGGGCTGGTGGACCAGCTGGCCGGCGAGACCATGCCGGCGCCGGCGAGGTTCCTGAGCACGCTGGAGCTGACCGGCCAGCTGTACGGCCAGCTCTCCGCCGAGCAGCGCGACGCCCTGGCCGAGCGCCGCGCCGAGCTGGGTGCGGACACGGTGGACGCGCTGCGGTCGGAGTGGGTCGAGGTCGTCAGGGAGCTGAAGCGGCACGTGGTGACCGGCACCCCGCCCGCGGACCCCGCGGTCCGGGAGCTGGCCGCGCGCTGGGAGCGGGTCACCGGGGCGTTCCGCACCGGGCGGCCGCACGTCGACGAGCAGATCGGGGCCACCAGCGGGGTGGCGTGGCAGGAGCACGGCACCCGCATCGACGAGTACCTGAGCGATCGGGTCGACTGGCTGGAGCCCGGCGACATGGTCGCGATCGTCGACCTCGTCAGGCAGGCCCGGTCATGATCGCGCAGTGGCTGCACGACCACGCCCACGCGCTCCGCACGCCCGACCCCGACGACGCCGGCACCGACGACTTCGGTGACCTGGCCCCGCTGCGGGACGTCGTCGGCGACGCCCGGGTCGTGGCCATCGGCGAGAGCACCCACCGGATCCACGAGTTCTACCAGCTCCGCCACCGGCTGACCCGGTTCCTCGTGGCCGAGCTGGGGTTCACCGCGTTCGTCATGGAGTCCGGCTTCGCCGAGGGCCTGCGGGTGAACGACTGGGTGCTCGGCGGCCCCGGCGACCCGGCCGAGCTGCT
>NZ_JBJMIE010000487.1:0-25618 GCF_045807065.1 Actinophytocola sp. | reverse complement strand
TGCCCGAAGTGGCCGACCGGTTGGGGCTGCCGATCACGAAGGTGCGGCAGGCGTTGCGGGACGGCCAGCTACTCGCGGTCCGCAGGGACCAGGTGCTGGGCGTGCCGACGCCGTTCCTCACCGCGGACGGCCAGATTGTCAAGGGCCTACCGGGCACGATAACGGTGCTCGGCGACGCCGGTTTCACCCCGGAGGACATGCTCCGCTGGCTCTTCGAGCCGGACGACACCCTGCCGGGCGGCACCCCCATCGAGGCACTGCGTGCCACGGGCGGCCGCGAGGTCAAGCGCCGCGCTCAGGCACTGGCGTTCTGAGCGGAGCTTGCGGAGCGAGCATCGCGTTGGGCGGGGCTTGCGGAGCGAGCGTCGCTTTGGGCGGAGCTTGCGGGGCGAGCATCGCGTTGGGCGGAGCTTGCGGAGCGAGCATCGCGCTGGGCGGAGCTTGCGGAGCGAGCATCGCGCTGTGCGGGGCTAGCCAAGCGAACGTCGCTTTGGGTAGAGCGCGCGGGGCGAACGTCGTTCTGTGCGGGGCTTGCGAGGCGAGTGTCGCGTTGAGCGGGGCTTGCGGGGCGGCCGTCGGCTCTGGCTGAGGCGTGCGGAGCGAACGGCGCCTTCGTCGGTGGGCGCGGGGCGACGACGCGCTCCCGTGGCACCGGTCCCGCGGCTCGCGCGGCCGCCAGGGCGTCGAGGTAGCGGCGCCGCTCGGCGGTGGTCCCCGTGTGCACGAACCCCAGCAGGAACGCCAGCCGGGCGAGTACCCGGCCTCGGCGTGTCGGGGCCGCACGCAGGGTCAGCCGGCGCGCGACGCGGGCCGACCGCACCGGCGCGACCCGGCCGCCGACGACGGTGGCGAGCCAGGTGAGCGCCAGGAACGCCGCCGCCCAGCCGACCGCGGCCCACCCGGGACCGAGCGGCCACCCGCCGACCGCGAGCCATCCCGCGCCCGCGGCCAGCACACCCGTGCGGGCCAGCTCCGCGCCGCCGGCCGGTCCCTCGCTGAACGACGCCCAGCACCCGCACGACGACCCCCGCCGCACGGCCGCGACCACGAACCCGAGGAACCCCGCGAACGTCACGGCGACGGCGATCCCGACCACCCGGCCGCCGACCACGACGATGGCCGCGGCGAGCAGCAGCTCCCACAGCCCGAGCGCCTGGCCGAGCCGGCGCAGCAGCACCGGGAAGCGCTGACCGAAGACACGCCGCAGCGCCCCGGCCACGTGCTCGGGGCGCCACAGTTTGGGTAGGCCGGCGCTGACCAGCAGTACGGCCAGCGCCAGCGCGATCCCTTGCGTCACAACGTCACAACGTCACAGTTTGTCGTAACAGTCGGCGATCACGGCGACCATCGCGCCGAGCCCGACACCCGTGGCCGCCGCGGCGATGGCCTCGGAGGCCAGGATGCCGGCCGCGGCCAGCGCCTCCTCCAGCAGGCCGCCGCCGTACTCGGCCGCCTTCGACAGGGCCGCCTTGATGTACCACGGCTGCGACTCCCACAGGTCGGTGAGCTGCTTGATCGCGTCCTCACCGGCTTCCTGGAGGATCACGCCGTCCTCGCTGGCGCACGCGGTGAACTCATCCCACGACATCGGTCATCCCCTCTCAGCCCTGGACCTGCTGCAGTGCCTCGCCGGTCGCCTGCAGCGACTCGCCGAGCGTCTTGTCGTTGTTGGCGAACGCGGCGATCAGCGGGTCGTCCTGGGCGACCAGACCGACCTCCGGGTCGGCGAGGATGGTGTCCGCGCCGTTGCGGGCCAGCGAGTCCACGATCGCCTGCCCCTTGTCGTCCAACTCGTTGTAGAAGTTGTTCAGGTGGTCGTACATCTGCTGGATGTAGCCGGGGTCCGCGGCGTCGGCCGAGATCTCGATGCCCTGCTCGGCCAGCGCGCCGGCCAGGTCACCGCCGCCCTCGCCAGTGCCGTCACCAGTGCCAGTGCCGTCGCCAGCGCCGGCGTCAGTGCCGTCGGCGGCGTCAGTGCCAGTGCCGTCGCCCTCGTCGACGGGCTGCCACTCGCTGCCGTCCCACTTCCACTTGCCGTCGTCGCTGAGCTGGCCGACCTCGGTCGACCCGCCGCCATCCTCGGGCACCGGCTGCCAGTCGGCACCGTCCCACCAATACTTGCCGTCCTCGGAGAGCTGGGCTCCGTCTGGCACCGTCATCGTCGTTCCTCTCACGGTGACCGGCCCACGACCTCCGTGGCCCGTACCAGGGAGGATGGCCGTTCGGCGCCGTGGGGGGCAGTCATCGCGGTCCGGGTTAACGGGAGCCCCGAGCTACCCCAAAGGGCAGCGCTCCGGCCGCCGCGAGGGCAGGCTGTGTCGGATTGCCTCGCCTCCGCTCAGCGGTCGGACGAGGCGCCGAACGGCACCGTCACCTGGCGCAGCTCACCCACTGGCCGGCCGGGCACTTGCCCTTGTCCTTGACGTAGGCGGTGACCAGCTGGTTGACCAGCCCGTACGCGGACACCGCGTTCTCCGCGGTGGTGACCAGCGAGTACGTGCACACCGACTGGCTGATGCCCAGGCAGGCCCGCAGCTGCTCCTTGGCGTTGTCCCGCCAGTACCGGGCCGGCGCCACGCCGTACTTCCACACGCCGCCCGCGTTGCCGATCTGGTACACGGCGTAGCCCTTCTCGGACTCCCGCTTCTTCTTCGGGTCCGCCGGCGCCGCGCCGGCCAGCGCCGCCAGCGACGCCGCGTCCGGCGGGTCGGCCAGCGCGAGCGCGGTCCACACCGCGCCGTACGGGTGGGTGCCGGGCACCGAGTTGGCCCGCTGGTAGAAGCTCACCCACTGCGGCGAGGTGAGCGCGCAGTTCATCGCCAGCGACCCGCCCGGCGCGAGCGGGTCGGAGATCTGCTCGCAGCTGCCCAGCGACGTGTTGTCACCCGTCCAGTCGGCCTTCAGGTGCACCCGCACCGCCTTCTTCGACGGGTTGGTGACGTCCACGGCGATCGTGCAGCTGGCCGCGCCGCACGCGTCGAAGTGGTTGCCGCCCTGGGTGATCGAGGTGAGCGCGTCGACCGCGGTGCCCAGCTCGTTCTTCGCCTGGTTCGCGAGGTCGGTGTAGATCTGGTTGACGTTCGCGGACACGTCGGTGACCGTGACCTTCATGTCCCTGGCCTTGGTGTTCGCCGCGGTGCCGATCTCGTCGATGCTGAGGCTGACCAGGCCGTGCGGCGCGTCCTTGGCGAGGTAGACGGTGCCGCCGGTGACCGGCACCTCCAGCGCCGGCACCGAGCCCACCGCCGTGGTCTTGGTGGTCAGCTCCTCGTCGGCGTCCCGGACGGCCTTGCCGGCGGTGCGCGCGACGACGTCCGGGGTGAAGATGTCCGCGAACTCGACGCCGAGCAGCACGGTCGGCAGCTTCACCCAGCGGTTCCCGAGCGCGGTGCCGTCGCCGGACGTGACGCCGAAACGGGCGGCCATGGCGGACCAGAACTCGGGCGCGCCCTTGAGGAACAGGGTCTTGTCGAGCACCACGATCGTCGCGCCGAGGCCGTCGACGGTGATCGTGCCGAACACCTCGCCGCCGCTCGTCGCGGTCACGTCCGCGGTGAGCTTGGCGCCGTCGGCGGCGACCAGGTCACCCTGGTAGCGCACGGCGGCCGACTCGGCGAAGCCCGACAGGGCCGCCGCGGTCGCCTCCTTCGTCGTGAGCGGGCCGATCTCGACCCCGCTGGCGCTGCCCGGCACCTCGTTCGTGCAGGCGGTCAGCGCGAGCAGACCCGCCGTGAGCACCGCGATCAGGCGCGATCTTCTGGCCATCGTGCGACTCTCCATCCAGGCGCGCCTGTCGGTCCGTTCGGCCCATGCCGACAGGAGTATCCCAACTCATCGGACGGCCACGTGCCGGGATCGGCCCACACCGGCCCCGACGCGTGGTCCGACCACTCGCTGCGCGGCCAACCGGCCGGAGATCACCACCGGCGGGATGCCGACGCCCGGCGTCGTGCCGCACCCGGCCAGCACGGCGTTGGCCACGCCCCGGACCAGGTTCCGCGGCCGGAACGGGCCGGTCTGGCCGACCGTGTGCGCGAGTGAGAAGGGGGTGCCGGCGCCGAGCCCGGCGCCGGCCCAGTCCGCGGGGGTGACGAGCCGCTCGACCTCGACCGCGCCGTCGAACCCGGCGAGCCCGCGCCGCTCCAGCACCCGACCCAGCTCGGCCCGGTACGCCGGCCCGATCCGGGGCCAGTCGAACCGCGCGGTCTCCAGGTTCGGGCACGGCGCGAGCACCGAGACCACGTGCCGGTCGGTTGGCGCGAGGCCGGGGTCGGTGCGGGAGGGCTGGGTGACGAGCAGCGACGGGTCGCTCATCAGCCGGCCCCGGTGGAGGATCTCGTCGAACGTGCGGTCCCAGTGCTCGCCGAAGAACACCGTGTGGTGTCCCAGCAGCGGCCACGTACGGGTCAGGCCGGCGTGCAGGACCACCGCCGACGGCGACCAGCGCGGCCGCAGCGGGCGGCGCGGGGCCATGCCGAGCAGCCGGTAGGAGACCGGCAGGTCGGGGGTGAGCACGAGCGCGTCGCAGGGGATCCGCTCGCCGTGCGTGGTGCGGACGGCCACGACCCGGTCGCCCCGCCGCTCCAGCCACGCCGCGCCGGTCGACAGCCGCACGTCCGCGCCGGCGTCGGTGGCCGCGGCGGCCATGGCCTCGGGGACCGCGGCCACCCCGCCGCGCGGGAACCACACGCCCGCGACGGTGTCCATGTAGGCGATCACGGCGTACACGGCCAGCGCGTGCCGCGGCGCCACGCCCGCGTACAGCGACTGGAACGAGAACAGCCGCCGCAGCCGCTCGTCGGCCAGGAACCGGCCGATCTTCGCGCCGAGCCGGCCGAACCCGCCGAGCGCGGTCAGGTGCGCGAGCCCGGGGGAGACCAGGTCGAGGGGCGAGTCGAAGTTGGCGCCGATGAACGTGTCGCGCTCGGTCCGGTACAGCTCGGTCAGCCACGCCCGCAGCCTCCGGTAGCCGTCCGCCTCCGCGGGGCCGGCGACGCGCCGGACCTCGGCCTCCATGGCCGCCGCGTCGGTGTGGAGGGCGATGGTGCTGCCGTCGGCGAAGTGCGCGCGGTAGGCCGGGTCGAGCCTGGTCAGCTCGACCCGTTCGGCCAGGGACGAGCCGACGGCCGCGAACGCCTCGTCCAGCAGCTCCGGCATGGTCAGCACGGACGCGCCGGTGTCGATGCGGTAGTCACCCAGCGCCTCGCCGCCGGCCCGGCCGCCGACCCGCGGCGCGGCCTCCAGCACGGTCACCCGCCGGCCCGCGCCGAGCAGGTGCAGCGCCGCGGACAACCCGGACAGCCCGGCACCGACCACGACCACGTGGTCGGTGGGGCCGTCGACCCTCCGCATTCAGCGGTCCCGCCTGGTCGCGGCGATCGCGAGGTCCGCGAGCCGGGTGCGGCCCGGCTCGGCCAGCCCGGACGCGTCGAGCGCGGCCATCCCGGAGTTGGTGAGGGCGGCTATCCGCCGCTCCAGCTCGTCCACCGCGCCGACCTCGACCAGCAGCTCCCGCACGCGCTCGATGGTCCCCCGGGTGAGGTCCGGGTCGCCGAGCGCGGCGCGGAGCAGGTCCGCCTCCGCGTGCCGGCCGGCCTCCTCGGCGTAGCGCAGGCCCAGCGACACGAGCAGCGTGCGCTTGCCCTCCCGCAGGTCGTCGCCGGCGGGCTTGCCGGTGACCTCGGTGTCGCCGTACACGCCGAGCAGGTCGTCCCGCAGCTGGAACGCGACGCCGATGTCCGTGCCGAACGTGCGGACCGCGTCGACGGTGTCCTGGCCGGCGCCGGCGAACGCGACGCCGAGGTGCAGCGGCCGCTCGACGGTGTAGGCGGCGGTCTTGAGCCGCGCCACGCCGAGCGCGCGGTCCTCGGACTCGTCGCCCTCGGCCTGCGCGAGCACGTCCAGGTACTGGCCGGCGAACATCTCGGCCCGCATGGCGAGCCACGGCTCCCGGGCCGCCCGCCGCATCTCCTCGGGCAGGGGCGCGCCGGTGAACAGGTCGTCCGCCCACGCCAGCGCGAGGTCGCCGAGCAGGATGGCGGCGGCCATGCCGAAGCGTTCCGGCTCGCCGAGCCACGCGCCCGCGCGGTGCGCGCCGGTGAACCGGACGTGCACGGTCGGCCGGCCCCGGCGCAGCTCGGAGGCGTCCATGAGGTCGTCGTGGACGAGCGCGCACGTCTGGATCAGCTCGAGCGCGGTGACCGCCGTGAGCACGGCTTCGGCCCGCGGTCCGCTGCCCTCGCCGCCCGCGGCGCGCCAGCCCCACCAGGCGAAGGTGGGCCGGATCCGCTTGCCGCCACGCAGCGCGAAGTCGGACAGCGTGTCCACGGCGGCGGCGAACGTCTGCGCCAGCTCGGGAAGCTCGGCGCGCCGCTGCGCGAGGTAGCGGCGGAGCACGACCTCGACCTGCCGGTGCACGGCGGTGTCGATGTCGCCGTCGATCTCCAGGGTCACGTGCCCATCCTGCGTGTTCAGCGGGCGCCACGCATGGGCGGGGTGGGCTTGAGACCGCCTATAGCTCCACTCACTACCCTGTTTTCCATGAGCGGAGCTTGCGGAGCGAATCACGAGCGCTCGGGCCGCCACGGTGCTGGCGAGGGGGCGGCATGACGTCGGTGGTGGATCGCATCCCCGGTGACCGACCGGTGTTCTCCGTCGAGTTCATGCCCCCGCGCGACGACGCGGACGAGCTGCGGCTGTGGAACGCCATCCGCTCGCTGGAGGGCCTGGACCCGGCGTTCGTGTCGGTGACCTACGGCGCCGGCGGCTCCAGCCGCGACCGCACGATCCGCACCACCGGCCGCGTGGTGACCGAGACCACGCTCGTGTCGATGGCCCACCTCACCGCGGTCGACCAGTCGGTGACCGAACTGCGCAACGTCATCGGCTGGTACGCCTCGCTGGGCATCCGCAACGTCCTCGCCGTGCGTGGCGACCCGCCCGGCGACCCCAACGGCGAGTGGGTCCGTCACCCCGACGGCCTCGAGTACGCCGAGGAGCTGGTCCGGCTCGTCCGCTCGCTCGGTGACTTCTGCGTCGGCGTCTCCGCGTTCCCGTACGGTCACCCGCGCTCCGCGGACCTGGACACGGACACGGAGTACCTGGTCCGCAAGCTGCGCGCGGGCGCGGACTTCGCGATCGCCCAGCTGTTCTTCGAGGCGGAGGACTTCCTGCGCCTGCGCGACCGGGTGGCCGCGGCGGGCTGCGAGACGCTGCTGCTGCCGGGCGTCATGCCGCTGACCACGCCGAAGATCCTGGCCAAGACGGTGGAGCTGTCCGGCGCGTCGATGCCGCCGGCCCTCGCCGCGCGCATGGACCCGCTGTCCGGCGATCCAAAGGCCTTCCGCGAGGAGGGCATGAACGTGACCACGGAGCTGTGCGAGCGGCTGCTGGCCGAGGGCGTGCCTGGCCTGCACTTCTACACGTTCAACCGCTCGAAGGCGACGAAGGAGATCGTGGTCGAGCGCCTGGGCCTCGTCCCGGGCCGCACGGCCCAGCCGGTCGGCTAACGGGCGGCGGCGGCCTGGGCGCGGTCGGCGCTCACGCTGCGGCGGTGCGCGATCAGGGCGAGCAGCGTGGCCACGACCGCGGCCAGCAGGGCCGCGCCGCCGACCAGCAGCGCCCACCTCACCCACGAGTTGCCGCCGTCGCTGGAGTACTGGGCGACGGCGTTGAACTCGGTGACCGAGGTCGGCTTCGGCGACCAGCTGACCGTGCCCTTGTCCTCGTCGCCGTCCGTGCGGATCACCGAGCCGGGGAACGCGATCTTGATCTGGACGTCCGCCCGGTCCGCGGGCACCTGCGTGAGGTCGATGGACCCGGCCAGCGTCACGAGGTCCCCGGCCCGCCGCAGCGACAGCCGGTACTGCTTGACCTCCGAGATCGTCTGCACCAGCTGCGCCAGGTCCACGAACCGCAGCCCCGAGAACGTCACCCGCTGCCCGACGTAGCCGTCCTGGAGGTACTTCTCCGTGCGCACCCGGTCGTTGAGCTCGGGCGGGATGGTCAGCGTCGGCCCGTTGTCCTGGTCGTTCGTCTGGACGGTCGCGACGATCAACTCGCCGGAGACCTTGTCGTCCGGGGACACGGCGAGCGCCGCGTGGACCCGCAAGCAGCCGGACAGCCCGCACATGAGCACGCTGAACAGCACAATCATCCCGACCACTCTGGAGGCGCTGCGCACCGCGCCATCCTGCCAGCAGCACACGTGGTGGCGAAATCCCGTGCTCGCCGCTTACCGGGTGAGTACCGTCCGCGCCATGACCGTGCACCGCATCGCCAACTCGTATGTGGACGCCTACGCCCGTCTCGCGCCCACGACCGCCACCGCGCTGGGCATCCCCGGGTACGACGACCAGCTGCCGGACCTGTCCCCGGAGGGCTGTGCCGCGCGGGCCGAGCTGGCGCGGCGGGCGTTGCGCGAGGTCGCGGACGTCGAGCCGGCCGACGAGCGGGAGCGGGTGGCCAAGGCGGTGTTCACGGAGCGGCTGGGCATCGACAACGAGATCTACGACGCCGGGCTGGTCGAGGGCGACCTGAACGTGCTGGCCAGCGCGCCGCAGGACCTGCGCGAGACGTTCGACCTCATGCCGGCGAACACCGAGGAGGACTGGGCGACGATCGCGACCCGCCTGTCCCGCTTGCCGGCGACCATGGCGAGCTACCAGGCCGGCCTGCGGTACGCGGCGGAGCGCGGGCACGTCTCCGCGCGGCGGCAGGTCGCGAAGGTCGCCGACCAGTGCGCGAAGTGGGGCGAGGGCTTCTTCGCCGAGTTCGCGGCCGGCGGCCCGGACAGCCTGCGCGCCGAGCTCGACGCGGGTGCCGCGGCCGCGTCGCGGGCGTACACGGACCTCGCGGCGTTCCTGCGCACCGAGCTGCTGCCCAAGGGGCCGGCGAAGGACGCGGTCGGCGAGGAGGTGTACCGGCTGTTCTCCCGCCGCTACCTCGGCGCCGCCCTGGACCTGCGTGAGGCGTACGAGTGGGGCTGGGCGGAGTTCGGCCGGCTCGAGGCCGAGATGAAGGAGACCGCCGACCGGATCAAGCCGGGGGCGGGTCTCGCCGAGGCGGCGGAGGCACTGGACGCGGACCCGCGCTACCAGGTGCGAGGCGTCGCCGAGTTCCGCGACTGGATGCAGCGGCTGTCCGACCAGGCCCTGGCGGACCTGCGGGGCACGCACTTCGACATCCCCGACGAGATCATGCGGTTGGACTGCCGGATCGCCCCGCCCGGCGGCTCGGCCGGCGCCTACTACACCCACCCGAGCGACGACTTCACCCGCAACGGCGCCATGTGGTGGGCCCTGCCGCCGGACAAGGACTCGTTCACCACCTGGCGCGAGGTCAGCGTGGTCTACCACGAGGGCGTGCCGGGGCACCACATGCAGATCGCGACCGCCATGTACCAGGCGGAGCGGCTGAACAAGTTCCAGCGCATGCTCGCGTGGGTGCCGGCGTACTCGGAGGGCTGGGCGCTGTACGCGGAGCGCCTGATGCGTGAGTTCGGCTACCTCACCGACGACGGCGACCTCTACGGCATGCTCAACGAGAACCTGTTCCGCGCGGCCCGGGTGATCATCGACATCGGCATGCACCTCGAGCTCGAGATCCCCGCCGGGACGGGCTTCCACGAGGGGGAGCGCTGGACGCCGGAGCTCGGGCTGGAGTTCATGCTGACCCGCACGATCACCGAGCGCGAGCTGGTGGTGGACGAGGTGGACCGCTACCTGGGCTGGCCGGGCCAGGCACCGGCCTACAAGCTCGGCGAGCGGCTGTGGCTCTCGGCCCGCGAGGAGGCACGGGCCCGCCGCGGCGCGGACTTCGACCTCAAGGACTTCCACATGCAGGCGCTGTACCTCGGCCAGATGGGCCTGGACACCCTCCGGGAGCAGCTGGCCGCCCTCTGACGCCGTGTGCCGTTCGCCGGACGGTCGTCCGGGCGCCGCCGGTGGCCGCCAGCATGCCGCGACCGCGCCGCCCGTCGCCGCTCGTGGTCCTCTCGGCGCTCGTGCTCGCGTCGGTCGGACCGCCGCCGCAACCCGTGGACCCCCGTGCCCGGACACGGTCGTCGACCTGGCTAACGGATGGCTCCGAGGCCCCGATTCTCTGGGGAACGCGCAATCTTCGACCGTGATTCGACCAATTAGGTGACGAAAAAATCACAGCCTGCCACTTCCATGCACCTGTGCAGGTACCTCGGTGAGGTACCCGACGGGGGCTGCCGCTATCATGGTCAACTTCTCATCACCGCAGGTGACAGTCCTGTGTCACTAGGTGAACCACCCCGATCGGACCAGCGGACCGAGTCACTTACGGGCGGATTTTGGCGCCCGTTCGGTGGGTCCGGGTGCTTGCCCAACGCGAGATAGTGGGAGGCAAATGACATGCAGTGGAGGTTGGTCATGGCAACCGACGCGGAAGTCATCGGCGTCCGCGGCGTCTTCCTCAAGCTGAGGACCCATGCCGGCCTGAGCGCGCGACGACTGCGCGACACCGAGGTGGACACCAGGGTCCTGGCGGACCTGCCGGTCGTCCAGCGGGTCATCCGCGAGTCTGGGGTGCCGGTCGAGCAGGCGATCGTTGACGCGGTCGCAGGCGTGGTGGCGGAGCTGCCACCCACCGACCGGCTGATCGCCGACGTCGTCCTCGCGCTCGGCCTGTTGCAGGACCGGCTGCACGACAGCCCGGAACTGGCCACGCGGCTCTACCGAGCCGACCTGGGGGTCCGCCGTATCGCACTGTCCGAGGGCTGGATGGTGCTGCACGAGCTGATGGGCGTCCCGTCCCCACCACCCACCCCGACCGTGCGCGGCCTCCGCGGCTCGGTGGAGGAGCGCACGCTGGGCGTGCTCGCCGAACGCATCGTGCGTGCGGCCGGCGGCGTTCGTCCGGTGTCGACGGACGAGCGCGCCAACGCGGTCGTCGTCGTGGGCGGCGCGGTGATGGACCTGATCTCGGTGGTGGAGAAACTGCCGGAAAAGGGCGAGTCGGTGCAGGCCACGTCCTTCCAGATGAACCCGGGCGGAAAAGGCCTCAACCTCGCGGTCGCCGGTGCGCGAATGGGCTTCGACGTGCGCTTCGCCGCGGCCGTCGGCGACGACGAACCGGCCACCAGGCTCCTGGAGTACATGCGATCCGAAGACCTGTCCACCGACCTGATCATCCGAGCACCGGGCGAGACGACCCCGGTGGCGCAGGTTATTGTGCTGCCGAACGGAGACGCCGCCACGATCGGCTGGAAGAACGAGCTCCGGGTCGCACTCTCCACAAGAGACATGCGAAACCAGGCAATGAGCCAGGCCCTGGCACACGCCGATGCCGTGCTCGTGACCCTGGAAGCGCCGGTGGACGTCGTGAAGTGGACTTTGGACACCGCACGGAACCTCCCCCGCGAACCGTTGGTGCTGCTGCAGGCGTCACCGCCCCTGGAGCGTCCACAGCAGATCTACCGGGAGCTCGGCGGGGTCGACTACATCGTCGGGTCGCAATGGGCGCTGCGTCAGCTACTACCTGACCGCGGTGCCACCAGGACCATGGAAGAGGTCGCCCGGCAGCTGCGCACCATGGGCGTGACCACGGTGTGCGTCGTCGAGAACTTCCAGGCCGTGATCAGCTCTCCTCAATTGCAGGCGACGATCAACGCACCATCCGTACCGCTCACCGACTCACCCGGCGCTCGGGAGGCTTTTTCGGCCGCCCTGTTGCACCATTTGTTGAGGATCGGGCGACGGGCCCTCACCGAAGAGACGCTCAAGTGGGCGACCGCGGCGATGGCCACGAACCTGTCCATCGACATCATCACAGACGCCATGCCTAAGCCCAGCGATGTTGGGCGAACGATGGAGTCGGACCAGAGTGTGGGGTAGCCCGCGTGGGCGAAAGGAACCTGACGGAACACGAACTGAGGCACGCCGACGGGGATTTCCGTGTGGTCGTGCTCGGTGACGTTTCCTACATGCACGGTAACCAGCCGTGTGCCGCCGTGTTCGGCGAACCGACCGACGGATGTCTTGTTCGAATCCACTCGCGATGTGTTTACGGCGAGATTTTCGAATCCGTCGACTGCGACTGCCGCGACCAGTTGCGACAGTCGATGGCCATGATGCGCAAGGCCGGCTCCGGCGTGCTCATCTACCTCGACCAGGAAGGCCGAGGCGCCGGCCTGCTTGCCAAGGCGTTGGGTTATCAGCTGACGCAGAGCAACCGGAACATCGACACCTTCGAGAGCTACCGAAAGCTCGGCCTCCCCGAGGACTCGAGAACCTACGAGGACGCCGTGGCAATCCTCCGTAGCCTGAACCTGAAAAGAGTCCGACTACTCACGAACAATCCCGCGAAGGTGGCCGCACTGTCCACCAAAGACTTCCAGGTAGAGCAGCAGCCCTTCCTGGTGAGGGGGCAAAGCCGGGAAGCGCGCCGTTACCTGGCCGCGAAGGCCCGGTACGGCCACACGATTCCCCTGGCCCAACTGGACACCCCATGGGACCGAGTTCGCCGCCTGGTCCGTCGGTTGGTCCCCGCACGACAACCGGCCGAGGTGGTCGAACTCCCACTTCACTCGGTGGACGTGGACCAACAACCGGTGGCGGCGGGGGTCCCGACCGACATGGTCAGCTGACCCGTTCGATGTGCCCTGTTCCTGGTGGACAGGGCACATCGAACGAATTTCACAAAGGCAGGACCCGGCCGAGAACGCCGAAAGGCCGGGGATCGCCGGTAAACCGATAGTGCCGCAGTACGTCGGTGAACCCGAGCCTGTAGTAAAGACGCCACGCGCGAGAAGGACCCTCGGGTGTGGACAGGAGCACCTTCGCACTGCGCACGCCGCCCAGCAACCGACGCAGCAGTTCCTCCCCGACCCCTTGTCCCTGGTTGGTCGGGCGGACGTGCACCTCGGTCAGCTCGAAGTAGTCGTCGAGCCACCGCTCGGCGAGCGCCACGCCGGACCGCTCGATGATCCCGCGGCGCACCTGCTCGTGCCACCACTGCCCGGCGGCGCCCCGGTACCCGTAGGCGATGCCCACCATGTGGTCGTCGGTGTCGAACGCGGCGACGCACCGCCAGTCGGCGCGGAGCATGTGCGCGAGCCACATGGGCGCCCGCTGCTCGGCGGTACCCGCCGGATAACGCATCGCCGTGACGTACAGCGAGAGGGCTTCTGGCAGGCGGGCACGCAGCTCGTCGGCGGAGAGCTCGGCGAACCGTTCGACACGGGGCGGAACAGCGGTCACGAGGTGTGATTCTCCTCCTAGCTCGCGACGTTCGCCGCTGTGCCCCCCGTCAGGGCGACGAGGTCGGCGAAGGTCGTCGGGAACACCGACTTGGGGTGCCCGGCCGCCGCCCACACCACCGCGTAGCGCGCCAGATCCTCGTCCACGACCGTGTGAACCGGCCGGGGATGCCCGACGGGCGCCACCCCGCCGATGGCCTGACCGGTGTGCTCCCGCACGAACGCCGGATCCGCCTTCCCGACCGCGTCCGCTCCGACCAGCCGTGCCAGCACGTCCGTGTCGGCGCGGTGCGCCCCGGAGGTCAGCGCGAGCAACGGCCGCACCTCGTCACCGTACGTAGCACGGAAGACGAGACTGTTGGCGATCGCGCCCACCTCCACACCGAGGGCGGCCGCGGCCGCCGCCGCGGTGCGCACCTCGTCGTCGAGGATGCGGATGCCGTCCGCGGCGGTGGTCATCCCGGCCTCACGCAGGGCGGCGGCCAACTTGCTGATCGAAGGGTGGTCGTGAGTGGTCATGGCCATATCTGACCATGGCTGTGGCGTGTCTCGCTCCGGAAAATCCGAACCGAGGTTGAGTCTTCCCGCACCTGGAGTTATGGTGGATTCGTTCGAACAGAAGTTCGAACACCAGCTCGGTGGCGGGGCGGGGGAAGCGCCTTGCCACCGAGCGCCGCCGGCTTCCCCACGGCTCGTCATCACAGTCTGTGATCTGTGAGGGAGGCCGGACCATGACCGCGACCCTGGACCACTCGGCAGCGCCGGAGACCCCACTCGGCCTGCTCACCCAGGCCCAGAACGGCTTGCTGGCGGCCGAGCTGGAGAATGAGCCGGCACACCGGTTCGCGGCAGCCTACCTCGCGGCGTTGCGTGGTGCCGCCGCGTTGCTGGCGCTGCGTGGCCGTCCACACCGGGGCCGGGCGCGCCCGATGAGCGTGTGGACACTGCTGTCCTCGGTCGCGCCGGAGCTGCGGGAGTGGGCGGCGTTCTTCGCGTCCTGCTCCGCGACGCGCGCGTCGGTGCAGGCGGGGATCACGCGTGCCGTCAGCACGAGGTCCGCGGACGACCTGGTGCGCCAGTCCGGGCAGTTCGTCGAGTTGGTGGCGCGGATGATCCGTGGTGTGCGCGACCAGTGACCGTCACACCGCTGCTCGCTTATGACAACCTGCTGGACGTCCTCGAGGTGGAGGGCGAGCGGCTGGCCACGTCGACGATCGGCTCGGATCCGGAGTCGGAGGTGCCGTACCTGCCCGGCATGCGGCTGGGTGAGGTCGTGCGGCACGTGGGCAGCGTGTACCGGATGGTGGTGTCGTGGCTGCACGACGGCCGGCGCCCCACCCGCTGGCAGCGTGCGCCGGGCGAGGACCAGTCGCTGGTCGACTACCTGCGTGCCGGCCTGCTCGAGGTGGTCCACGAACTGGCCCGGCACGACCCGCTGGAAGGCGCCCCGACCTGGTGGCCGAAACACCAGAACTACGGCTTCTGGTATCGGCGGCTGGCCCACGAGACCACGGTCCACCGCCACGACGTGCAGATGAGCGGCGCGGCCGCGACGGTGGGCGGTATCCCGCCCGAGATGGCGCTGGACGGCGTGGACGAGATCATGTCGCTGTGGTTCACCCACCGCCTGGGCGTGCTGGGGGTGTCGGACGTGCGCCCGGGCAGGGTCGCCATCCACACGGGCGGCAGGCGGTGGATAGCCCAGACGACGGCGACGGGCACGTCGGCCTGGCGCGCGGAAGGCGACGAGCAGGTGGACGCGATCGTGTCGAGCGATCCGGCGGGCATGTACCTGTGGTTGTGGGGCCGCAGACCGGGCGCGCACGTGCTGGAGGCAGGTGACCCGGAAGTGGTCACCCAGTTGAGCGACCTGCTGAGGCTGGCGACCCGCTGAGTTGTCGGTGCGATCGACTAGTTTCCTGCGCATGTCCACGCGACTGTGCAACGTGGTGGTAGACGCGGCCGACCCGGCGGCGCTGGCCCGGTTCTGGGCCACGCTGCTGGACTGGCAGGTGACCCATGAGGACGCGGAGGAGGTGGAGGTGACGGCGCCACCCGACGACGGCGGGGAGTTCGAGCTGGTCTTCGTCCACGTGCCCGACCCGAAGGTGACGAAGAACCGGGTCCACCTGGACCTGGCGAGCGCGTCCCCGGATCACCAGACCGCGCAGGTGACGCATGCCCTATCCGCGGGGGCGGCGCGCGCGGACATCGGCCAGCGCAACGTCCCGTGGGTGGTCATGGCCGATCCGGAGGGCAACGAGTTCTGCGTACTGGAGTCCCGTCCGGAGTACCTGACGACGGGTGCCGTGGCCGCGATAGTGATCGACGCGCTGGACCCGTTGCGCCTGGCCGAGTTCTGGGCGGCGGCGACGGGCTGGCCGGTGGTGGGCACCACGGAGTCGACGGCGTCACTCCGCTCCCCGACCGGCCGAGGCCCCTGGCTGGAGTTCGTCCGCGACGAGCACCCGCACGAGACGAAGAACCGCGTCCACCTGGACGTGGCCCCGTTCCTGGAGGACGACCACTGGGCGGAGGTGACGCGCCTGCTGGAACTGGGAGCCCGCAAGATCGACATCGGTCAGGACTCCGCCCCGTGGGTGGTCATGGCCGACCCGGAGGGCAACGAGTTCTGCGTCCTGATCCCGAGATGACCGACGCCCGCGACGTCCCGAGCTGATAAAGGATGGAAGGCGCGTCCCCGCCGAACGCGCCTTCCACTGAGGTGGACCGATCAGTTCAGGTGGACCCGATCAGTTCAGGTGGACCGATCAGTCGGCAGCACGACCACGACGGCGCAGGCGATCGTGGAGAACGCGCCGGACCAGCAGCGCCGCCTTGCTGCGCTCTTCCTGCGGCGCCCCTTCCCGCAGGGACTGCAGCAGCGACATCAACAGGTCGTTGGTCGCGGTCCAGAGCGGCACGAACTTGCCCGCGACCGGCCCAGTCCCGGTGATCGGCCCCCCGACGAGCCCGGCAACCGCCTTCGCGAGGTTGATCGTCGCCTGATCCCGAAAGACCAGGTGCACCTCCTCGATGGTCTCCTCACCGGCGCCGCTGGCCTCCCCGCCCGGACTGCTCCCAACCTCTCCCTCGGCACCACCGGTTCCCTCACCAGTCCGGACACCGGCCGTGCCCCCGACAGCCTCCCCGGCCCCGGCCGTGCCTCCGGCAGCCGCACCCGCGGCTGTGCCGCCCCCGGGTGCGCTGCCTTCGGTCGTCGCGCCGCCAGTCGTGTCGCCGCCTGCACCCGCGCCGCCGGCTATGCCGCCCCCAGCAGCCGCGCCTTCGGCCGTGCCGCCCCTGGTCGTCGCGTCTCCGAGCGTGCCGCCTTCGGTCGTCGCGCCGCCGCCTGCCCCCGTGCCCCCGGCTGTGCCGCCGCCGGTCCCGCTGCCGGTGCCCTCGCCGACCCCGCCGGTACCGCCCCTGGATTCGCCCCCAACCGCCCGAGTGACGAACCGAAGCTCCATCTTCCGCGCGGCGGTCTCCTCCGGAGTCGCGTCGGTGGTCTCCTCGGTGTCGAACTCGTCGACCTTGGCGGCAACCGCGGCCGGATCGACGCCCAGATCGGTGAGCACCTTGGCCGCCATGCTCCCTTCAGCGCGGATCAGCGCTTCCAGGAGGTGATGGCTCCCCATGGGCGCACCCCCGGCCAGCGCCTGAGCGGCCTGAACCACCTCATCAGCCGCGTTGGTCCGCCGGGGCACGTCGCTGGTGGCGTGTTCTTGCTGCCCGGCACCGAGCAATTCGAGAACGGCGGACCGAACCGCGAGCAGGTCGTGGACCTGGTTGCCGAGGATCTTCGCCGCGAGCCCCTCACCCTCACGCTGGATGGCCAGCAGGATGTGCTCGGTGCCGATGTAGTTGTGCTTGAGCTGCAAAGCTTCCCGCAAAGACAGCTCAAGAATCTTCTTGGCGCGTTTACTGAACGGGATATGCCCGCTAGGTGCCTCCTTCCCCCGCCCCACCTCGACCTCAACGGCGTCACGAACCGTGGTCGCGGTGACCCCCAACTGCCCCAACGCCTGAGCCGCGATGCTCGTCGGCGTCCCGAACAGTCCGAGCAGGATGTGCTCGGTCCCAATCTGACTGTGCTGAAGCTGGCGGGCCTCGACCTGTGCCTGGATGACGACCCCGCGAGCGTTAGTGGTGAACCGCTCAAACATGCCACTGATGTTCAGGGGTGCTTTGAACCCTGTCAATACAGTATCAGTGATAGGGTACCGCTATGTCGGACTGGGACGAACGCCTCTCCCGCTGGCGGGACGAGCTGGAACTCTTCGCACAACTGGACGAAACCCCCTGGGTCCCCCTTGCCGAGGCGGAACAGGAAACCGGCGTATCCCGATCGGCCCTGAGAGCGTGGTACCGCAACGGCGAGATCGAGTCCCGCCTGGTGGACGGCCCCAACGGCCCCCAACGCCTGGTCCCCCTGGACGCGGTGGTCGAACGAGCGTCCCGCTCCCCAAGAATCCAACGCCGAGCAGAACGCGAAGTAAGCCTGGAAGCGCAGGTAACCCTGCTACGCCACCGAGTAGACCAACTGGAACTAAGACTGGCAGCCCTAGAAAAGGAAAAGCAGGAGAAGGAAAAGCAAGAAAAAGAAAAATAGGCAGCGCAAGACCGCGGCAGCCCAAGAACACCGAAGCCAGAAACCAGGGCAATCAAAGCAGCGAAGGCAACGCGCCGCCACCGCCACCGCCACGAAGGATCCCGCCACGAACGGGGCACCGCAAGGGGCCCACCAGGAAGTGCCCCGCCGCGAGGATCCCCTGACGGAGGATCTCGTCACGAACGGGCCGGCCAGGGATCCGCTTCGTATGGTCCCTACCGCGACCCTACGAAGGGCCTGCCAAAGATCCCTGCACGAAGGATTCCGCACAAGAGGCCCCGGCACGAAGGGCCCCGCCAAGGATCCCACCGCGAGGATCCCACCGCGAACGACCCGCCAGCGGCCAGCTCCAGCCAATCAGACTGTCCTCACCCAACGCCACCCACACCGTCAAAGCAGCTCAAAACCCAAAGAAGAACCCCAAACGGCCTCCAAGCAGCCCAAGCCAACCCACCCCACTCGCCAACCCTCGGCACACCCGCCCCCCGGCCCCCGGCCACCCCCACCCCCCACCCACCCCGCACCAACCACCACAAGAAGATCAAGCCCGCAACCGCAACCCCTTGGGCGTAGCCCGAAACCCAGCCTCCCTCAACACATCCGCCAACCCGGAAGTCAACGCCACCTCCCCATCCGCCCGCTGCACCGCCAACGACCCCAACCATCCCTCCCGAACCGCCTGCGACAACCCCTCAGCCGCAGTCCGCAACGCCACGTCGTCCTCTGTGAACGACAGCAACGACCGCCCCCCACGCTCCACATACAACACCGGCACACCGTCCACGAGCACCGCCAACGCCCCGGCCTTCCTCGCCGGCCGATGTTTTCCCTCGCCCACCGGCTCCGGCCACGACAACGCCGCGCCATAAGGTTGTGCCGGATCCGCGGCCGCCAGAACCGTCGCCTGCGCGTCCACCGCCACCGCACTGTCCGTACGGGACAGCGCGCGCAACCGATCGACCGCCCCGCGAGCCGCGAACTGCGACGCACCAAGGCCTTCCACCACGTACCCGCGCACGATCTGGCCGGACTCCTCCATCGCGCGCAGCACCTTGTACACCCCGGTGAACCCGCCCGTCACGCGCTCGGTGTCCAGCGCACCCCGGGTCAGCACGCCGTGCCGCTCAAGGAAAGCCTCCGCCCGCGCATGGGCCCGGCGGGTCGGATCCTGCTCACGCGGCACCACCAGCGACCACCGGCCCGCCACCGTCGGCGGTCCGGTCCTGCTCGGCATCGTCGGCCGGGCGCCCCGCAGCCGTGCATAACGACCCCTCGGCGCCGACCGCCGCGCCTTGTGTGCCGCGCCTCGCCCCGACACCAACGCGCGCAGCGGCGCGATCGTGTCGTTGGTGACCAGGCCCGACCACACCAGGTCCCACAGTGCCGCGACGACGTCCGCGTCCGATGGGGCCTCCGCGCCACCGTCCAACAGCACCGCCGCCGCGCGGTCGGCCAACTGCCGGAAGAAGAGCGCGCCACCGTCCATCGCGGACAGCACGGCTCCGTGCAGCGGAGTGTCCGGCACCGCGTCCTCGACGTCCGGCAGCAGCAGGTCCGCCACGTCCGTCGGGGCCAGCGCTATCCAGCCGTCCCCACCCGCCAGCGAGCCGGTGCCGCACCACGTCACCTCGCCCGACGTGGTCAGTTCGTCGAGCAGCGCGGGGGTGTAGCCCGGAAGGCGCGACGGCATGATCAGCGACTCGAACCCGCTCGCCGGGAGCGGTGCGCCCGCCAGCTGCTCCACTGTCGACAGCACGTCGTCCGCGGTCGGGGCGCCGCGCAAGCGCTTGCCGACGCCGTGCCACGTCGGGAGGAAGCGACCCAGTGCGGCCGGTTCGACCGGCTCCACCTCGGCACGCAGCTTCGCCAGCGAGGCCCGGCGCACCCGGCGCAGCACATCCGCGTCGCAGTACTCGACGTGTGTGCCGCCCGGGCGCAGCTCGCCCCGCACCAGGCGACCCATGCCGACCATGCGGTCCAGCACGCCGGTCACCACCGCGACGCCTAGGCCGAACCGGGTCGCCACCTCCGCGGCGGGGAACGGTCCGTGTGTCCTGGCGTACCGGGAGAGCAGGTCGCCCAGCGGGTCGTCGACCGGTTCGGTGAACGCCTCCGGCACGCCCACGGGCAACGCGACCCCGAGCGCGTCCCGCATCCGGCCCGCGTCCTCGATGATCACGTAACGTTCCTCGCCCGCGATCCGCACGCGGATGACCCGGCGTTGCCGCTCCAGCTCGTCCAGCCATCCCGGCTCCACGCCACGCAGCGCCGCCTCGGCCGGGGACAGGTCGCCGAGGAACCGCAGCAGGTCCGCCGCGTCCTCCGCGTGGCGCGCGTGCCGCGACGGGTCGAGGCGTTGCAGCGAGTGTTCGACCTCGACCAGGACCTCCGGGTCGAGCAGCTCGCGGATCGCCTCCGACCCGAGCAACTCGGCCAGGAGCGACGAGTCCAGCGACAGTGCCGCCGCGCGCCGTTCGGCCAGCGGGGCATCCGCGTCGTACAGGAACATCGCCGTGTAGCCGAACATCAGGCCGCGGGCGAACGGCGACGGGGACTGCGTCTCCACCTCGACGACCCGCATCTTCCGCGACCGCACCTCGGACATGAGCGTCCGCAGCCCGGCGAGGTCGTAGACGTCCTGCAGGCACTCGCGCATGGCCTCCAGCACCACCGGGAACTGCTCGTACTTGGCCGCCACCGACAGCAGCTGCGACGCACGCTGCCGCTGCCGCCACAGCGGCGTCCGCTTGCGCGGGTCGCGCCGCGGCAACAACAGCGACCGCGCCGCGCACTCCCGGAACCGCGACGCGAACAACGCGGAGCCGCCCACCTCGGCCACCACGATCTGCTCGATCTCTTCCGGGTCCAGCAGCACGTCCTCAGCGGAGGCCACCACGTCCGCGCCCTCGTCGTCCACCGCGTCCGGCAGCTGGACCACGATGCCGTCGTCGGAGTGCGCGACCCGGGCCTCGATCCCGCGCCGCTCCCGCATCCGCGCGCCGATCGCGAGCGCCCACGGCGCGTTGACCTGCGCGCCGAACGGCGAGTGCACGACCATCCGCCAGTCGCCCAGCTCGTCGCGGTAGCGCTCGATCAGCAGCGTGCGGTCGTCGGGGACGTGGCGGGTCGCCTCCTTCTGCTCCGACAGGTACGCCAGCAGGTTGCCGGCCGCGAACGCGTCCAGGCCCGCCGCGCTCGCCCTGGCCAGCGCCGCCTCCTCCGGCATGCTCGACACCTCGCGCAGGAACTTGCCCAGCGCGCGGCCCAGCTCGAGCGGTCGCCCGGGCGCGTCGCCCTTCCAGAACGGCATCCGCGCCGGCTCACCCGGCGCCGGCACCGCGATCACCCGGTCCGCGGTGATGTCCTCGATCCGCCACGACGACGTGCCCAGCAGGAACGTGTCGCCCACCCGCGACTCGTAGACCATCTCCTCGTCCAGCTCACCGACCCGCGAGCCGGCGCCGCTCTCCGAGGCTGGCGTCATCACCGTGTACAGGCCTCGGTCCGGGATCGTGCCGCCGGAGGTGACCGCGAGCCGTTGCGCACCTGGCCGCCCACGCAGCTCGCCGTTGATCCGGTCCCACGTGACGCGCGGGCGCAGCTCGCCGAACTCCTCCGACGGGTACCGCCCGGCCAGCATGTCCAGCACCGAGTGCAGCGCCGACTCCGGCAACGCCGCGAACGGCGCCGCCCGCCGCACCAGCGCCGCCAGGTCCGGCACCGACCACGGCTCCAGCGCGACCATCGCCACGATGTGCTGCGCGAGCACGTCCAGCGGGTTGCGCGGGTACCGCATGGCCTCGATGGCGCCCTCGGCCATCCGCTCCGCGACCACCGCGCACGACACCAGGTCACCGCGGAACTTCGGGAACATCACCCCGCGCGACACCGCGCCCACCTGGTGCCCGGCGCGGCCGATGCGCTGCATGCCGGACGCGACCGACGGCGGCGCCTCGATCTGGATGACGAGGTCGACCGCGCCCATGTCGATGCCCAGCTCCAGCGACGACGTGGCCACCACGCACGGCAGGTGCCCGGACTTGAGCGCCTCCTCCACGTTGGTGCGCTGCTCGCGGGACATCGAGCCGTGGTGGGCCCTGGCCACGGTCGGCGTCCTCACCCCTGCCGCCCAGCCCGACCCGGCGATGGCCGCCGCCGGGAAACGACCGACGTCCGCCGGGTAGGTCGCCCCTTCGCCGCCGGCCGCCGCCGCCCGCTCGGCCGCCAGCTCGTTCAACCGGGACGTCAGCCGCTCCGCCAGCCGCCGCGAGTTGGTGAACACGATGGTGGACCGGTGCCGGCGGACCAGCTCCAGCACCCGTTCCTCCACCGCCGGCCAGATCGACGGCCTGCGGGTGCCGCCGACCGGCCCCGTCATCTCCTCGAGCGTGCCGATGCCGCTCGGCAGGTCGAGATCGAGGTCGGGATCGGGCGTGACGGGACCGTCGATCGGCGGTGGCCCGTCCAGCTCTGTCATGTCCTCGACCGGCACCACGACCGTCATCTCGATGGTCTTGCCGATCTTGGGTGCGACCACCCGCACCGGTCGGCCACCCGCCAGGAACGAGCTGACCTCGTCGATCGGCCGAACCGTCGCGGACAGGCCGATGCGCTGCGCCGGCCGGGGGAGCAGCGCGTCGAGCCGTTCGAGCGACACGGCGAGGTGCGCGCCGCGCTTGGTGCCGGCGACCGCGTGCACCTCGTCGACGATCACCGTCTCCACCCCGCGCAGCGACTCCCTGGCCGCGGAGGTCAGCAGCAGGAACAGCGACTCCGGGGTCGTCACCAGGATGTCCGGCGGGGTGCGCTGGAACGACCTGCGCTCGTCGGCCGGCGTGTCACCGGTGCGCATGCCGACCGTGATGCCCGGGTCCGCGTCGCCGAGGCGCCGGGCGGCCTGGCTGATGCCGGCCAGCGGCGCGCGCAGGTTGCGCTGCACGTCGACGGCCAGCGCCTTCAGCGGGGACACGTAGAGCACGCGGCAGCGCGCCGTGCGTTCCGCCGGCTTCGGCTGCGTGGCCAGCCGGTCGAGCGCCCACAGGAACGCGGCCAGCGTCTTGCCTGAGCCCGTCGGGGCCACGACCAACGCGTGCTCACCCGCCGCCGCTGCCTCCCAGGCGCCCCGCTGGGCCTCGGTGGGCATGGCGAACGCGCCGGTGAACCACTGCCTGGTCGCCGGCGAGAACAGGTCGAGCACGTCGGAACTCACGGAACCATCATGAACCCGAGCACCGACAATTTCCGTTTCTCCAGGTCAGAGGCCATATCGTGGGGGGAAGGGGCGGGTGAGCTCCGGAACACTCCGCTGGTGGATGTGCGGGACCCGTCCCACAGTGTCGGGGCGTTCTGGCAGCATCTCCAGGCACAAGGCGACGAGGGGAGAGTCGTGAACGTCCTGTCGGTGGATCTCGGCACGTCCAACACGGTCGCCGTGCTGTCCGCGCACGGCAGGCCACCGCGGGTGGTGGACGTGGACGGCGCGTCGATGATGCCGTCCGCCGTGTTCGCCGCCGAGGACGGGACCCTCGTGGTCGGCCGCGACGCCGAGCGGCGCGCCCGGCTGGACCCCGCCCGTTTCGAGCCCAACCCCAAGCGCCGGGTCGACGAGGGCACGCTGCTGCTCGGCGACCAGGTCGTGCCGGTGACCGACGCGCTGGCCGGCGTGTTGCGGCGCGTCGTCGACGAGACGTCCCGCCAGCTCGGCGGCAAGCGGCCGGACGAGGTGCGGCTGACCCACCCGGCGCAGTGGGGGCCGGTGCGCCGCAACGTGCTGCTGTCCGCCGCGCGGCAGGCCGGCGCCGGCTCGAACCTGGTGCTCGTGCCCGAGCCGGTCGCTGCGGCCGCGCACTTCGCCTCGTTCCCCGGCCAGTCGCTGGCGCCCGGCCACGCGCTGGCCGTGTACGACCTGGGCGCCGGCACCTTCGACGTGGCCGTCGTCGGCGCCACCCAGAAGGGGTTCGTGGTGCTCGCCGAGGCCGGGCTGCCTGACCTGGGCGGTCTGGACGTGGACCAGGCGCTGCTCGAGCACGTCGGCCGGCAGGTGTCCGTTCGCGACCCGGGCCGCTGGCAGAGCCTGCTGCGCCCGGTGTCCACCGGGGACCGGCGGGCGCAGCGCGCGCTCCGCGAGGACGTCAAGGCGGCCAAGGAGTCGCTGTCGCGGCACCCGCAGACCGAGGTGCCGCTGCCCGAGCCGTTCGAGGACGTGCTGGTCACGCGGGTGGAGCTGGAGGCGTTGATCCGGCCGGGCCTGCTGCGCAGCGTCGAGCTGCTCGCCGGCACCATCCGGTCCACCGGGATGACGCCCGAGCGCCTCGTGGGCATCTACCTGGTCGGCGGGTCCTCCCGCATCCCCCTGATCGCGACCCTGATCGCCGAGAACATGCGCGTCGTGCCGACGAGCCTCGACCAGCCGGAGACGGCCGTCGCCCTGGGAGCGCACCACGTGCCCCAGGAGGGCATCACGCTGCGGACCAGCGACATCAGCAACACGATCGAGGACGTGCAGCGAACCAGGCAGGTGTCCCCGCCGCGCATCGGCGGGTTCAACCCGGGGCCGCCCCCGCCGCCACCCACCCAGTCCACACCCGCGCAGAACCCGTTCCCCGCCAGCGGACCGCAGCGGGTGCAGGGGCCGCCGAGCACGCCGACATCGATGCCGGCCATGTCCGCGCAGCAGTCGCCCATGCCGCTGCAGACCCCGCAACCGTTCCCCGCGCAGCGTTCCGGCGGCTCGTCGAACAAGGGCTGGTACATCGCGACCGCTGTGGTCGCGGTCGTGGTGATCGCCGTGGTCAGCATCATCATCGCGACGTCGGGCGACTCCGGCGGCAGCGGTGGTGGGTCGGGCACCGTGGCGGGCACCGACTGCACCGACCGCACCGCCGACAGCAACGGCATGAGCGAGTGCATGCGGAAGGTCGCGGGCGCCGTCGCGGACAACAACGACTGCAAGTCCGGGGCGACCGCGGGCGACCAGCAGATCGACACCCCGGGCGCCACGACAGCTACGTGCACCATCGACTCGACGTACTCCGTCATGTACATGCACTTCGGCGGCAGCGACAAGGCCGACGGCAGCCAGCAGTCCGGCGTCGACACCGCCAAGCAGTACGTCGACAGCGTCGTCAAGCAGCTGGAGGGCACGGGCACGTCCAGCGCCGATCCCAAGGAAGGCGACTGGGACGGGGGCGGCCTGTCCGGCAAGTACACGGCGATCGAGATCGTGAGCGGCAGCGGCATGCTGGTGTTCTCGGTCGACGACTCCCCGGTGGCCGGCGTGCTCATCAAGATCGACATCAGCGGCTCGGACAGTCTCGCCGACCTGGTCAACTACTTCGACCAGCACATCAAGCCAGGCGGCGACGGCGGAGGTTCGTGACCTGGTCGACCGCGGGGCCGGGTAGGCGCGTCCCCGCTGGCGCACCCGGCCGCCCGACTATCGCGGGTCCGGCCACATGATCCGGCCGGGCATGGCAGCATCTCCCTGACCAGCCATTGCGAGGGGAGAGTCGTGGCCGTCCTGTCGGTTGACCTCGGTACGTCCAACACGGTTGCCGTGCTGTCCGCGCACGGCCGGCCGCCGCGGGTGATCGAGGTGGACGGGTCTGCCACGATGCCGTCCGCGCTGTTCGCCGACGATGACGGCAACCTCGTGGTCGGGCGGGACGCCGAGCGCCGCGCCCGGCTGGACCCCGCCCGGTTCGAGCCCAACCCCAAGCGCCGGGTGGACGACGGCACGCTGCTGCTCGGTGACGTCGTCGTGCCGGTCACCGAGGCGCTCT
>NZ_JBJMIE010000486.1:0-4045 GCF_045807065.1 Actinophytocola sp. | reverse complement strand
GCGCTACCTGTCGCAGAACATGCTGGTCGCCGAGCAGTTCACCGGCCAGCCGGGTTCGACCGTGCCCCGCGAGGAGACCGTCGAGTCCTTCGACAAGATCACCAAGGGTGACTTCGACCACTACCCGGAGCAGGCGTTCCTGGGCATCGGTGGCCTGGAGGACCTGGAGAAGAAGTACAAGGAGATCACCGGCAAGTAGGTGCTCTCCCGAGCGCCGCGCCCCCTGTGGTTCCGGGGCGCGGCGTTCGGCGTTTCTCCACAGCGATCCGCTAGAGCGACACGACGTCCTCGCCGACCTTCACCTGCACGGCGTCGTCCGGCAGCAACGCGGCGTCCTCGCCCGCGTCCCGCCACTGACCGTCCCGCGTGGTGCGGTAGGCGAGCGACCCGTCCTTCCGCGCGACGATCCAGCCACCGCCGTCCGGGATGCGGTACCTGATCGGCAGCACGGCGTCGTGGTCCACGACGCCGACGTCCTCGACGTTGGACGGGCCCAACTGGTTCCCCACGAGCTCATAGGTCTCGACGGTCAGCACGGCCCCCTGCGGAGGGGACTTGCTCTTGTTGTCGATGATCATGTTCTCTCGCACGAGAATCACGCGATCGGGCGACCACACGGTGATCTGCCATCTACTGGCCGGGCGGGCGGTGCGTTCCAACTCCTTGGTGTCCACCCCCGCGACCGGCGTGCCGATGGTCCACCTGTTCTTCCACGGGAAGAAGTTGGGAATCGGGAGGCGGAAGTGGGGATCGACCTGCCGGTGGCCGAGGCCAATCTCGGCGTCCGCGATGCCGGACGATCTCCTCGCCATGTCGACCACCTCCGGCGGATGATCGCCCTGGTAGGTAGCGAGGGGCCCAGCGGCGACGTCGTCGGTGGACAACATCGCGACGCCGTCGCGAGCCTGGATCCGTCGCCACTGGAGTCGGGTCCGGGAGTCGTTCGGGCCGGTGGAGACAGGGGCGGAGCCGGGGGAGACAGAGGTGGAGAGGTAGAGCGGCTTGCCCTCGTCGACGACCAGCGCAAGTCGGTTGTACTGGCCGAACCTGAAGCAGGTGGGCACGTCGGACGCGTTGTCGATCGGGGAGCGCGTGGCGACCAGCCTGAGCTTGCCGTCGGTGGGGTCTGTCGCGACCAGACCCGTGACTGTCCGCAGCCCGGCGTACTGGGCATGCACCCAGTAGTCCTGGTGGACGTAGGTCTGCTGGATGACGACCGCCACCGGCCCGGCGGCCGTGTCGCCGGCCCACATGACGTGCGGTGCGCCGCGCAGGTCGTCGTAGAGGCGGAAGCGGGCCTCATCCATGTAGGTCAGGTCCGACTCCCACACGCCGAGGACCTGGGCCAGGAACGCCCGGTCGCCGGCCAGTCCGCCCTTCGTGGGTCTGGTCAGCAGCTCGTTCGCGACATCGGCCCGGGGTTCGTGGTCGAGGGCCACGACCGTGCCGCTCACAGCCACGGCGATGACCGCCACGGCACTCGCTACCACCGTCAGCCTGCGGCGCAGCCGGTGCCGGCGGCCGCCCGCCAGCACCTGCCGCGTGAAGTCCGGGCGCGGTTCGAGCCCGTCCGCCGCGTCGTGCAGCAACCTGCTGAGATCTGTCGTGTTCACTGTGCGGTTCTCTCCTGGGGCAGGGCGGACAGGTGGTCGCCGTCGTCGTCGTTGTCGTTGTCGTTGTCGTCGAGCAGCTTCCGCAGGCGGCCGAGACCGCGGGAGGTCTGGCTCTTCACGGTGCCGGTGCTGCACCGGAGCGCTCTCGCGATGTCGGCCTCGGACATGTCGTCGAAGTAGCGGAGCACGAGCACCGCCCGCATGCGTGGCGGCAGCTCACGCAGCGCGCGCACCACCCGGTCGTGTTCCACGATCTGTTGCTCATGACCGCTTCGGGTGCCACCTACGGTGTCGTCGAGCGGCACCTCCCTCACTCGCCGCGACCGCGCCCGCCAGCGGTTGGCCGCCGCGTTCGCGAGCGAGGCACGAATGTAGGGCTCGGGTGTGTCGCTGATCCGGCGCCAGCGCGGATAGCTGCGTTCCAGCACTTCCTGCAGCAGATCTTCCGCCGCGCCCCGGTCGCCACCGCACAGCAGGAACGCCGTGCGGAGCAACGCGGGGGCACGGTGGGTGACGAAGTCCGTGAAATCGGCTTCGCTCATGCGTACCCCAGTCGGTTGGTGACTCGTCTCACCCCATTCAGACACCGGCCTGACTGGGGAGGTTGAAACCGCACCAACTAGACTTCGGTAAAAGCGCCAGACATGGGAGGTACCGCGTGGCCGAGATGTCCGTCCAGCTGGTCGCCGTGGAACGACGCCTGTGGTCGGGTACCGGCACGTTCGTCTCCGCGCAGACCACCGAGGGTGAGATCGGTATCCTGCCAGGTCACGAGCCGGTGCTCGGCCAGCTCGTCGAGGGCGGTGTGGTCAAGGTACGCACCACCGACGGCGAGACGGTCACCGCCGCGGTCCAGGGCGGGTTCCTGTCGGTGACGGGCGACGCGGTGAGCATCCTCGCGGAGTCCGCCGACCTGGCCAACGAGATCGACGTGGAGGCGGCCCGAGCCGACCTCACTTCGGACGACGCGGAGGCGCGTGTCAGAGCGCAAAGCCGACTCCGCGCAGCGGGCCAGCGAGACTGACGGCCGAGCGAACGGGGGCGGGCCGTGAACATCACAGTGATGGTCGGAGCGGTCCTCCTGCTGGTGGCGGCTGTCCTCGTGTGGCTGGCGGTACGCCGGCTGCGCGCGCTGCGCTCCGGCGGTGTCCACGCCGCGCTACGCACCCACCTCGATGACCCGGGCAAGGGCTGGCACCTGGGCGTGGGCCGCTACCAGGGCGACGAGTTCGTCTGGTTCCGCGTGCTCAGCCTGCGCCCCGGCCCGGACCGCATCATCAGCCGGAGCGCCCTGGAGATAGCGGACCGCCGAGACCCGTCCGGCCCGGAGCTGTACAGCATGCCCCCCTCGTCGAGGGTCCTCCGCTTCCGCGAGACGGGCATGTCCGAGATCGAGCTGGCCATGAGCCCGGACGCCCTCACCGGGTTCCTGTCGTGGCTGGAGTCCGCCCCGCCGGGCCGGCTGCCCTGGGCCTCCTAGGACTTGTGCGCCCGGGCGGCGGCGAAGCAGTAGACGCCGAACGCGGCCAGCCCGATCGCGACGACCACGAGCGCGACGGTGCCGAACGGCTGCGCGGCGAGCGTCTTCAGCGCCCGGTCGAGACCGCCGGCCTCTCCCGGGTCGGACTGGAAGGCCGTCACCCCGAGCAGGATCCCGACGATGCCGACGACGACGCCCTTCGCGATGTACCCGAAGAACCCGAGCCGCCGCACCCACTGCTGGGTGCCGGTGGGCAGTTCCTGAAGGTTCAGGTCCTGCACGAACGACCGCTTGGCCCCACGCATGACCTCGGCGACGGCGACCCCGATGACGATCGCGGCGACGATCGCGACGAGCACCCGCCCGGCGGGCAGGGCGAGCACCTTCGCCGTCCACTCCTGCTGCCCCTGGTTGCCGGACTGCCCGCTCCCGCTCCCGGTCACGAGCCGCACGGCGTAGACCCCGAGCGAGATGCCGATGATGCCCCGCGCGACGGCCCCGATCCGCTTGCGCGTGCGCTTGCCCTTCTTCTGCACCCAGTGGAAGCTGACGGCGGCCATCATGAACTGCCACAGCCCGTAGGCGAACAGCCCGATGGCCAGCGCCCAGAGCATGACGGCCCCGAACGAAGTCGAGCCGACCTCCTGAAGGGCGCCCTTCTGGTCGGCCTGCTCCCCGGAGTGCCCGAAGGCGACCCGAAGCGCGAGGTAGGCCACGATGAGGTGGATGACCCCGTAGCACCCCATCCCAACACGGCCGAGTCCCTGTAGGACCCGGCTGTTCTTCGCACGCTGAGCGGACAAGGCAACCATGCCGGCTAGTTACCCCGGCCGGTGTTGCCCCGAACGGGCCGTTTGGCCTAATTCACCGGCCAGCGCCGGGCTGCCACAGCACGTCCCCGTCCGGGTTGGCCACCCGCGAGAGTACGAACAGGAGGTCGGAAAGCCGGTTC
>NZ_JBJMIE010000485.1:0-7010 GCF_045807065.1 Actinophytocola sp. | reverse complement strand
CCCACCGACCGGCCACGCCCCCCGGTCATCTCATACCGCGGCGACCTGCTGGTCTTCGACGTGGACGCGGAGCTGCACGAGCGGCTCGGCGAGCTCGCGGGTGCCAACGGCGCCACACTGTTCATGGTGCTGCAGGCTGGTTTCGCCGCGCTGCTGACCTGCCTCGGCGCTGGTACGGACATCCCCATCGGCAGCCCGATCGCCGGCCGCACGGACGACGCGCTCGACGACCTCGTCGGGTTCTTCGTCAACCCCCTCGTGCTGCGCGTCGACACCTCGGGCGACCCCGACCTGACCGAGCTGGTGCGGCGAGTGCGGGTCAAGGCCCTTGCCGCGTACGCACATCAGGACGTGCCGTTCGAGCACCTGGTCGAGGTGCTCAACCCACCCCGTTCCCTGGCGCACAGCCCCATCTTCCAGGTGGGGTTCGCGCTCCAGAACACCCGTCAGCACCTGCTGGACATGCCCGGCCTGGACGTCCGGACGGACGTGGTGTCCACCGGGACAGCCCGGCTCGACCTGTCGGTCAGCCTCAGCGAGGCCACACCGTTCGGTGGCGTCGTGCCCGGCCTGCGGGGCGTCGTCGAGTTCAACACCGACCTGTTCGACCGAGCGACGGTACGAGAGTTGGTCGACCGCTACGTGCGGCTGTTGCGGTCGTGGACCGGGGATCCGAAGCGGCGCCTGTCCGGCATCGACGTGCTCTCCGACAGTGAGCGGGACAGTGTGGTGGCGGAGTGGAATGCCTCGGCCACACAGGTTCCGCCGGCCACGTTCGCTGAGCTGTTCGCCACACAGGTGTCCCGGTCGCCGCGAGCACCGGCGGCCTCCTGCGGCGACGAGGAGCTGTCGTACCAGGAACTCGACGCGCGGTCGGAGGTGCTGGCGCGGCTCCTCGTCGATCGCGGCGCCGGCCCGGACCGGGTCGTGGCGCTGGCCATGCCCAAGTCGATCGACCTCGTCGTGGCCACGGTCGCGGTGCTCAGGGCAGGAGCCGCGTACCTGCCCGTGGACCTGGACTACCCGGCCGAACGGATCGCCTTCATGCTGGCCGACGTCCGCCCGGCCCTCGTTGTCATGGCCGCGGACCGGAGCGTGCCGGCAGGCGCACCGTCCACAGTGGTACTGGACGCGGCCGCATGGAACGAGGCGGCCGCGCTGCCCACCTCCACCAGGGACGCGACGCGGCTGGACAACCTGGCGTACGTGGTGTTCACCTCCGGGTCGACCGGGGTACCCAAGGGCGTCACGGTGACACACCGCGGCGTGGCGAGCCTGCTGGACGCGCAACGCCGTGCGTTCGACGTCGGTCCCGGTCACCGGGTGTTGCAGTTCGTCTCGGCCAGCTTCGACGTCGCGTTCTGGGACCTGTGCATGGCGTTGCTCACCGGCGCCACGCTGGTGCTGCCGCCACGGGGCATTCTCGCCGGGGCGGCACTGTCGAAGGTCGTCTCCGCCGAGCGCGTGACACACGTGACCATCCCGCCGTCGGTGTGGGCGACTCTCCCGGACACCGACCTGCCACACCTGCGGGTGCTGGTGTTCGCGGGCGAGGCGTGCCCACCGGATCTGGTTGACCGGTGGGTGCGTGGCCGGACGGTCATCAACGCGTACGGGCCGAGCGAGGCCACGGTGATCTCGACGATGAGCGGCCGGCTCGCCGGGAACGGGGCGGCACCGATCGGCAGGGCGGTGACCAACACCAGGGCCTACGTGCTCGACCAGCGGCTGCACCCGGTGCCGCCGGGCGTGACCGGGGAGCTGTACGTGGCAGGTGCCGGCCTCGCCCGCGGGTACCACGACCGGCCCGGTACCACGGCCGAGCGGTTCACCGCGGACCCCTTCGGCGCGCCGGGCAGCCGGATGTACCGCACCGGCGACCTGGTGCGCCGCCGCGCCGACGGGGACCTGGAGTTCGTCGGCCGGGCCGATGACCAGGTGAAGGTCCGCGGCTTCCGCGTCGAACCCGGCGAGGTCGAGGCAGCGCTGGCGGCACATCCCCGGGTGGGCGCCGCCGCCGTGGTAGCCCGGGACAACCGGCTGGTGGCGTACGTGGTTCCCGCGGGTGACGTCTCCGGCGTGCTCGACTTCCTGGCGGCCCGATTGCCCAGGTACATGCTGCCGTCCACACTGCTGACGGTCGACGCGCTTCCCCTCACCCCCAACGGCAAACTCGATCGGCGCGCACTGCCCGCCCCCGTCGGTGAGAGCCGCGGCGCCTACGAAGCACCCCGCACACCCCACGAGGAGCTCCTCTGTGGACTCTTCGCACGGGTACTCGAGCGGCCGAGGATCGGTGTCGGGGACAACTTCTTCGAACTCGGCGGTCACTCGTTGCTGGCGACCGAACTGGTGAGCCGGGTCAACTCGGTGCTCGGCACCGAACTCGACGTGATGGCACTGTTCTCCGCGCCCACCGTCGCGGCACTGGCCGCCGGTGACCCGGCCCCCGACGGGGCACTCGGCGTGCTGCTCCCCCTGCGTGTCTCCGGCAGCCGGCCGCCGTTGTTCTGCGTGCACCCGGTGCTCGGCCTCAGCTGGACCTATGCCGGCCTGCTCACCAGCCTGGGTCCGGACACCCCGGTGTACGGCCTGCAGTCGCGTGGCCTGCGCGGCGACGAGCCCTGCCCGGCGTCGTTCGACGAGATCGTCGGCGACTACCTCGACCAGATCCGGTCGGTACAACCGGAAGGCCCTTACCACCTGCTCGGCTGGTCCTTCGGTGGGCTGGTGGCACACGCGCTCGCCGGTCGTCTGGAACGTCACGGTGAGCGAGTCGACCTGCTCGTCGTGCTCGACGGCGATCCGTGTCCACAAGCCGACGACACGGCCACCGCCAGCGAGGAGGACGTGCTCCACCGCCTGCTCGCGATCCTCGGTCACACAGAAGACGAGCTGCGGCGGGAACCACTGACCCGCGAATCGGCCGCTGCACTGCTGCGCCACGCGGACACCGCGCTCAGCAGCCTGACCGACAAGCAGATCACCGCGCTGGCCACCGTGCTCGGCAACAACATGAGGTTGTCGAAACAGTACGAAGGCACACCGATCCACGCCGATGTGCTGCTGTTCACCTCGACCACGTCGCGCGGGATCGACCTCGACGACAGGTGGCGGCAGCGGACCACCGGCCAGCTTGACGTGTACCAGGTGGACTGCGAGCACGACCACATGACCCAGCCAGGACCACTGTCCGACATCGGCGCGATCGTGGCCACGCGGCTGAACGGGTCCGACAGCTGACGTGAGACGTCAGCGCTCCCAGGGCATCCGGCGTGCGTCGCGGCGGCGTTCTCCACCCCTGCCGCGCCGGTGCATCTCCTCGGTGAGCGACCGCAGGGTCGGGTACCGGAACAGGTCGACGAGTACCAGGTCCACCCCGGACGCGTTGAGGTCGGTGAGGAGCTCGGCCATGACGGCCGACGTGAAGCCGGCTTCGAAGAAGTTCGTGTCGGCGTCCAGGTTTCGTCCCGGTGGGACGCGGGCGGCGAACGCGCGCCGGATGTGTTCGGCGGTGGCGGTCACCGGTGGCACGCGCTTTCCAGGATCCCGGCCAACTCTGTTGCGGCAGTCGCGAGAAGCCAGTGGTCACCCGGCAACAGCCGCAGTTCGAACGTTGCGGTGGTGTGGTCTGCCCAGGCTGTCGCGTCGTCCCGGTGCAGCAGCGGATCACGATCGCCCGCGACGGCGATCACCGGTATGTCCAGCGGCTGGGTGTGGGTGTGCCGGAACCCGGCGAGCATCTCGTAGTCCGCGCGCAACGCCGGTTCGAAGACCTCCTGGAACCCGGGCTGCGCGGTCAGCTGCCCGGAGACACCGCCGCCCGCGATGATCCGGGTCCAGAACTGCTCGCTCGGCAGGGTGTGGAGGTCCGCGGCGGGTACCGCCAGGTGCGGCGCGCAGTAGGACACGACGACGAGGGCCTGCGGCGCGGCTACGCCCGCGGCGCGGGCGCCCTGTGCGGTCAGATAGGCCAGCAGGGCACCGGAACAGTAGCCGAACAGGACATAGGGCCGGTCCGCGTACGTGCGCAGATCCGCGACGATCTCGTCGAGCAGCGGACCGAGGTCGGTCCGGGCCGCTTCGGTGAACCGAGCCTGTCTGCCGGGCAGGTTCAGCCCGTACACCGCGATGTCCGAGGAGACCGCGGCAGCGCACTCGGCCAGTGCCGCACAGCCCGCGCCCGCGTTCGGCATGCCCAGGACACGCACCGGCCGGTCCGGGTCCTCGACGAGGGGGACGAACCAGCGAGTGCTCGCGCTGTCTCCGACGGCGAGGGCCGACGGCTCGCTCTGCACCAAGGCACCTACTTAGAACGGGATCCGTGCATCGAGGATGCGAGGGCGACGGGCGTCCGGCATGTCCCGTAAACGGGCGACCCGGGTATAGCTGTCACGTCTTCCAGGGGCATGACGGTCCGGCGCCCGCGCCCGTAGCGTCGGCGAGTGCGAACCGCAGCGACAACGCCCGCACCACGCGTCCGCCGGCTTGCCATGAAGGAGCGGGCACTCTGGATGCTGCAGCGGCTCGAGCCGGCCAACGGGGTCTCCAACGAGGCACTGGCGTTCGCCGTGCCGGGTCGACTCGATGCCGCCGTGCTCGCCGAGCGAGTGCGCGGTCTCGTGCGCAGGCATCCGGCCCTGCGCACCACCTTCCCGGAAGTGCGTGGCGAGCCGATGGCCGTCGTACACCCGGTGGTGGCGGTCGAGTTGGCGGTCGTGACCGTCGCCGGACCGGTGAGCGGTGAGTCCGACGCGGTGACGGACTTCGTGAGCCGCCCGTTCCGCGTCGAACACGAGCCGCCGATCCGGGCCGCCCTGTGGCGCTTCCCGGATCGCGACGTGTGCTGCGTCGTACTCCACCACCTCGTCTACGACGCGCAGACCGCTGGACTGCTGTTCGAGGAGCTGATGACGGGCTACAACGCCGTCGTGGCCGGTGCGGCGCTGCCCGAACGGCTGACCGCGGTCGCCTCGGCCTGGGTCGAGCCGGCTCCCGACGACGCCGGGTTGGCTTACTGGCGGGCGCACGTGCTGGGTGTGGACACCGACGTGCAGCGGCTGGCCATGGGCCGGCCGGACCCCCGGCACCCGACCTTCGCGGGCACGAGCCGTCAGCACATGTTCTCGCCGGCGGCGCTGGACTCGATCGCCCGGCTCACGGCGAAGTACCACGTGACCGAGAACATCATCCTCTTCGCCGCGTACTGCCTCCTGCTCGACCGGCACGGCGCGGGACCGGATCCGGCCGTCGGCGTCTCGGTGGCGGGCCGCGACCACACCGTCGGCGCGGTGGTCGGCTACCACGTGAACACGTTGCCGATGCGGGTGCGGCTCACCGGGCTGAACACCTTCGCCGACGTGGTCGCCGCCGCCCGCGACACGTTCCTCGAAGGCCTGTCCCACCGGCACGTGCCCTACGAAGCCGTACTGCCGGAGCTGGCCGAGCTGCCCGGCACGTGGCGTGCGCCGCTCTTCCGCTACATGTTCAACTACCGCCCCATACCCGTCCCCGCGGCGGCACGGCTCGGCGACCTGCCGGTGGAGCTGCTTTTCGCGCATCCCCGGCACAGCAGGCACGATCTGGAGTTCATCGTGGAGACCGGCCACGGCGATGGCTGGATCCGGACCGTGTACAGCACGGAGATATTCGACGACGAGGACATCCGGTCGCTGCAGGAGCGCTACGACCGGCTGCTGGTCTCCCTCGCCGAGCAACCCGGCCCGGTAGCCGACGTGGCGTTCTGGACCCGGACGGACGAGGAGCTGGTCGCCGGCGCGAACCGGACCGAAGTGGACATTCCCGCCGTGCCTCTGGCCGGTGCCATCGCCGAGCACTTCACCGGCCCGCTCTCCGACGCGGTCGCGATCGTCGACGGGGCCGCACAGGTGACCTATGCGGAGCTGGCGGTCGTCATGCGAGGCCAACGTGACCGCCTTGTCGCCGCGGGTGTCCGTGCCGGTGACGTGGTGGCGTTGTACGCCGAGCGCGGCGCCGCCCTGGCAGCAGCGGTTCTGGCGGTGTGGTCGGTCGGCGCGGCCTACCTGCCGTTGCACCGGGACCATCCGGCGGAGCTGATCCGATTCCAGCTCACCGACTCCGGCGCGGTGGCGGTTCTCGCGGATCGGCCCCTGCCAACGGGCAGCGACCCGTCCTGCGCGGTGTTGGCGCTGACCGGTCCGCCCGCCACCGGCCAGGAGGCGCTGCCGCTGTCAGCCGCGCCGCACGACATGGCGTACGTCATCTACACCTCCGGTTCGACCGGCAGGCCGAAAGGCGTCGCCGTCACCCATGACAACCTGGTCAACCTGGTGCGGCACTTCGAGAACACGTTGGAGTTCGGTCCCGGCGACGCCGGGCTGTGGTTGACGTCGTTCGCCTTCGACATCTCCGCCCTCGAGCTGTTCCTCCCGCTGACGGCCGGCGGGCGTGTGGTGGTCGCCCCGGACCGGGCACGCGCGGACGCGGACGTGATCGTGGACCTGGTTCGGCGCCACCACGTCTGCGTCGTCCAGGCCACCCCTACGACATGGGCGTCGGCCACGCCGGAGGCCGGCGCACTCGCCGGGACGCGAGTGCTCTGCGGCGGCGAACCGTTGTCCGAGAGCCTCGCCAGGGACCTGCTCGCGAGCGGCTGCCGCCTGTTCAACGTCTATGGTCCGACCGAGACGACGATCTGGTCCACCCTCGCGGAGCACGTCGCGGGCGGCCCGGTCACCATCGGCGGACCGATCGCCAACACCAGCGTGTTCGTCGAGGGACCGGGCGGCCGCCCGGCACCGCCCGGCGTGACGGGCGAGCTGTGCATCGGCGGCAGGGGCGTCGCCACCGGATACCTCAACCGACCGGACCTCACCGCGGACCGGTTCCGCACGACGGCGACCGGCCGGTACTACCGCACCGGCGACCGAGCTCGGTGGCGGCACGACGGAGCCCTGGAGCTGCTCGGCCGGTCGGACAGGCAGGTGAAGGTCCGGTCGCACCGGATCGAGCTCGGCGAGGTCGAAGCT
>NZ_JBJMIE010000484.1:0-5391 GCF_045807065.1 Actinophytocola sp. | reverse complement strand
GTCGTTGTTGAGGAAGGCGACGACGGTGCCGACCGCGTGCTGGACGCCGAGGTTGCACCCCCCGGCGAACCCGAGGTTGACGGGCGACTCGACGAGGTCGACGCCGGGCACCTGCCTGATCGCCTCGGCGCTCCCGTCCCCGGAGGCGTTGTCCACGCAGATCACCTGGAGGCGGTCGGCGGGGTAGTTGAGCTGGTCGCGCAGTGCGCGCAGGCAGGTGACGGTGTCATCGGCGCCGCGGTAGTTCACCACGATGACCGAGACGACGGGACACAGCGCCGGATCGGGCACACGCGCTCCTCGGGTTCGTGCGGTAGCTCAAGACTGCACCATCACACCACGTGACGGCACGTCAACCAGGCGAGTTGGCCGATCTTGCTCGACGCCACACCACCGACCGGGGGACGTTCAGCACCCGGGAGATGGTTCTCCGTTCGCCCAGAAGGAGACCCAGCGTGGCACCCACCTCGCCTAACACCCGGAGCCGCAGGCCAGCCTGAAAGTTCCACGGAACGGCCGGTTCACCCGGCGAGCCCGAGCGAAAGTCCCTCTCGTGCGTCGGGGGGCCCCCCGGTTTCCACGTTACCGGAGGCCACCGACGCTTCCGGGCCTGCGAGCTGCCACTGGCAACACCTTCACCCACCGGAGCCGAGCGAAAGTCCCTTTCATACCCCGGGGGCCCCCCGATTTCCACGCTACCGGAGGCCACCGACAGTTCTGGGGGCGCGAGCGGTGGGCTGTCCACAGGGGCCGGTGCGGGTCTGGAGCGCGGCCGGAGCTGGGCAAGCGCGCGGCGGAGCTGGGCCAGTCCAGGTTTCCGCACATGATCGAGTTTTGGCTGATCACGAGCTTGAGCCGGAGCAGCGTCCCGATCATCGCCGCGGGTCAGCGGACCAGGTGCGGAATACCCGGCTAGCGCGCGCCGGAGCGGCAGCAGCAAGGTGATCGCCGTGAACCTCGCCACTTCGCGGGTCGCCACCGGGGCCGGGGCGCAGCGGATCAGCATGGCCAGCCGGTTGCGTTCGTTCCACAGGTGGAACTGCCGTGACCCCGGTCGGCTGCTCGCGCCGTGGCGGTGGGTCACCACCGCGTCCGGGACCGCCACGACCGTGTGGCCGGCCAGGCGTAGGCGCCACGCTGTGTCGGTGTCCTCGTAGTAGCAGAAGAACCTGGCCGGAACGCCGCCCACCTGCCGCAACACCGCCGTCCGGAGGAGGGCCGCGCCGCCGCAGAAGCCGAACGGCCCGGCACCCGGGTCGGTGAGGTCCACGCCGTACCCGCCGCCGGTCAGGCCCACGCCCACCGAGATCACCGAGCCGTCCAGCCGCACCATCCGGGAGGCCGCCGCCGCGGCGTCCTGCCGCTGGTCGAGTGCGTCCTCCAGGTGGGCCAGCCAGTCCGGGGCGGGCTCGGCGTCGTCGTTCAGCCAGGCGATGAACTCCGTGGTGACGTGGCCGTCCACCGCCGCCAACCCGCCCGCGTAACCCGCGTTGGCCGCCAGCCGCAGCACAGTGGGTGCCGACGGGTGCCGGGCGAGGATCCCGGCCGTCCCGTCGGCCGAGGCGTTGTCGACCACCAGGAGCCGGTGCGGGCGGGTCTGCGCGGCCACCGCGTCCAGACACGCGCCGACATGCCCCTTACCCCGCCAGGTGACGACCACGATCGTGGTGCGTGTCGACAGGCCGGTCACGTTGCGGAACCGTACCCTGAGGCCGTGCCCGAGCTCGTCGTGCTCACCGAGCAGCTCCTCGCACCCGTTCCCGGAGGGACGGGGCGGTACACGCGCGAGCTGCTCCCCGCGATGGCCGCCGCCGCCCCACCCGGGTGGACCGTCGCCGGGGTGACGGCCACACACCGCGATCTCCAGCCCGCCGTCGTGCCCGACGTCGCCGGACCCCGCGCGCTGCCGCTGCCCCGCCGCGGGCTCACCGCCCTCTGGGAGCACGGCGTGCACCTCTGGCCCGGCGGCGACGCCGTCCACGCCCCGACCCCGCTCGCCCCGCCCGCGCCCAAACGCGGCCGCTGCCTGGTCGTCACCGTGCACGACACGGTCCCGTTCACCCACCCGGAGACCCTCACCCGCCGAGGCGCCGCGTGGCACCAGGCCGCCATCCGCCGCGCGACCGCCCGCGCCAACGCCGTCGTCGTGCCCACCGCCGCCGTCGCCGAGGAACTGCAGCGGCACGCGCCCGGTCCGGCGCCGGTCGCGGTCGTTCCGCACGGCGTGCCGGACGTGTTCCGCCTGCCGATGGACCTGAACGAGGCCGCGCTGCGGGCCGGCCGGCTGCGGCTCCCGGAGACCTACGTCCT
Organism: Actinophytocola sp.; assembly: GCF_045807065.1. Taxonomy (GTDB): domain Bacteria; phylum Actinomycetota; class Actinomycetes; order Mycobacteriales; family Pseudonocardiaceae; genus Actinophytocola. The sequence continues at coordinate 3,081 of NZ_JBJMIE010000484.1, read as the reverse complement.
CGCCGTCGGCACCGTCGAGCCGCGCAAGGGCCTCGACGTGCTGGTCCGCGCCATGGCCAGGCCGCAGGCGCCGGACCTGCCGCTCGTGGTCGTCGGTCCGCGCGGCTGGGGCGGTGTCGACCTGCGCGAACTGGCCGCCGAGCACGGCTTCCCGGCCGGGCGCCTGCACGTCACCGGCCGCATCGACGACGAGAACCTGTCCGCGGTGCTGCGGCGAGCGAGCGTCCTGGCGGTGCCCAGCCGCGCGGAGGGCTTCGGCCTGCCGGTCCTGGAGGCCATGGCCGTCGGCACCCCGGTCGTGCACACGGACGTCCCCGCACTGGTGGAGGTCGCCGGCGGCACGGGCCTGATCGTCCCCCGCGGCGACGCGGACACCCTGGCCTACGCGCTGCACGAGGCCGTGACCGAGCCGGCGGCGACGGCCGAGCGGGTCGCACAGGGCCGGCTGCGGGCCGCCCAGTTCAGCTGGGAGCACGCCGCGAGCGAGCTGTGGCGTCTGCACGTGCGGTTCTTCGACATGGCGAACGCACGCTGAACAACGGGTCGGTCAGTTTTTCACCCGGTCGCGATAGCAGAAGGTGGCGAAGTCGTAGTCTGCTACTCGTGCCAGAACCCCGTGTCCTGATCGATGCCACCGCCGTGCCGGCGGACCGCGGCGGCGTCGGCCGGTACGTGGACTCACTCGTCTACGCCCTCGACTCGGACGGCGCGCCCATCACGGTCGTCTGCCAACCCCGTGACGTGGAGCTGTACGGACGGCTGGCACCGAGTTCCCGCATCGTGCCGACAGCGGACTCGAACGCGACCCGCACGGCGCGCCTGACGTGGGAGCAGACGACCCTGCCGCGGCTGGTCCGGCGCCTGGGCGTGGACGTGCTGCACTCCCCGCACTACACGACCCCGCTGGCGAACCCGGCCGCGTCGGTGGTCACCCTGCACGACGCGACGTTCTTCACCGACGCCGTGCTGCACCACTCGATCAAGGCCAGGTTCTTCCGCGCGTGGACCAGAACCGCACTGATCAGGGCGTCCTTGTGCGTGGTCCCGTCGGCGGCGACCGCGGCGGAGCTGGCGAGGGTCACCGGCACGGACCCGTCGCGCCTGGAGATCATCCAGCACGGCGTGGACAACGACCGCTTCCACCTGCCGACCCACGAGGAGGTGTCGGCGGCCCGGCGGCTCATCGGGTTGGGCCCGGACACCCCGTACGTGGCGTTCCTGGGCGCACTGGAGCCGCGCAAGAACGTGCCGTCGCTCATCCGCGGCTTCGCGGCGGCGTGCCGGGGCAGGGCGAACCCACCGGCCCTGGTGCTCGCCGGCCAGCCGGGCTGGGACCGCCAGGTGGAACGCGCGCTGGACGACGTCCCCCACCGCCTCAGGGTCATCAGGGCCGGCTACCTCCCGTTCGAGTCCCTGGCGGGCTTCCTGGGCGGCTCGACGCTGGTGGCGTACCCGTCGCTGGGCGAGGGCTTCGGCCTGCCGGTCCTGGAGGCCATGGCGTGCGGCGCCTGTGTGCTGACCACCAGACGTCTGGCCCTGCCGGAGGTGGGCGGCGACGCGGTCGCGTACTGCGGCGTCGGCGCGGGAGACATCGCGGCGGCGCTGGTAGAGCTACTGGACGACCCGGCACTGCGGTCGAACCTGGCGGCCGCGGCCCAACGCCGCGCGAAGGAGTTCTCGTGGCTCACGAGCGCCGAGGCACACCGCACCGCGTACGAGAAGGCCTACCGGGCGCACCGCCGCCGACGCTGACGGGCACAATGCTTGGCTGTGGAATATGGCCAGGAGTTGGCGGTAGTCATCGTGACGTACTCGCCGGGCGAAACACTCGAGCGATGCCTGGACACACTGGAGAAGGCCACAACGAGGTCGTACTCGGTGGTCCTGGCGGACAACGGCTCGGTGGACGGGGCCCCGGAGAAGGCCGCTGAACGCCCGAACGTGACCCTGCTGCACACCGGCGGCAACCTGGGCTACGGCACCGCGGCGAACCGGGGCGTGGCCACACTGGGGGACGAGTACGGCTGGATCGTGGTCGCCAACCCGGACCTGGAGTTCGGCCCCGGCTCGTTGGACGCGCTGCTGGACGCGGCAACCCGCTGGCCCCGCGGCGGCGCGTTCGGCCCCCTGATCCGCGAACCCTCCGGCCAGGTCTACCCGTCCGCCCGCCTCACCCCGTCCCTGGGCAAGGGCATCGGCCACGCGGTAGTCGGCCGCGTCTGGCGAGAGAACCCGTGGACGAAGGCGTACAAGCAGTCGGACACGTCCGTCGAAGAGCGCGAGGCCGGCTGGCTGTCGGGCTCGTGCCTGCTGATACGCCGCACAGCCTTCGACTCCGTCGCCGGTTTCGACCCGCGATACTTCATGTACTTCGAGGACGTGGACCTCGGCGACCGCCTGAGCAAGGCGGGCTGGCTGAACGTGTACGTGCCCTCGGCCGAGGTCGTACACATCCAGGGCCACTCGACGGCCAGGTCCTCCGACAAGATGCTGGCCGCCCACCACGAAAGCGCATACCGCTACATCGCCGACCGCCACCAGGGCCTGAAGTGGGCCCCGATCCGCGCCAGCGTGAAGGCAGGCCTGGCAATGAGACTGAAGGCGGAAACCCGAAAGAAGCCCGAGGGAGAGTAAGGGGCCAAAACAAGGGAACGGCAAGTGGTCAGACCGCCACACATTGATCTTATTGGACAGACCAACTGACCTAACTGGCCAGACCGTCAACCCAGGCGGCCTACAAGCGCGCAGACCGAAGTAACCGCGCTCGCCAACCGTTCGCCCCACACAGGCACCTCGGCCGCCCCCGCCCCGGCAACCCCAGACGGCCACAAGCGCGCAGACCAACGTATCCCGCTTGCCAACCTTTCGCCCCGACGCGCCCAGGTCCGCCGCCGCAGCAACCCCTGACGGTTTACAAGTGCGCAGATCAAAGCAACCCCGTTTGCCAGGCCGTCGCTCCCAAACGCAGCTCCCGACCGCCCCCGGCAACCCCCAACGGCCTACAAGCGCGCAGACCAAAGCAACCCACTCGCCAACCCTTCGCCTCCACGCACCCCCGGCCCGCGCCCCCCCCCCCCCCCC
>NZ_JBJMIE010000483.1:0-12158 GCF_045807065.1 Actinophytocola sp. | reverse complement strand
GGTCTGGATGGCCAGCGGGCTGGCCGGGTCGGTCGCGGAACCGAGCAGCTCCCGCTGCCAGCACGTGTAGTCGGCGTACTGCACGGCCAGTGGCGTCCACTGTGGTCTGCCGCCCTGCTCGCGTGCCGTGTACGCCGCGGCGAGATCCCGCGCCAGTGGACCGAGTGACCAGCCGTCGCCCGCGATGTGGTGCACGAGCACCAGCAGCACGTGCTCGTGCGGTCCCGTGACGAACAACTCGGCGCGGACCGGGAGTTCGACGGCGAGGTCGAAGCCGTGCCGTGCCGCGTGTCGCAGGGCCTGCCGCAGTTGGTCCTCGGTTCTCGTCTCCGTCAGCGGCAGGGCCACGTCGACGGCTTCCGCGTCGAGGGTGTGCTGGTAGGGACGCCCACCGCGGTCGGGGAACACGGTGCGCAGGCTTTCGTGCCGACGCACGACGTCGCCCAGCGCGGCGCGGAGCGCGGGCACGTCCAGCCGACCGGACAGTCTCAGCACCAGCGGGATGTTGTAGGTGGCGCTGGGCCCTTCCAGCCGGTGCAGGAACCACAGTCGCTGCTGGGCGGAGGACAGCGGCAGAGCCTCCGGACGCGGTGCCGGTACCAGTGGCGGGCGACGCGTGCCACCCACGGCGAGCCGCCGGGCCAGCCCGGCCACCGTCGGTGTCTCGAACACCTCGCGGATGGCGATCTCGACGTCCAGCACGGTGCGGATCCGGCTGACGAGCCTGGTCGCCAGCAGGGAGTGGCCGCCCAGTTCGAAGAACCCGTCGTCGACGGTCACCCGGGCAACGCCGAGCACCTCGGCGAACAGCCGGCAGAGTATCTCCTCGCGTGGGTCTCCTGGCGCTCGGCCGGCTTGCCGCGTGGTCCACCGCGGTGCCGGCAGTGCCCGGCGGTCGAGCTTCCCGCTCGCGGTGCGGGGCAACGTGTCCAGCGCCACCACCGCCGAGGGCAGCATGTACTCCGGCAGCCTGCCGGGCAGCCATGCGCGCAGTGTCGTCACCAGGTCGTTCGCATGCCGGGCGGCCATCGGGTTGTTGCTCGTCGGCAGGGCGGAACGGGTTACCGCCAGGTCCACCGGTGCCCGGCCGGCCAGCCACCCGGGCCGTGCGAACAGCACGTCGACGGTGCCATTGGCAGCCGGTGCGATGGCGGTCCAGTAGCCGTGCCGCTCACCCAGCCGGCACAGCTGTTCGGGATCGGCGCCGCGGACCGTGTCCAGAACGGCGCGCGCTTCGTCGGCGGACGCTCCCGCCGCCAGCGACTCCGCGGCGGCGAGCTCGTGCGCCGTGCGGGCGTTGCGCACTCCGCTCAGGCGTACGGCGTCCGGCCGACGATCCGCGAGCACGTCGAGCACGCCGACCGCGGTGTCCTGCCACCGCACGGTTTCGATGTCCGCGAGCGACTGGAACGCCGCCGGGTCGCCGGTGTGCAGAACGACGTCATACCGGTGACGGGTCAACTCGTTGTGGTAGCCGCCGCGTTTGAACCGGAGATCGACCCCGGTCACCGCCGGAACGGTCCCGGGCAACGTCGTGAAGAACTCCGGTGCCAGCAGGAGCTCGCGTTCCGTCGCCACCGCTCGCTCGACGTCGAGCTGTATCGCCTCCACTGTGGAGTGCCGGTCGGTCTTGACCAGCTCGGCCGCTGTGTAGAGGACCCGCTGGGTACGCAGGTCGCGCACGTCGCCGACGAAGATCCGTCCCGCCGGCGCGAGCAGCGGCAGCACCGCGCGAAGCACGTCGAGCAGGTGCTCGGTGTGTGGGAAGTACTGCACCACGGAGTTGAGCAGGACCACGTCGAAGAACCCGACGGGCAGGCCGTCGGTGACATCGGCAGGCTGGCGGCGCAACCGGACGATCCCGGCGAGGTCGGGTCGTCGCGCGACCTGCTCGCGCAGTGCCTCGATCGCCGGGCCGGAGAAGTCCGTACCCCAGTACGCCTCGCGGTCCGGTGCCAGTCGCGAGAGCAGGAGGCCGGTACCGACGCCGATCTCCAGCACGCGCCGGGGTGCCAGCTCGTTGACCCGGTCGACGGTCGCCGCCTGCCACTCGCGCATCTGCGCGGGAGGGATCGGGGCGCCGTCGTAGCTGCTCACCCAGCCGGAGAAGTCCTCGCCCCACCGCCCGCCCGGTGTGTCGTAGAGGGCGTCGTAGATCTCCCGCCACTCGCTGACCTGGTCACCTCCCGCCGCGGGATCGTCGCGCGGCACCACATAGGCCACCAGCCGTTTGTCACCCGGTATGTCCTCCCGCGTGATCACCGCCGCCTCGGCCACCCCCGGATGCGTGGCCAGCGCCAGTTCCACCTCGGCAGGCTCGATCCGGTGCCCGCGGACCTTGACCTGGTCGTCCGCCCGTCCGACGAACTCGAGCACGCCATCGCGCGTCCACCGGACCAGGTCGCCGGTGCGGTACATGCGGTCCCCGGCCGGCCCGAACGGGTCGGCCACGAACCGCTCGGCGGTCGCGGCGGGACGACCGAGATAGCCGCGTGCGACTCCCGCACCCGCGACGTGGAGTTGCCCCACCACGCCCGGCGGCACCAGGTTCAGCGCCGGATCGAGCACGTACAGCCGCCTGCCTGCCAGCGGCCCGCCGATGTGGACGGTATGGCGCACGGTCACCGGGTCGGGCACGGCATGCCGGGCGGCGAACGTGGTCGTTTCGGTCGGACCGTATCCGTTGACGAACGCCACCGCCGGGCACGCCTCGGCAAGGCGCCGAACAGCATCCGGCGACACCACGTCGCCGCCCGCGAGCACTTGGCGCAGACCGGTGAAGCAGTCCGGCGCTTCCTCGGCGAAGGCGGCGAAGAGATCGGCGGTCAACCAGACGGCGGTCACGTGGTGTGCCTCGACCAGTCCGCGCAGGGTTTCCGGGGTGAGCCCGGTGTCGGGCGCCACCACCACTTGTCCGCCGGTCAGCAACGGCACCCACAGTTCGTAGGTCGACGCGTCGAAGCTCAGCGGCGAGTGCAGCAGGACGCGGGTGCTGTGCGCACGCACCACCGGGTCGAGCACCAGCGCGGACACGTTGGCATTCGTGACGGCGACGCCCTTGGGCCTGCCGGTGGACCCAGAGGTGTACATCACGTACGCGAGGGCGTCGGAATGCCCGTGTGGCGGGGGATCGGTGACCGGACCGGCCACATCGTCGTCGAGGGTGATCGTCGTCCGGGGTCCGAGCAGGCCGGGCAGTGCCGACGAACCGTCCGCCAGCAGGATGTCGGCGTGCGCCTCGGTCCACATCTGCCGCAGCTGGTGCTCCGGGCGGCTCTCGTCGAGCGGCAGATACGCCGCACCGGACTTGCTGACCGCGAGGATCGCCACCACAGCGTGCACCGAACGGCGGGAACCGAGCCCCACGATCGTGTCCGGGGCGGCGCCGTGCCGGATCAGCTCGTGCGCGAGCCGGTTCGCTCGTTCGTTCAGCTCGGCATAGCTGAGCGTTTCCCCGGCGGCGGCCAGTGCCGGCGCGTCCGGGGTGCGTGCGACCTGCTCCTGGAAGAGCGCCGCCAGCGTCGCGGTACGCGTCCCGACGGCGAGGCCGTGGCCTACGGCGAGCATCCGGTCGGCCTGGCGGCCGGCGAGCATCGGCACCGCACCGATGGAGCGTCGCGGGTTTCGGGTGAACTCCTCCAGCAGCCGCCGCCAGATGTCCACTAGCGACTCGACGGTCTCCCGGTCGAAGACGTCGGTGCGGTACTCCACGTACCCGTCGATACCCCGGCCGTCGGCGTCCTGCTTCTCGGCCAGGTTGAAGAACAGGTCGAAACGGGACACGCCGGGCCGCACCGGCTCGGGCCGAACCACGAGACCGGGGAGGGTGAACCGGCCGGGGGGCGTGTTCTGAAGGGCGAGCATCACCTGGAACAGCGGATGGTGCGCGGCGGAACGAGCGGGGTTGAGGGCCTCCACCACCTGCTCGAACGGGATGTCCTGGTGCGCGTATGCGGCCAGCGCCCTGGCGCGTACCCGTCCGACCAGCTCGGTGAAACCCGGGTCACCGGACGTGTCGGTACGCAACACCACCGTGTTGACGAAGAACCCCACCAGATCGTCAAGAGCCTCGTCAAGACGGCCGGCGATACCGCTGCCCATCGGGATGTCCGTGCCGCCACCGAGCTGGGTCAGCAACGCGGCCACGGAGGCCTGCACCACCATGAACAACGTGGCGTCGTGTTGTCGAGCGAGGTCGATCATCCGCCGGTGGAGCTCGTCGCCGAGCTCGAACGTCACGATGTCACCGGAGAAGGACGCGACCGGTGGGTGCGGGCGATCCACCGGCAGGTCGATCCGGTCGGGCAGGTCGGCCAGCTCCGCCCGCCAGTAGGCGAGCTGAGTCCCGGCGACGCTGCCCGGATCGTCCTCGTCCCCCAGGAGCTCCTGTTGCCACAGGGTGTAGTCGGTGTACCTGACCGGCAGCGGCGCCCAGTCCGGCTCGGTGCCGGCGCGGCGAGCGACGTACGCGGTCAACAGGTCGGTGGACAGCGGTGCCATCGACCAGCCGTCGACGGCGATGTGGTGGATGACGAGGACGAGGACGTGTTCCTCGGCAGCCAACCGGAACAACCCGGCCCGCATGGGTGCTTCGCTCGCCAGGTCGAAGGACCGCCGCGCGACGTCGGTCAGCAGCGCGGGCAGGTCCTGCTCGTTCGCGTCCCGCACCGGCAGTTCCAGTGGCGTGTCGTCCGGCAGTACCACCTGGTGTGGCGCACCGTTGTGTTCCGGGAACACCGTGCGCAGACATTCGTGTCGTGCGCGGACATCGGTCAGCGCGCGGCGCAGTGCCGGCACGTCAAGGCGGCCGCGCAGCCGCAACGCCAGTGGGATGTTGTACGTCGGGCTCGGCCCCTCGAACCGGTGGATGAACCACAGTCGCCGCTGCGCGAACGACAACGGAACTTCGCCCGCGGTCGGTCGGCGGGCCAACCGGGGCCGTGACCCGCCGAGTGCGTCGACCACGGTGGACAGTCCGGCGACCGTGGGCCGTTCGAAGATCGCGTCAATGGTCAGGTCGACGTCGAGCACCGCCCTGATCCGGCTGACCAGCCGGGTGGCCAGCAGGGAATGGCCGCCGAGCCGGAAGAAGTCGTCGTCGATGGACACCCGGTCGAGGCCGAGCACCGCGGCGAACAGCTCGCAGAGGAGTTCTTCGCGAGGTGATCGAGGCGCTCGCCCGCCGGCGGACGAGCCGGGCCGCGGCGCGGGGAGTGCCGCTCGGTCGAGCTTTCCGTTGGGGCTCAGCGGAAGCTCGGCGAGCACCACGTAGTGCCGTGGAATCATGTGCTCCGGCAACTGGTCGGCCAGGTGTGCGCGGACCCCGTCCAGCAGGGCGGCGCCCTTCCGCGGGTTCACCGGGTCGTTGGCCGGCCTGGGCGGTGGCGGGTCGAGAGGGACGTAGACGTCGGCGACGGCGACGGCGACGGCGCTCGCGGGTAGCAGCACGACATCGAATGTTCCCGCTGTCGGCGTGCTGGACCAGGTCACCAGTGCCCGGTATCCGGCCTCTTCCCCCAGAACCGCCACCACTTCGGGGTCGACTCCCCGGCGTGCCCGCAGTTCTCGCTCCACGTCCGCCGGGGGCGCGCCGGACTCGAGTGCGCGAGCGGCCGCTGTCTCGTGTGCGACGCGGCCGTTCGGGATGCCGCTCACCCGAAGGCTGGTGGGAGACTGCTCGCGAAGAATCCGGTGCAGCCCGTCCAGACTGTCCAGTTCAGCGCCCCACGGCAGGTTCGGTACCGACCTGACCGAGTCGACCGGACCCGTGTGCAGCACCACGTCGTACCTGTGCCGAGTCATCTCGTTGTGCGCCCGGCCACGCCTGAGCCGGATGTCCACACCGGACACACCGAACACGCCGGCCAGCCCGGTGAAGAACTCGGGCTCCAGCAGCAGTTCTTTCTCCTGGGCGATGGCTCGGTGGACGGCGTCGGCCAGACCGTCCGTCCGCCCACGGCCCACCTCGACCGCGGTACAGAGGCCGCGGTGGGATCGCAGCAGGCGGACGTCCCCGACGAACACGCGGCCGCCGGGTGCGAGCAACCCCGACAGCTTCTCCAGTACGTCCACCACGTACTCGACACCGGGAAAGTACTGCACGACCGAGTTCAGCACGATCGTGTCGAAGAACCCGGCGGGCAAACCGTCGACCAGGTCGGCGGGCTGGCACCGCAACTCCACGACACCGGCCAGTTCCGGTCGACCACCGACCTTGCGACGCAGTCGCTCGATCGCGGGCGGCGAGATGTCCGTGCCCCAGTACGACGCACAGTCCGGCGCCAGCTCCGACAACAACAACCCGGTGCCGACACCGATCTCCAGCACGCGCCCGAGCCCGCACTCCCGAATCCGGGTGACGGTCGCGTCCCGCCACTCCACCATCTCCGCCGTCGGGATCGGCGAACCCGTATAACTGCTCACCCATCCCGAGAAGTCACCCGCACGGTCCGGCACGTCAAGCCCGTACAGGGAGTCGTACACCGACCGCCACTCGTCGACCTGGGCACGGCTGTCCCCCTCGGTCCGCCCGGCGGGAACGACGTAGCCGGTGAGCGTCCGATCACCGGCGTGGTCACCGTGCACGGCCACGGCGGCTCGTGCGACGCCGGGAGCGGCGATGAGCGCGTGCTCGACCTCGCCGAGCTCGACCCGGTGACCGCGGATCTTGACCTGGTCGTCGACACGCCCGGTGAAGACCAGCGCACCGGCGCGGGTCCGGCGAACCAGGTCCCCCGTGCGGTACATCCGCGAACCGGGCGGTCCGAAGGGATCGGGCACGAACCGCTCCGCGGTCAGTCCCGGCCGGTGCGCGTAGCCCCTGGCAAGTGAGTCGCCCGCGACATGGAGCTCACCCACGTCTCCCGGCGTGACCGACCCGAGGCGATCATCCAGCACGTGCACCCGCGTGCCCGTGACGGGCCGGCCGATCGGTGCCTCGCCGTCGTCGGTCAGTGGTGTGCTCATGGTGGCGCACACGGTGGTCTCGCTCGGACCGTAGGCGTTGATCACCCGCCGCCCGGTCGCCCACCTCGCGACCAGGTCGGGCGGACAGGCCTCGCCCGCGAGAACCAGGGTGGCCACGGTGGGAAGTGGGCGTACGGGCACGGTGGCCCATACCGACGGCGGAACCGTCACGTGCGTGACGCGATGACGCTCGATGATGTCGGCCAGCGCGTCCCCGGCCAGTACCCGGTCACCGCGCGGGAGCACCAGGGTGGCGCCCAGCAGCAGCGACATGGACAGTTCCCAGAAGGCCGCGTCGAAGCTGGGCGAGGAGAACTGGAGCACGCGCGCGCCGGGTCCGGCGCCCAGCGCGTCGGCCTGCGCCCGTGCCAGGGCGGCGATGCCGCGATGGGACACCACGACACCCTTGGGCGTCCCGGTGGACCCGGACGTGTAGACCATGTATGCCGCGCTGTCGGCCGTGAGGGGTGCGGCACGCTCGTCGTCCACGACGTCGTGGTCGGGTCGGTCCGCCGGCACCGCCATCAGGTCGGTGCCGCCGAGGGTGAGGAAGGCCCCGCAGTCGGCCACCATGTGGGCCACCCGTGCTTGCGGGTACCGGGGGTCCACCGGAACGTAGGTGCCGCCCGCCTTCAGCACGGCGAGCATGGCCACCACGAGGTCGGGTGAGCGAGCCGAGGTCAGCGCCACCACCCGTTCGGCTCCGACGCCCCGGCTGACCAGCTCGCGTGCCAGCCGGTTGGCTCGGCTGTTGAGCTCCGCGTAGGACCAGCTGCCCTCGTCGACGATGATCGCGGTCGCGTCGGGGTCCTTCGCGACCTGCGCCTCGAACAGATCCGGGAAGGGCACCGGCCGAGCCGGTATCCCGCACTCTTGCCTCATTGCCGCTGCTTGCGCAGTTCGTCCGCCATCAGCCGGACCGTGGTGAGCTCGAACATCGCCCCAGCGCTGAGCTCGACCTCGAAGATCTCCTTGATCTGGGCGATGAGCGCGACCGCGGCCAGCGAGTTGCCGCCGATGTCGAAGAAGTCGTCGTCCGGCCCGACGTCGGTGACACCGAGTGTCGCCGTCCACAGTGTACTGAGCGTCGTCATCGTCTGGTCGATCCCGTTCCGCGCGCCGTCGGCGGAGCCAGCCACCGGCGCCGGCGCGGCCACTGGTGACGGGATCACGTCGGCCGGCGGCGGGACCGGGACGCGCGGTGCGACTGGTTCGGCTCGTGGGCGTGGCGGGGTGGGCTCCTCGTGCGTCCAGGCCACACCGGGAACCTGGAGTCGTGCGTCGTGTGCCGCGTCCACCACGACCACCGGTGGCGTGGTGGCGTCGAGCAGTGCGATGAACACGCGAGCACCTTCCCGCGGGCTCAGCAGCCCGGGGCGCACCGGCTCGGGCCGGGTCTGCGCGGCGGTGGGCACCGGCCGTGGCTGGGGTGGCCGCGCACTGAACGCGTCCTGCTTCACCTCACGGACGGTGAACCCCTCGACCCGGACGAGGAGGTCACCGGTCTGGGTGTCGTACACGTCGATGTCGATCGGCCGTGGCCGCCGCGCCGCGTCCCCGCTCAGGCGCGAATGAACGGTGACGTCGCCGGTCAGCGGACCGAAGGCGACAACCCTGCGGTAGAGGAACGGCGCGTACTCGTGGCCGGGGATGACGTCGGTGAGCACCCCGGTGGCGCCGTCCAGCACCGCGGGGTGCATGGGGTGCGCGGCGAAGTCCTCGTGGAACCTCTCGGGCAGCTCGATGCGTGCCATCCGTTCCGAGCGGTCCCCGCGGACGTCCGAGACACCCTCCCACCGTTCGCCGAACTCGATCCAGTTCGCCAGGCCGAGGTGCTCGGCCGGGGCCAGCCGCGCACGGATGGACGTCAGGTCACCGCCGGAACCGCCGGCCGCCGGGACCACCGTGCCGTTCGCGCAGTCCTGCCAGGAGTCCCGGCCGCCGGCGGCTCTGGTCTGGACGCGGAACCGGTGTACGCCCGCGATGGGGGTGAGCAGGACGCGCACCTCCACCGGGCCGTCGCCGACGATGGGGGAGAGGAACACGATGTCGCGCAGCTCGATCGGCCACTGGCCGCCCTCCAGGGCCGCCATCAGCACCAGTTCGAGCGTCGCGGTGCCCGGCAGCACCGGACGGCCGGTGAAGACGTGCTCGTCGAACTCCCAGTCCTCGCCCGGAGTGAAGGTCCTGGTCAGTGTGGCGTGCTCGCTTTCCTGGGGCCGGGACGGATCCGCTGCCGCGCCGGTCAGCATGCTCAACGGCACGTCGGACCTGGCGGCCATGCCGACCTCGGCCCAACCCGGCCACTGTACGGACAGGGTGAGCCGCTCGAGCCCCTGGCACGAGCGGGCATAGCCGTCGAGGAAGGCGTTGGCCGCGGCGTAGTCCGCGCTCCCGTACAGCCCACCGAGGCCGGCCTGGCTCGAGAACAGCAGCAGGAAGTCCAGCTCGTCGCGGTCGGCGAACACGTCGTCCAGCACGAGGACGCCCCGCGCCTTCGGCGCCAGCACGGCGTCGATGTCCGTCCTGGCGCGGCGTTCCACCAGGCCGCCCCCAGCGATTCCGGCGGAGTGCACCACACCGTGGATCGGACCGAACCGCGCCTCGGCGGCGCACACCACCGCCCGCAGCGACTCGGCATCGGTGACGTCGCCCGCGATCGCCATGACCTCGGCGCCGAGCGCCTCCATCTCGGCGATCCGGTCGAGCGTCCGCCGGTCGCCTGGCGCCACCCCAGACCGGCTCATCAGGACGAGCCTCGGGCATGTTCCCGTGTCGGCCAGGGCATTGGCGACCACGAGCCCGATGCCGCCCGAGCCGCCGGTGATCAGGTAGGTACCCCGGTACCGCAGCCTGGACCGGCTGTCCCCGCCGCCGGCCGTGAGCGGTCGCAGCCGGGGCGACCACCTGCTGGTCCCGCGCAGCGCGATCAGCGGATCGCGCAGCTCGCCCAGTTCGGCACCGATGAGGTCGGCCGGGGTGCCGGGCGCGACATCGAGGCAGACCGTGGTGATCCCCGGCAGTTCCAGTGCCAGGCTTCGCAGGAGCGCCGGCAGCGTGGCCGCCGCGGGGTTGACCGGCTCGGCGCCGGTGAGGTCCACCATGTGCCGGCCGAGCACGACGAGGGTGACCGGCTGATGCTTCTGGCGCTGGTAGGAAGCGATCGCCTTGGCGCACGCATACAGGCTGTGCACGGTCGTCGCGAGCTGGTCGCCGAGCGTCCGCAGGTCCACCGTCGGCGGAAGGTCGAGCGGTGCGGCATAGGCAACGACGGTGGGTGGGTCGCCCCGCTCGGTCAGCCGGTCCAGCAGGGTTGCCCACGACGCGGTGTCCGTGGGATCGAGGTCCATGCCCACGGTCGCGGTCGAACACCGGTACCCGGCCCGGCCGAAGGCGCCGCGCAGTCCCGGGTCGGCCTGTCCGGCGGCCACCAGCAGCGCCGTGCCCCGCGGCACACGTACGTTGACGCCTGGTGTCCGACCGACCCGGTCGGCGGTCCATTCGAGGTGCCCCAGGGCGAACGGCGCTTCAGCCCAGGTGTGGCCGGGTTCCTCGACAGTCGCGGGTTCCGGCGCGACCACCGGTGCGGTGTCGGTCGGGACCTGACCGTTGCCCGTGGGCTGCGCGGCGGGCGGCGGCTGGGGGTCGATCCAGTACCGGCGGCGCTGGTACGGGTACCCCGGCACGGCGACCCGCCGGTAGCCGCGATCGCCGAGCTCGTGCCAGTACCGCACGGGCTGCCCATCCACCCACAGTTGAGCGAGGGCTTCGTCCAGCGCCCGAGCGGCCGAGCCGCTCTCCTCGCGCGGGGTGAGCGCCAGCACTCGTGAACCGCCCGCCCGGACATCGGACCGGCCCCGCAGCAGAGCGCCGAGCGTCCGGCCGGGACCGACCTCGACGAAGGTCGCCGGGCCGTCGGCGAGCACAGTGGACACCGCCTGGTCGAAGTTGACCGGTTCGACCAGCTGCCGGGCCCAGAAGCCCGGTGACGTCGCCTGTTCCGCCGTCAGTACCGCGCCGCTGGCCGCGGACACCAGGGTGATCTCGGCGGGCCGGAGCTCGCACTCGGACAGCAGCGCCTCGAGCTCCTTGGCCGCCTCGGTCATGGCCTCGGTGTGGAACGCGTGCGAGGTGCGCAGCGGCCGGCTCTGCAGACCGCGCTCGGTGAGTTCCGCCTGCACCGCGTCCATCGTCTCGGTCGGACCGGCCAGCACGACCTGCCGGGGTCCGTTGATCGCGCACACCTCCACCCGGTCGGTGACCAGCGGAGCCAGGTCGGCCATGCTCGCGTTGACCGCCAGCATGCGCCCCCTCGGCATCTGCTGGGCGAGTGCGGCGCGCGCGGCGACCACCCGCAGGCCGGTCTCGAAGTCGAACACCCCGGCCACCCCCGCCGCGACGAGCTCGCCGAGGCTGTGCCCGACCAACGCGTGCGGCCGCACACCCCAGCGGAGCATGCAGTGACCCAGTGCGTACTCCAGGACGTAGAGCAGGGGCTGCGCGACCGAGGTCTCGGCGAGTGCGGCCGGGTCGCCGGCGGTCCAGATCGAGTACAGGTCGTGGTCGACGACCGACCGGAGGACCTCGAACCCCGCGTCGCAGCCGGTGCGGAACACGGGCTCGGACTCGTACAGGTCGTGCAGCATGCGCGGCCGCTGGGCGCCCTGTCCGGGAAAGGCGAACACCACGTGCTTCGCCGTGGCGTCGGGGTGCAGGATCCGGCTCGGGTCCCGCAGGGCCTGTGCGGCATCACGCGCGCCGGTGGCGAGCACGGCCCCCCGGACCGCGCGTGGCGTGCGGCCGACGCGCAGGGTGTGTGCGGCATCGGCGAAGCCGGACTCGGGCAGCGCGTCGAAGTGGTCGGCCAGGTTGGTCTGCAGCTGATGGGCGGCGGCTTCCTCGGCTGCCGACCAGAGCACGACCTCCTGCTCTCGTGCCGGACGGTCGACACCGTCGGGCTGCGGCGCCTGTTCCAGGATGACGTGGGCATTGGTGCCGCCGATCCCGGCCGAGCTCACCGACGCCCGGCGCGCGGTGTCCTCGGGTGTCTCCCACGGGCGGGTCTCGGTGGAGACGGCGAAGGGGGAGTCGGCCCAGTCCACGGCGGTGTTCGGCGTGGTGACGTTGATGCTGGCCGGGATGCGGCGGTGGTGCAGCGCGAGCGTCGTCTTGATGAGCCCGGCGATCCCGGC
>NZ_JBJMIE010000482.1:0-20691 GCF_045807065.1 Actinophytocola sp. | reverse complement strand
GTCGCCCGCCACCGAGACGTCCGAGCCGACGACCGCGTTGTGGACGCCCCACAGCGGGAAGAAGTCGGCGAAGACCTTGTACTCGCCGGCCTCCGGGAAGGTCAGCGGCACCCGCCAGACCCCGTCCGGGCCGAGGTTGGGGTGCACGTGCTGGAAGTTGGTGAGGTCGCGCCGCGCGACGATCAGGTGCAGCAGCTTGTCGTGCTGCGCCTTGTACTTCACCAGCGGCGTGCCGTCGTACTGCAGGATCTGGAAGGCGAACGTCACCGGAACCCCGGCCCGCACCGAGTCGGTGAGCACCTTGATCTCCATGCTCTCCGACGTCATCTCCAGACCGCTCGCCGCTGGCTCGACCTCGGCCGCGGCGGCCGTCGGAGCCGGGGCGGCGGCCGCCGGTCCGGCGATCCTGCCGACCACGTAGGCGCTTCCGAACACCAGCACCAGAGCCAGTGCGAACGCCCCGAGCTTCGTCAACGTCTTCATCGTTTCCGTCCCATGTGGACTACCGGGGTTTTCCCCCGACCTCCCGGCGAGAATAGGCAGTGCGGTCGTATGTGGGCCATGAGAACCAGCCAGAGGAACCCCGCACGCGAGGGCGGAGTTACCGGCCGGTGGAATTCGTGGTGACCGCGGGTGAATGGGATGACGTAAAAGGAGGCAGCCGCTGGTGGTGGCAGCGCGGCTGCCTGGTCGGTGTTTCGTTGGCGCCACCGCCGGTGCGTCTGCCTCGCCCCGGCGGTGGGCCTGCCATGGGGAGCACCACCTGACTCAACTGTGCGGCACCGGGTGCGCGGCGACAAGTTCCTCGCTCATCAACGGCTCGCCGCTTTCTCATTCACCGGTCGTGAATGGTTCACCGGTGTCGCGTTCACCGGTTCCCGTGAGAATTTCACGATTCGTGACCTCGGGGGTTCCCGGGCGATGACATGCGGTGCCAAGCTCGCTGCGACCGGTTCTCGGACTCGGAGAAAGATCATGCAGTTCTCTGTTCTCGGTTCGACCGAGGTCACCGCGGGCGGCGTCCAGCTGGAGCTGGGCGGGGTCAAGCAGCGGGCGATCCTCGGGTATCTCGTGTTGCACGCCAACAAGGTCGTGCCGACAAGCCATATCCTGCAGGCGATGTGGGAGGGCAACCCGCCGCCCACGGCGCGCAAGATGGTCCAGAACGCGGTGTCCGCGATCCGGCGCATGCTCGCGAACCACGCCGACGCACCGGCACTGCACACGCACGCGCCCGGCTACCAGCTGCGCGTCGACACGAACACCGTTGACCTGTACCGGTTCCGCGCGCTCGTCCGCGAGGGCCGGACCGCCATCACCGGCGGAATGCCCGCCCACGGCGTGGAGTTGCTGCGCGACGCGCTGTCGCTCTGGCGTGGGCACGCGCTGGCCGACCTGGTGGAGACCGGCATCAACTGGTCCGAGCTGGCGGCCATCGAGGACGAGCGGCTGTCCGCACTGGAGGACCGCCTCGACGCCGAGCTGGCGTGCGGGCGGCACCGGGAGATCACGCCGGAGCTGGAGGTCCTCACCTCGACCGAGCCGCTGCGCGAGCGGCTGTGCCTGCAGTTCATGCTGGCGCTGTACCGATCCGGCCGGCAGGCCGACGCCCTGCGGATCTACCGCCGCACCCGCGAGGCGCTCATCGACGGGCTCGGTCTCGAGCCGGGCCGCGAGCTGCGGGAGCTGCAGCAGCGGATCCTCGAGCACGACGCGGCCATCCAGGTCTCCGCCGTCGCGGCCTGACCTGTGCGTACCGAGCAGCTCCGGCCGCTGCCCGAACTGCTGCGGGCGGCGGCCACCCGCACCGGCATCGCCTTCGCCGACGTCCGGCGCGAGGTGACGCACGCGGAGCTGGCCGCCCGCACCGAGCGGTTGGCCGGGCACCTCGCCGATCTGGGGGTGCGCCCGGCCGACCGCGTCGCCGTCCTGCTCGACGGCGTCGCGGGCGTCGAAAGCGTCCTCGCCGCGGTGCGGGCCGGCGCGGTGGCCGTACCGCTCGACTCCACGGTGGACGACCGAGAGCTGCACCGGCTGCTCGCGGGCGCCAGTACGGTGATCACCGACGCGACGGGGGCGACGCGGGTGTCACCCCGGACGCTCATCGTCGACGGGCCGTACGACGGTGCCGCGCTCGACTACGAGATGCTGGCGACGACCGACCCGATTTCCGCGGCACGGGACGGGATCGACCTCGACGGCGTGTCCTTCCTCTGCCACACGGCGGGAGTGACGGGTTCGCGCCGCACGGTGCCGTCCAGCCAGCGCAACGTCCTGTGGTCGGCACTGGGCTCGTACGCGGACGTGCTGTCGGCGGCGCATCGTCTCCTGTGGGCGCTGCCGCTGCACTGCGGGGTCGCGCACGTGTTCGCGGCCGTCGCGACCGGTGCGTCGGTCTGGCTCGCCGCCGGCCTGAACAGCACCGAGGTGCGGCACGCGCTCGCCGAGCAGCAGAGCACGGTGGTGGCCGCCAACGCGGCGCTGCTGGCGCAGCTGCAGCGGGTGTCGCCGAGTGTCCGGTTCGGCCTGCTGGTCGGTCCGGGTCGGCCGAACACGCGTCTGCCCCTGCTGACCGTGTACACGATCACCGAGGCGGCCGGACCGGTCGCGATGAGCCGGCCGGGCAACGACGGTCTGGTGCCGCTCCCCGGTGTGATCGTGCGCCTCGCCGACGACGGCGAGATCCTGGTGAGCGGCCCGACCGTGCCGGCGGGCTGGTACCACACGGGGGATCTCGGCACGGTCGACGAGGCCGGCCGCCTGACGGTCACCGGGCGCGCCACCGACCTGATCAGGGTGGCCGACGAGGTGGTCCGCCTGGAGCAGATCGACGCCGCGCTGCGGTCGGTCGAGGGTGTTCGCGACGCGGCGATCGCGGGCGGCCCGGTCGCGTACGTGGTCGCCGACGGTGTCGACGCGGTCGACCTGTTCGCGGCGTGCCGGGCGGCACTGCCCGCGGCCGCGGTGCCGGCCGAGCTGTACGGGGTGCGGGCGATCCCGCGCACGGCCACGGGTTCGCCGCTGCGCCACCGATTACCCGGCCTGCCGGCGCGCCTGCTCGGGGTGGCCGCCGGCACGCACGACACGCTGTTCGCCCAGCACTGGGAGCCGCTGCCCGAGCCCGCCGCGACCCCGGGCGACTGGGCGGTGGCCGGCCCGGCGGAGCTGACCAGCGGCATCGACGCGCCCGGCTTCGTCGTCGACGACGCCGACACGCTGGCGGCCCTGGTCGTGGCGTGGCTGGCCGAGCACACCGACCCGCGCCTGGTCCTGCTGACCCACGGCGCGACGCACGCCGGCGGCTACGCCCCCGACCCGGCCCGGGCCGTCGCGTGGGGCGTGGGCCGCGCGCAGCAGCTGCGCCACCCCGGCCGCCTGGTGCTGGTGGACGCCGACGCGGTGACCGAGGACCTGCTGGCGGCGGCCGTCGCGTCGGGCGAGGAGGAGCTGGCCGTGCGGGCCGGGGAGCTGTTGCGCCCCAACTACACGTCGGTACCGGCCGCCTCCGCGGGCCCGCCGCTGCACGGCGCGGTGGTGGTGGTCGGCGGGGACGAGGCCCTGGCTCACCACCTGGTCGAGGCGCACGAGGTGACCGAGCTGACCACCTCGCTCGACGAGCACCCGGTGAACGCGGTCATCGGCGTGGACCTGTCCGCCGCCGAGGCGATGGCCCTGCACGAGGCGTCGCTGGCGCACCCCCTCTCCGCGTTCGTACTGCTGTCCGCCGGGACGGACGCCGCGGCGACGGCCGTCGGCGAGGCACTGGTCCGCCACCGGCACGCACTCGAGCTGCCGGCGGTGGCCGTGACGTGGACGCGCCCGGGCTTCACCGAGCTGCCGGCGTCGTGGCGTCCGGGCATGCTGGACGCCGCACTGGCGGCGACGGAACCGTGCGTGGTGGCGGGCCTGCGCGGCGCCCAGGCGGCCGACGCGGTCCGCGCGGCGTTGCGTGAGCGGGTACTGGCCGCGGACGACCGCCGCCAGGTGCTGCGGGACGTCGTCCACCAGGAGATCACCGGCGTCCTGGGCAAACCCGTCCAGGAACTGGCCCTGGACTGGGTGACGACGGTGCGGCTGTGCACCCGCCTGTGCGTGGCGACCGGTCTGGACCTCCCGGCACACGTGGTGACCGACCACCCGACCCCGGACGCCCTGGCCGACCACCTGCTGGACCTCCTCGACATCGCCCCGGCGCCGGAGCCCGCGGAAACCCCGCGGTGGCAGGAGCACCCGGTAGCGATCGTGGCGATGGGCCGCGTGGAGCCGAGTTCCTGGCGTGGCCCGGACACCGCGGTGTTCGCCTCCGGCTCGGCGGCCGCCCTGAGCCTGGCCATCCAGGCGGTGTCGTCGGGCGACTGCACGACAGCGGTCGCGGGCATGCTGGTGCTGGAAAGCCTGCCGGTGGCAACGGCGAACGGCCACCCGGTACTGGCGGTACTGCGCGCCTCGACGCGGTCTGCTGTGGACTCGAAGTCGGTCGTCGAGGCCATCATGGGTGCCCGTGGCCAGACGGTGGCCCTGCCCGGCATGACCATCGAGGCAGCACCGCCGATCGAGCCACTCACCGCACCACCGGTCATCCCGTGGCTGCTGTCCGCGGAAACCGAACAGGCCCTGCGGGAGAAGGCGGCGTGGCTGGCGTCGACCGTCGGCGACGTGGACGTGGCCGCGGTGGGCGCGGCGCTACCGCGGTCCGAACCAGCCCGGCACCGAGCCGCGGCGGTGGGCGCCGACCGCGCGGAACTGCTGGCAGGTCTGGCGTCTACACCGTCCACAGTGGCCACCGAAGACCCCGTCGCGTTCCTGTTCACCGGGCAGGGCGCCCAACACGTGGGCATGGGCACCGAACTGGCGGCGACGTTCCCGGTGTTCGCGGAGGCGTTCGGCGAGGCGTGCGCGGCACTGGACCCCCACCTACCCCGCCCGCTGACCGAGGTGCTCAACACGGAGGCCCTGCACGAGACGGAGTTCGCGCAGCCGGCGCTGTTCGCCCTGGAGGTGGCACTGTTCCGCCTGCTGGAGTCGTGGGAGGTGCACCCGGACTACGTAGCGGGCCACTCGGTGGGCGAACTGGCGGCCGCACATGCCGCAGGCGTGTGGTCGCTGGCGGACGCCGCCCACCTGGTAGCCGCCCGCGCCCGCCTGATGCAGGCCCTCCCCCGAGGCGGCGCGATGGTGGCAGTGGAGGCGACGGAGGCCGAGGTGGCGCCACTCCTGTCGCCCACGGTGGCGATAGCGGCGGTCAACGGCCCAACGTCGCTGGTCCTCTCGGGCGAGTCGGCCGCAACCCTGGCAGCGGCGGAAGAACTGGCCGACCGGGGCCGCAAGACCCAGCCCCTGCCCGTCTCCCACGCGTTCCACTCCCCACTGATGACCCCGATACTGCCGAAGTTCGAGGCCATAGCCGCAACCATCCCCCACCACCCTCCGACGATCCCGTTGATCTCGACGATGACCGGCACCGAAGCGGACCTGACCCCGCGCTACTGGGCCGAACAGACCAGATCTCCGGTCCGCTTCACCGACGCGGTGACCACCCTGACCACCCGAGGCGTGAGAACCTTCGTAGAACTGGGCCCGGACGCGGTCCTGACCCCCATGACCGAGGACTGCGCCCCCACCACTACCGCGATCCCGACACTACGCGCGAAAAACCCCGAGACCAGGGCAATCACGGAGGCATTCGGCCACCTGTTCACTCGTATGTCTACTGTGGACGGTCGCGCCTTCTTCCCCCACATCACGCCCGCGGACCTGCCCGAACGCCCGTCCACGCACCGATCCGCATAGTTGGCAAAAACGGGACAACTCCCGACTCCCTTGAAAGCGTTGAAAAACAGGTACCATTGAGCTGAATCTGTGACAGTTCGGGGAGGCAGCATGGCAAACCTGACAGACGCCGATCTCGACTCCCACATTGTCGACCTGACGGCTGTCCCACTGGCCGAACTGCGCACCCTGAACTCATCAGCGCTGGCAGACGCGCTGGAGCGGATGTACGCGACAGCCGAACACGTCACCGGAAGCGAAGTTCAGGTGCAGGCTACGCCGCTTGGTAGCCGTCACTGAGGACCTGTCGGGAGAAGCGCTGACCACGCACCGGTTGACTCGAACTACGTTCCTCCAGTTGTGCTCCGGCCCCATCACCGGTGACAGCATGGTGCTGCTGGAAGCAACTCAGCACAGCTATCGCCGGCTGGCCTTCCGTGCGCTGCTCGACCAACTGCGAAACAACCCGGCCACCGTGGGCAAGCAGGTACGGCCGGAGGAGGCGTGGCGCGTGCTCGCCGAGGCCGAACGCCGGAATCCCGAAGCGGTGGCCGACATCCTCCTGTACCCGACCGTTGGCGTCTGGCTCACGCGTGCTCTGCACCGCACGCGGCCGAACCAGACCACGCCGTGGCGGGAACTCGGCTATCTGCATCTGGTCGCCGTCGCGGCCGCGATCAGATCCGACTACCACTGCAGTCTCCAGGTGCCGGTCTGGCACGGGATCGTCTCCCTCCCGACCGTCGGGCACCTGCGAGTGCCAGGGGCGTTTCCGGCTGGTTCGGTGGAAGTCTCCTGCGCGGGAGCGAACTCCCGGATCCTGGTCGGTCCTGCGGTGAGTGTTCCCCTGGACGGCACGGACTCCGCGTTCACGCCGACCGAGCAGTACGTGAACACCAGCCGTGGCGTGACGCTCCAGGTCTGGATCGACGGCGCGGACCCGTTCCACGATTTCGACGAGCCCGTGGCGCCGGTTGCCCTGACGGACTCGGACTCCGCGGAATGGCACAAGTTGCTCAACGAGGCATGGGACGTTCTGACGCTCAACCATCCCCGGCACGCGCGAGAACTCGCCGCCGGGCTACGGATGCTCGTACCGATCGAACCGGACGCCGACACCGTCGGAGCGTCGGCGTCGGCGGCCTTCGGCGGAGTCGGGTTGTCCGTGAACCAGTCGGCACCGGAGTTCGCCGAGACACTTGTACACGAGATGCAACACTCGAAGCTCAACGCCGTGCTGGCACTGGTGAGACTTACCGACGGCGACAACAGTGCCCGGTACCTGGCTCCCTGGCGCGATGATCCACGTCCGCTCGTCGGCGTCATGCACGGCGTCTACGCGTTCACCGGCGGTGTCGAGTTCTGGCTGGCACAGGAGCTGACGGCACAGGAGCACGAGACTCGCCGCATCGCGTTCGAGATCGCCTTCCGCGGGGCACAGGTGCGGCGAGCGATCAACACGTTGACGACGAGCGGACACCTGACCCGGCCCGGCGCGGCACTGGTCGAGGCGGTGTCCGCGCGACTCAGCACCTGTGAGCGGATACCGGTCGACACGATGCTGTCAGAGACAGTCGACGCCATGCTCGACGACCATCAGGCGCTGTGGCGCCTACGTCATGCTCGACCGGATGCCACGACCGTCGACCTACTCGCGACTGCCTGGCTCGACGGAGCCCCGTCACCTCCTACTTGTTCCGGTAGCTCCACCGTCGTCACCGGGAACGCGCAACGCCTGCCAACCAGTCGGCGAATC
This sequence comes from Actinophytocola sp., assembly GCF_045807065.1. Taxonomy (GTDB): domain Bacteria; phylum Actinomycetota; class Actinomycetes; order Mycobacteriales; family Pseudonocardiaceae; genus Actinophytocola. The sequence goes on along the minus strand of NZ_JBJMIE010000482.1, from coordinate 13,166 downwards.
CTGCTGCACGCGAAAGCAGTCGATCCGGAGTTGTTCGCCTCCCTGGTCCAGCGGCCAGCCACATTACCCAGCACGACACCTCACGCGGACGTCGCACTGTGCACGGGCAACCTCGCGGACGCGGCGACCGCCTACGAACACCAGCTACGCGCGGAACCTGACGACAAACAGGCGTGGGTCGGCTTGGGCTTGGCGCTGCACGGGCTGGGCAGTGATGCGGCCGCACTGCTCGACCACCCCGAGATCACGGTGGCGGTGCACGACCGGATTCGCTCACTCAGCGGACGAACGCCTAGGCCAGCCGAACTGTCCACCTGGCTAGGGCCACCTGTCGGTGCCCCATCAGCTTGAACCGAGCGAAGGCCTGCGCCTCTTTCCTTTCGAAAGAGGATTCGAGTTCCGCAGGACGTGGTCAAAGTTGCATGGTGTCCGTATCACAGTTGGCCCTGACGTTTTGGCTGGCGGCCAGCGTGGCTGGGTGATCGTCGCCAAGGACCTTGCGGAAGCTGGCCGACGTCTTGGTGTGCAGGATCGCCGCCTCGTCAGGATTGCCGAGCAGGTTGAGGTCGATCGAGAGGTTGTGTGCGATAGCGAGCGTGGTCGGGTGCTCCGGTCCCAGTTTCCTCGTGGTTCGCTCCAGGATGTCCACGTCGAGTTGACGTGCCTCCTCCAGCTGCCCGAGTTCGGCGAGGTCACTCGCCAGGTTCGCCTTGGCGACGAGCACGTACGGGTGATCCTCGTCCAGTTTGGTGAGGAAACCGGTGACAGCGCGCTCGTTCAGCTTCCGCGCCTCGTCCACATCACCGATGAGCCGTCGGGTGACCGCCAGGTTGGTCGTCGCGATCATGACGAACGGGTGCTCGGGGTAGAAGACATGTTCGAAGTCGCGAACGCTGCGGAGCCCGAAGTCCAGTGACTTCTCCAGGTCACCCACCTGCCGGAGTTCGGTGGTCATGTCCATCATCGAGGTCACGGTGTCGATGTGGCGCTCACCGTGTCGCAGGCGGTAGCGGTTGTAGACATCCTCGGTGAGTTCCATGGCCCTGGCGTGCAACCCGGCCTTGCGCCGTGCCACCGCGAGGCACCGGTCACCACCGATGGTGCCGGGGTGGTCCCGCCCAAGAACCTCGGTGGCGATGACGCTCGTCTCCTCCTGCATCTCACAGGCCTCGACGTACATGCCGCATTCACGGTTGTCCATGGCGAAACCGCTGCGGGTGTTCAAGGTCGCCGCGTGTGTGGCGCCGAGGATCGCCGTCCTACGCCGCAGGGTCTCCTGGTCGAGGTCCCGGGCCACGAAGTACTCGCCGGTAAGACGAAGTCTGGCGGCGTAGTTGTTGGCGTAGTTCAGCGTTTGTGGATCGTCCTCGCCGAACACACGCCGGGCGCGCTCCAAGTTGCTCGCCGACTGATCACGGAGCGCGGTGAACTCTCCATCGGCCAGGGCCCCGGCAAGGAAGGCTTCAGCCATGGCAATGGTGGCCTCGTGGTCTTCACCGAGATGGGCCTGCATCAGTTCGTACACGCGCTTGTTGAGCGCACGAGCGTCCTGCATGCGTCCCACACGGAAATAGGCGCTGCCGAGATACCGCCCCATGACCAGCGTGTCGACTTCGGTCTCACCGATCGAAGCTTTCCAAGCCTCCCACGCACTCGACGCCAGACTCAGCGCTCCCCGGTAGTCACCGGCGTTGATCAGATACCGGACGAGGTTGGTGACGAGGGTACGCACCCATGTGTCGCGGCAGTCGACGGCGCGGGAGTTGATCACGTGTGGCAGCAGGTCGGCGTAGATCGGCCAGTTGGCGCTGCTGTTCGGATCCCCTGGGTCACCGTTGACGAGCATCAGGTGAACCGAGTGACGCATGTCGTCCCAATCGGAGCGGTCCATTTGATCGCGGAGGACCGCTTGGACGAGGCGGTGGAGTTGGAGGGTGTTGCGGCTGTGGTCGATCTTGGCGAGGCTGTAGCGGTTGATCTCGCGGATCGCGGTGTTCAGCTTGATCGGGTCGCTCAGTGCTTCTGCCAGGCCCTTGGGTACCGGAGCGCCGCGCACGCCGGTGAACAGGCTGCGGGAGATCGGTTCCGGGCTGAAGAACGCGCACACCTGCAGCAGTTCGAGAGCGCCCCTCCGATCCTCCTTCAGGCGGTTCAGTGGCACGTTCCACGCGGCCGCCACCGGGATCTCGTACTTGCGCGGGGTGCCCGCCTTCAGCAGTTCCGCGCTGTTCTTCTCCAGCAGATCGACGTACTCGGGCACCGGCATGCCGGTCTGCGCGCGCCAGGACGCGGCCTGCTCGACCGCGAGCGGCAGGTCGCCCAAGGCCTCGGCGAGGAGGTCCGCGTCCCTGTCGGTGATGTTCCCACCGCCCCTGCGGCGCAACAGTTCCTTGCTCTCCTCGCGGGTGAACAGGTCGACCTCGACCGTGCGGGCCACGCCGGCCCAGTCGGCGTTGCGGGAGGTGACCACCACGTGACCGAGGCCGGTCGGCAGGAACCCGCGAACCGCGTCCGGGTCTTCGGCGTTGTCGAACACCAGGATCCAGCGGCGGCTCTGTTTGCCGCTGCGCAGTGTCTCGAGCACGGCCGGCGCCGCTGTCTCCGCGCTGCTCACGTTGATCCCGAGTCGCTTCGCGAGGTCCACGAAACTCTTCCGGATGTTCGAGGGGTGCTCGGACGGAATCCACCACACGAGGTCGTATTCCGAAGCGTGGCGGTAGATGTATTCCACGACGGTCTGCGACTTGCCGACACCGCCCATTCCGTGCAGTGCCTCGGGCAGCACGGCGGTAGCCTGGTCGCTTGGCTCCAGTAGGCGCACACGCAGTTGCTCGAGAAGATTCTGCCGGCCGACGAAGTCCGGGTTCCGCAGCGGCACCTCTCCCCAGATCTGCGGTTGCCGCGCCAAGGTCCGCGCACTTTCGTCTGAACGAGTTGACTCGGGCGCGGTCATGCCGCCTCCTTCATCCGATAACTGCGGAACTGTGTCGGTCACCGGTGGGATTCCTTCTGGCTGCGGAAACGATTCAGGCGCGGTGATCGTAGCGGCGGGTGATCCACTCGCGCTCTCCGGGCCGGATGGTCCATCCGGGTCCTCCGGCCGGCTTCGCAGCTTGCTCCGCAGTCGGGCCGCTCGGGGTGAGTAGGCTCCTGACAAGGCCCGGAAGACGGCCTCCTGGACCCGGATGTACGGGCGCGCCTCCGCCGTCGGTTCGGGGTCGGGAGTGTTGTCGGGGTCGGTGAGGGCGTCCCGGAAATTTCGCACGATCGGGTTACGCTGGCCCAGGTAGTCGCCGATGAGGCGGGCCACCCGGACGGTGTCGCTCCGGCGGCCGCCGGACAGGAGTTCTTCGCGTACGCCCTTGTGGAACTCGTAGCCGACGGCGTCTTTGTCGTCGGGGCGGAAGTGGGTTTTCCTGAGCAGTCCGCCGAGTACCACCTCCGCCACCGCGGAAAGGTCGGCGCTGGGCAGGAGGACTCTTTGCACCAACTTTATCGTCGGCAACGACAGCGGGACGGCGGCCAGTAGGCCGGCCAGTTGGAAGGCCGGGACCGACGCGAAGGTCCGGAATCTGAGCACCCGTTCCCGCGGGGGGATTTCCTCCTGCGGGGAATGGGGGCCGACCACCGGTTCCTCCACCACCGCGTCGGGCTCCACGAATACCGTCGTGGTGCGCACCCAGCCGGCGCCCCGGACGGCGAACAGGCGCGCCCACGCCGACCACCACTCGGGCTCCAGACCCAGCACGGGAATCGGCACCGCCGAGTCGTCCTTGATGGACAGACCGGCCTCGGCTCGCACGCGCAGGCGGGTGTTGGGCACCCCGGGGGCCGCGGCACGCAGGGCGACGTGGCGCGGGGTCAGGCGGCTCAGGTGCCACAGCCGCTGCGGGAGCAGGTTGACCAGCGCCACCGGCGTCTGCCTCGCCCACGAGGCGAGCACACGCGTCACGGCACCGCTGCGCCAGCCGTCGCCGATGCCGTCGGTCAGCACCAGGAACAGCGTGCGGCCGGTCGGGTCCAGCTGGTCGCGCCAACCGGTCACCGCGCCTTCCCCGCCGTCGGCACGCAGCACCACGTCACCGGTGCTCGCGCCGTTCAGCAGCAGGACCCGCAGGTTGCGGAACGCGCCCTGCCGCCGCAGGAGGTCGCACAGCTCGCGCACCACCTGTTGCCAGACCTCCGCCGCCCCCGCGGTGTCCACCACGATCACCAGCTCGAACTCGTGCCACTGCTCGGGGCGGAACTCCGGCAGCCACATCCGGTCCTGCGCCGCGCGCTCCGCGGTGGCCTCCTCGTCCAGCTCCTTGCGCCACGGCGACTGCGCGCGGCGGGCCAGCGGGCGCAGCGCGCGGGAGATCAACCGGCCGTTGGGCAGTGCCGGGGTCGCCGGCCAGACCAGCGGCGCGGCCGACACGCCCCGGTCGAACACCGTCCCGCGCACGGGGTGCGGGCGGCCGACGGACCAGTCCTGGGCCCGTGGCACCGGTTCCGGTGCGTGTTCGGTCGGCGGCGGGACGGGTGGGGGCTCGTCGGGTGGCCGCACCGCGGTCGGCGGCGGTTGCGGTGGGTGCGCGGGCGCCCCGGGTGGGGGTGGCGCGGGCCGCGGCTCGGGCGGCGTCGTGGGAGAGAGCGTGCCCGCCAGCCAGAGCGCGTCGCGGACCTCCCGCCACTCGAGGTCCGCCGTGGCCAGGCGCGACTGGTCCGCCTCCTGGACGTCCAGATGCGGCATGACGCCCGAATCCAGGCCAGGTCCGCCGTCGGGCGGATCATCCAGTGGCAGGCCGCTCATCTCATCCAGCCTCCGCGGTGGAGGTCAGGGGGTGCCAGATGGCGGTCAGCAGTTCCTGCCAGTCGTCGTCCGGTTGGTAGGCGCCGGACGTGGCGAGTTCCATCGCCAGGTGCACGGCGTTGAGCAGCTGGTCGGACGCCAGGCCGCCGGTCTCCTCGCTGCGGGCGAGGAACTCCGAGATCAGCCGCGAGATGTCGACCCCGTCCGTGTCGCCGAACTGCGCGGCCACCATCGCGCCGAGCTGCTGCGGCGTCGGCGGCTCCACGTGCAGCTTCAGGCACCGCCGCAGGAACGGCGCGGGGAACTCCCGCTCCCCGTTCGACGTGATGATCACGACCGGGAACGCGCGACACCGCACCCGCCCGCGCCGCACCACCGCCGAGCCCTCCCGGTCCGCGGTCAGCACCGCCACCTCCGGGTGCCGCGCCGCGATCCGGGTCAGCTCGTCGATCTCGAACTCACCGTTCTCGAACACGTTGAGCAGGTCGTTGGGCAGGTCGATGTCGCTCTTGTCCAACTCGTCGACCAACAGCACCCGCGGCCGCTCATACGGCAGCAACGCCGTCCCCAACGGGCCCAGGTGCACGAACTCACCGATGTCGGGTTCCTCGCCCTGCCGCGCGTTGATCTCCTGCACCCGCCCGATCGCGTCGTACAGGTACAGCCCGTCCTTCAACGCCGTCCGCGACGTGACCGGCCAACGCAGCACCGGACCGAGCCCCAGCTCACGCGCGATCAGGTACGCCAGGCTCGACTTCCCCGTCCCCGGCCGGCCCGTCACCAGCAACGGCCGCCGCAGGTAGATCGCGGCGTTGACCATCGACACCTCACGCGGGCTCGGCACCCACCCCGCGCCAGGCGTGCCGCCGATGTGCCGGTTGGCCTCGCCGCCGTCACCGGTCGGCACCTGGCACACCGGCTCACCCGAGAAACGCCGCCAGGGCGGCGGGTCGGGCAGCTTCGCCACGAACCCGGGCCGGCCCGTGCCGCGGTACACGTGCCAGTGCACCGGTGCGGCCCCCACCGCTTCCGCGCTCACGCCGCCTCCCTGGGATCACGAGGAGGACCGAGGTCGGCCGGCACGACCAGTCGTTCCGGGTCGTCCCACATCAGCGCGAGAGAATGGCCGACATGTCCGGCGTGTGACTGGTAGGCCGTCGTCCTAATCTGTTTCACACGATGCAGAACGTCACCCGAACCATCACCATGCAGGAGTTGGCGTACCGCGGTCAAGAACTCTTCGGAATCGCAGTTCTCACGAGACCACACGATGACGGGCAATCCGGCTCGCAATCCAACGCGGACCTCAGGGCCGCCGTCCTCGACGGCTTCCGGCGGCTTGCTCAGCATCAGGGAGACCACGCTCGGGTTGTTCTCGAAATCGGCGACCAGCTTACGGATGCTGTCACCCGCCTCGATCCGGTGATGGGAGTCCGGCTCTATCGCGCCTGTTTGAAGCTGACCAGCGAGAACACTCCACCGCATGTGCCACGAACGGTGCCACTTGCCGGACATCATTCGCTCCAGTGAGCGAATTGCGAACGCGTAACGACATCCGATCGGGATCGCCGGAATCGTGCTTTCCACTTCCCAGGACCACTGGTCGACGTCGAGGTTCAGCAGTTCACCCGAAAGAACCATCTCGATGCGGATGTCGGGCCGGTACCGGGCCCATTTGATTTCCACCGACTCGATCAGCTCCGCGACCTGCCGCTTGACCTCGTCGATCGTGCCCGTGAAGTCGTCACCGCGCTCGGGGTGCCAGCCTTCCGAGAGATCGAGCTGGGACCAGTTGAACAGCTGGTACTGGTCACCGGTGAGCCCGACCCGGCGCAGCATGAACACGAGATAGGCCGGCGAGTTCGGGGGCGGCCCGGGTGGCGGCGCCTTCAGCTCGCGGCGCGTCTTCTGCAGTTCGGTGATGACACCCAACCTACTCGCCTGTCGATCGGACCACCGCCGCAGTTCGATCGACAGCTCGTGCCGCCGTCCGCTCGCCAGCTGCTCGACGAACAGGATCGCCTTCGGCAGGCCGTTCGGGTCGGCGTTCATCGTCTCCAAGGTGAGGAACACCTCGCGATAGCTGGACTCGGCGGGCAACTCGGGCGCACCGGCACCGGCGACCTGCCGGTACAGCTCGATCAGGTCCTTGAAGGGCATGCCCGACAGCAACGCGAAGAGCGAGTCGCGTTCCTCCTTCGGCCACAACGGCAGCGCGGTACGTTCCGCGATCATCCGCTCCACGAATCGCAGATGAATGGTGCCCGGATCAAGCTCCCGCACGACGTCGAGCAATGCCTGCAGGCCGTCCGGACGGCGGTCGCAGGCCTGCACGACGCTGAAAAGGTGCGTGAGCTTACGCGGGCTCTCCTCGATCTGGAGGATCGTGCCGAGCCGATCCCCGAGCAGTAGCACCACGAAGTTTCTGTCCTGGACCGTTTGCATGCAGGGCAGCAACGCGAACGCCTTGACCAGCGGCAGCAAGGTGCCACCGTTGCTCGACGTCACGGGGTCTGCCCCCTTCCACCGTTAGCCGTTCGCTCGGACGTGCTTGATCGTTACAACCCGTCGACCGTCACCAGCGGCAACAATCGTTTCAGTGACACTGAATCGTGTAGCGGCACCGAGTCGTTGGTCTCCTGGTTCACGATCACGTTCACCAGCTCCAGCACGCCGTTCTCGAAGTCGGTGCAGGTGCGCAGGATGCTGGTGATGTGCGCGCGCCGACTGGGGAAGTACCTGACCATGCCGGCGAAGCGGAGCTGGTCGACGACCTGCGCACGCGTGTCCTCGTTGCGCATGCACGGAATGCTCTCGAGCGCGTTGACGAACTCGTAGAACTCCGGGGATGCCGGGCGCAGCGGCGGGACTATGAACATCGGCCGCTCCCGCGACACGACCAGCGGTGTCTCCCGTTGCGTGACCGGGGCGTCGACCGGCAGCCGCTCCAGCGGCTCGTTCGACGCTCCGGCGGGCGAGCCGTTCGGCGTTCCGGTGAACGATCCGTTTGACGTTTCGATGGACGATCCGTTCGCCCATCCGGCTGATGTTCCGTTCGCCCGTCCGGTCGGTGTTCCGTTCGGGGGTGCGACCGGTGTTTCGTCCGCCGAGCCGACCGGTCTTCCGTTCGCCGGTCCGAGCGGGGTTCCCTCCGCTGGTCCGACTGGTGTGCCGTTCGGCGGTTCGACCGGCGGCAGCTCGTGGCCGGGCAGGCGGATCCAACCGAAGCCGGAGAACTGCTTGACCCTGACGGCGACCTTCCGATACGCGTCCGGCTCGTATCCGGGGTCATGCCAGATCACCTCCGAGAAGAAATACTCGGACGCGATGACAGCCAGCGACGCCGACGACTCCGCCAGCGCCTCCTTCAGCGGCGGCGCGTCGAGCAGACGGCTCGCCTCGATGATGGCTGTCGAGCTCACCCCGTGATCATCGTAGGTGACCTCGCCCGCGTGCAATGTCATGCGCAGTTTCAGCTGATCATCCGGCGGGCGCAACTGGTTGTGCGCGCACAGGGCGGCGAGCAACGCGTTAGGCAGGTCTCCGGCAATTGCCTCCTTCGGCACGTCCCCGGGAACCAGCGCGAGAATGGAGTCGCCCCCGTCCTGCGTGAAGCACTGCTCCCACTGGATGCCCACCGCGGCGAACGCCCGCCGGAACGACTCGTACATTCCCGCACGTAGCGAACCGAGGTCCCGCCGTGTCCGGGTGCCGTTGCCGTAACCGGCGATGTCAACCGCGCAGATTGTTTGATGCACCGTCTGTTGAACGTCCACACGACTCACCCCGGCAACAGGATGCAGCCGCGTCTACTGCCGGCACAAGAACGAGACGCCCGGCAATTGCTCATCCGGCCCCCTGTTCTCCGAGAAGAGCAGCTAGAGGGCGGTCCCGGCCAGAACTGTCGCCTTTTTGTCATGCACGGGCACGGTGACCACGCACTCGACGCCGTCACTGTCCGGCGTCGCGGCGCGACGCGCGGCGCCCGGCCTCGCCGAGGAGGAGTTGAGGTCGGGTGCCACGGCCAGTCGCTGCAGGGTCTCAGCGGGCGCCGTGGGAGAAGGAGCTGGCCTCCTTGCCGCGGAGGGGTCTCTCCTGTTCCTCCAGGCGGGCGACCACGCGGCGGAGGTCTTCCACGAGCAGGTCGGCCAGGTCGTGGGTCATGCCGTTGCGTATCACGATGCGGAGGACGGACAGGTCGGCGCGGTTGTCGGGGAAGGTGTAAGCCGGGACCAGCCAGCCGGCCTCGCGTAGGTGGGCCGAGACGTCGAAGACCGAGTAGGCCGTGACGTCGTCGTCGAGGGTGAAGGCGAAGACCGGTAGTTCGTCACCTCGTGTCAGGAGGCGGAACGGTCCCAGGGCGGCGATCCGGTCCGACAACGACGTGGCCACCTCGCGGCAGTACCGCTGCACTCGGCGGTAGCCGTCGAAGCCGAGGCGGAGGAACATGAAGTACTGCGCCACCACCTGTGCACCCGGGCGGGAGAAGTTCAGCGCGAACGTCGGCATGTCGCCGCCAAGGTAGTTGACGTGGAACACCAGGTCCTCCGGCAGCGCCTCCCGGTCGCGCCAGACGACCCAGCCCACCCCCGGGTAGACGAGGCCGTACTTGTGGCCGGACGTGTTGATCGAGCACACCCGCGCCAGGCGGAAGTCCCACTCCAGCTCGGGGTCGCAGAACGGTGCGATCATCGCGCCGGACGCGCCGTCGACGTGGACCGGTACGTGTGGGTGGTGCTCGTCGAGGGCGGCGCAGATCTCCGCCACCGGCTCGTAGCTCCCGTCGAAGGTCGAGCCCAGGACTGCCACGACCCCGATGGTGTTCTCGTCGCAGCGCCGCACGGCCTCCTCGGCGGTCAGGTGGAAGCGGTCGCCCTCCATCGGCACCAGGCGGGCCTCCACGTCCCAGTAGTTGGCGAACTTCTCCCAGCAGATCTGGACGTTGGCGCCCATGACGATGTTCGGCCGGCCCCGGCCGCCGGTGCGGTGCTGCCAGCGCCGCTTCATCGCGAGGCCGGCGAGCATGCACGCCTCGCTGGACCCCGTGGTGGAGCAGCCGATGGCGGTCGACGCGTCGGGGGCGTGCCACAGCTCGGCGAGCATCCGCACGCACCGCTCCTCCAGGGCGGCGGTGCGCGGGTACTCGTCCTTGTCGACCATGTTCTTGTCGAAGCACTCCGCCATCAGCCGCTCGGCGGTGGGCTCCATCCACGTCGTCACGAACGTGGCCAGGTTGAGCCGCGCGTTCCCGTCGAGCATGAGCTCGTCATGCACGACCTGGTACGCGACGTCCGGCGCCAAGCCGCCGGAAGGCAGCGAGTTCCGCGGCACCTCCACGGGTTCGGCGACGAAGACAGGGTTGACGGCCAGGAAGTCCCGACCGGAGTCCCGGTTCCCACCGGTGTTCGCCAGTGTCATGGGCCCACGTTAGGAGGGAACGCGCCCCGGCGCAGCCGGCAGCACCACCTCCTCCGCGTCCCGCACCGCGTTGCGCACCGCGCGCGGGACGCGCAGCCTCGGGTCGGCCATCAGCTCCGGCAGGCCGGCCAGCTCCGGGTCCAGCGTGGCCTCGGCGAGCCGGTCGAACAGCTCCTCGTCGATCGGCTCGCCGGGGCCCGGCATCGCGCCCCAGGTGTCCCACGGCAGCAGCTCGACCTTCCGCAGCGCCGCCGCGTCCCGCAGCAGGTTCTGCGCGATCCACCACGCGCCGGACTCCGCGGTGACCGTCAGTCCGAACGCGTTCTCCGACACCTCGCCCCGCCGGTACCGCCGCCACGCGTCGCCGCCGACGAGGAACGCCGCACGCGGCACGTCGGTCACGTCGAAGTCGATCGGGAACATGGCCAGCTGCCTGTCGTCGATCTGGCCGTCGACCAGGCGCCACCGCTCGTCCGTCCAGTACTCGCACACCCAGTGGTCCTCGAAGAAGCCGGGCGTGAAGTAGCCGCCGAACCCGCACCTCGCCCGCGCCGGCACGCCCCGGGCACGCAGCGCCGCCACCATCAGCACGGTGAACTGCCGGCAGTTCCCCGCGATCCGCAGCTTCAGCGGGCGGGGCGTGGTGAGCGGTGCCGGCGACACCGCGAGGACCCGCTCGAGTAATCGCGGCACCGGCCGCACGTGCACGGTCTCCCGGTCGCCCGCGTCGAAGTTCACGCCGTAGGCGCCGGCCAGGTGCTCGTGGATCATCAACCCGTGGCCGACCGCGGCCAGCCCGGCCACGTCCGCCGTCAGTCCGGCCAGCACACCGTCGAGGTCGCCGGTCATCGGACCGGGCGACGCGAAGAAGTCCCTCATGCCCGGCACTCTGCCATCGCCCACCGACAACGCCGCGAAAATCAGCCGGACGCCAGCAGCGAGCACACCAGTGCGAGAACGTCACCCCCTGCCGGCCGCGTCCCCCCGTGTGCCAGGGCGAGGAGCGCTCCCACCAGTCAGCTCCCGAGCACTGTCGGTACCGCGTGGGACAATGGAACCGGGGGCCGGAGGCCAGCCCCCGACACGCGACACCTCACTTCAGGCGCGTCTTCCGCACCCGCTTCCAGTACTCCGGGTACACGCGCTCGACCTCGGCGCAGCGCGCGTGCTCCCGTTCGTGCAGCAACCCGAACGTGAACCCGTTCTCGCCGGCCAGGTGCGCGCGCATGCCCAGCTCACGCAGCAGGGGCCGCGCCACCACGCCGTCCTGGTGCTCGCCGAGTAGCTTCGTCAGGTCCTTGGCCGCGACGCGTGCCCGTCGGGCCTTCTTGCCCACCGCGGGCTCGGCCACCTCCAACGCGTAGCGGTACCCCTTCGCCGCCTTCCGCACCTCGTGCATCGGCTCCGAGCGCACGCGACGCTCCGTCCGCCGGTACGCACGCCGCAGGTGCTTCGGCAGCTCACCGGCGGCCGGCCGGGCCGCGCGCTCGGTCAGCGGCGGGTCCGACAGCAGCTTGTCCACCGTGTCGAGCAGCCGGCGGTACCGCTTGCTCGCCAACGTCTTCAGCACGTTCTCCCGCGCGGCCGCCAGCACCGGGCCGAAGTGGCGGGTGAACCGCGCGGCCACCGGGCCGACCACCAGCTCGTCGGGCAACCCGGCCACCTCCGACCGGAAGTGCTCCTGCTGCACCTCCAGGTCACGCGGCTCGGCGAGCTGGTGGCCCAACCAGCGCAGGTCTTCCCGCATCCGCGAGGTGCCGGGCAGCAACCGCTCGTACGTCCGCAGCGCGCTGCGCAGCCGGCGCGCCGACACACGCATCTGGTGCACCGAGTCCGGCTCGTCGCGCCGCACCCGCAGGTCCTGCTTCACCAGCTCGTCGTACTGCTCGCGCAGGTAGGCCAGCAACACGTCGCCCGCCGAGTCCCCGACCGGCGGCGCGGCCGGCACCGGCAGCACGCGCGCCAGCTTCGAGCTGTGCTTCGAGCGGCGCAGGCCCGCCTTGCGCAGCGCCTGGTCCAGCGCGGGACCCGTCGCGGGGTCGGCCAGCTCCACCTCCAGCTCGCGCCACTTGTCCACCGTCGACGAGCCGTCCAGGCGGCGCGCGTTCACCCGGTCGGCGGCGACCTCGGCCAGGAACTCGCCGTCCGGCCCGGTCAGCCGCCAGGTGCGGCGCTTCGTCTTGAGCAGCGCCACCGGCCGGATCTCCGCGCCGCGCGCCATGCCGAAGGTCAGCTGGGCCAGCTCCGCGGGTGGTGTGTTGGTCGCGGGCCCGTCGTCGAGCGGGAGCCGCAGCTCGACGCGCGAGTCGTCACCGACGGGGACCTTCAGGTGCCAGCCCTCGTCGGCGCCACCCGTGCGCCTGCGCAGCGTCGCGCCGTGCCGTGCGAGCCGGAGGTCGGTCGTGTCGAAGTAGACGGCCGACAGCCGCACCTCCTCCGGACCCTCCACCCCGGACACTCCGGGCAGCTCGTCGAGCGCGGGCAGCTGGGCGCCCGCCTCGTACTTCAGTTCGGTTTCCAGGTGACTCGCGACGGCCATACGTCCTGTCTACCCCTCCCGGCCGGCCGCGACACCCCCTGATCAGGCCAGCAGCGCCCGGATCGGCGTGTCGAAACGGGCCAGTGAATCGGCGTCCTCGGCGCACGGCCGGCCGACTTCGCCGGAGCTGGCGACGACCACGGCGCAGCGCCGTCCCACGGCGATGCCCCGCCGGGCGGTGCCCGGTGCGACCTCGCGCAGCGCCGCCTCGGCGATGGCCTCGGCGTGCCGCTCCTCCTCGGCCTCGGCCAGGAACACGAGGAGGAAGTCGCGGAACCGGACCTCCGGCGGCTCGGCGTGCACCTCGACGCAGCCGCGCAGCCGCGCCCGGGCCTCGGTGGTGTCCGGGGCGTCGTCGAGCCAGGCGGCGGGCAGCTCGTCGGCGAGTTCGGATTTGGTTAGTTTTGTGTTAGAGTG
>NZ_JBJMIE010000481.1:0-6726 GCF_045807065.1 Actinophytocola sp. | reverse complement strand
CTGAGTGAGCAGCGGAGGCGACGGGAGCGGAGCGACCCTCGCTGAGCAGCGCAGGGAGGGAAGACACCGGGTACAGGCCGCGAACCGCCGAGCGGAGCGAGGCCATGTCACCGTGAGCGGCCGCCGGTGTCTGGACTGAGTGAGCAGCGGAGGCGACGGGAGCGGAGCGACCCTCGCTGAGCAGCGCAGGGAGGGAAGACACCGGGTACAGGCCGCGAACCGCCGAGCGGAGCGAGGCCATGTCACAGCTCAGAGCTTGCGTAGCCGGACCCGGCTGATCCGGTGGTCGGCGTTCTTCCGCAGCACCAGCGTCGCCCGTGGACGCGTCGGCAGGATGTTCCGCACCAGGTTGGGCTCGTTGATCTCCTGCCACAGGCGGGACGCCTCCGCGCGGGCCTCCTCGTCCGTCAACCGCGCGTAGTGGTGGAAGTGCGACGACGGATCCGAGAACGCGGTGTCACGCAGCGTGAGGAACCGCTCGACGTACCACCGGGCGATGTCCTCCGTATGGGCGTCGACGTAGATGGAGAAGTCGAACAGGTCCGCCACCGTCAGCCCCTGGCCGGGCAGCAGCACGTTCAGGCCCTCGACGATCAGGATGTCCGGCTTGCGCACCGCCTGCGTCTCGTCGGGCACGATGTCGTACAGCAGGTGCGAGTACACCGGCGCGTGCACCTCGGGCGACCCGGACTTCACGTCCGTGACGAACCGCAGCAGGCTGCGCCGGTCGTAGCTCTCCGGGAACCCCTTCCGGCTCATCATCCCGCGCCGGATCAGGTCCGCCTTCGGCCACAGGAACCCGTCGGTGGTGACGAGGTCCACGTGCGGGTGATTGGGCCACCGCGCGAGCAACGTCCGCAGCAGGCGCGCCGTCGTGGACTTGCCGACCGCCACGCTGCCGGCGATCCCGATCACGAACGGCACCTGCTCCGGGGACGGCTCACCCAGGAACGACGTCGTGTCCGCGTACAGCCGCTGCCTGGCCGCCACCCGCAGGCTGATCAGCCTGGACAGCGGCAGGTAGACGTCCACCACCTCGTCCAGGTCGACCGGGTCACCGAGGCCACGCAGCCGCACGAGCTCGTCGAGGGTCAGCGTCAGCGGAGTGGCCCGCCGCAGCTCCCGCCACTGCTCGCGCCGCAGCTCGACGTACGGGCTGAGGTCGCGAGTCTTCACCGCCACGTCAACAAACGTTAGGGCCTCGCGGCGGCGTGAGCACTGTGACTCAGTACACGCTCCGCCGGCTCACTACCCCCGGGGTTCCCCACCGCGCGGACCACGCGGCGCCCTGATATTTCCCGACCCGACCCTCGATGATATTTCTGTCGGTGCGGAGATCGTGCCAACGATGTAATTGCCATAAGTGCATGTGTCAATTGACGGAAAAGGGGGCCGGCTGGCCCCCTTTCCATCAGCAATTGACGAGTTCTGGACTTTGATTCAGCAGTTGCGCCCGCGGACTGACGAACTCGTGGTACGCGGACCGCGCGGCCGGGTCGAACAGTGCCAGCCGGTGGCAGTTCTGGAACGCGAGCCGGACGTTGAAGTACCGTTCGACCGCCCCACGCATGGCATCACTGCCGACCAGGCGCAGGAGCTGCCCACGGGCCTGCTCGTCCGGCGGCTCCTTCTGGTTGTCGGCGAACGGGGCGCCGTCGGTCGAGAGACGCTCGGCGAGCTCTGCCACCACCGACCACGCGAAGGGCAGCGAGTCGCGGATGCAGGCGATGAATTCCTCGTCGGATACCGGACCGCGCTGGGCTTTCTCGAGCAGGTCCGCGGGCACCGTCAGCGACATTCGACCTCCTTGCTAGGAATTCTGGTCAGCATCCACTTAACCCGCCGAGCCGAATTTTGGCGAGCCAGCCATTAGTGTGAATCTGCGCCGAATTCCGTCACCGCCCGAGTTTGTGCCGAGCGCCGGGCGGGCCGAGGACGATCACGGTCCGTCGGTGAACAGCTCGTCCCACGCCGCCAACACCTGTCGGGCACACACCGACGCCGACACCCCGCCGATCCCGGTGCCCAGGCCCGGCATGGCGATGGTCGACACGACAGAGCGCACCGGGCGGTCGTCATCGAGCCGGCCGTAGCGCCACAGTTTGAACACCGCCCGCGCGGCCAGGTACGGGTGCACGGTGTCCGGCGGCAGCACCTCGCCGGGTGCGCGCATCGTCGGCGCGCTGATCAACCACGCGGGCGCCGGCACGTCCGTCGGCACGATCACCGCCTGCCCGACGGGCAGCTCACCACCGTGGTAGGCGAGCACCGCGCTCCGCACGTGCTGCTCGATCGAGGGGAACGTCCGCGCGTAGACGGCGTCGATGCCGCCGCGCATCAGTCCGTAGGAGTTGGCGGGGCTCACGACGGCCTCGGCCGGAACGTCGAGTGTCGACCCGCGGTGCGTGTGCACGTCACGCCTGCCGTCCGCGGCCGATGCCCACGCCTCGGCCAGGGCGTCGTCGATGGCACACAGCACCAGGCGGAGCGGTTCCCCTGCCGCGTTCCTTGCTTGCTCAGCCTCCTCGGCGGCGGTCACGGTCCCAGCATGGCACTTCCACGGCGGCACGCGTAACCGCTATCCGGGAAACTGTAGGCACTCCAGGGTTGAGCGGCAGGTGGCGCGACTAGGGTGAGGCGGTGTCGAGCATCGCCTATTTCGGACCAGAGGGAACCTTCTCCGAACCGGCCGCGCGCGCGGCGCGGCCGGACCACACCCTGGTCGGGACCGTGACCGTGCCGGAGGCGTTGGTCGCCGTCCGCGAGGGTCGGGCGGAACTCGCCTGCGTGCCCGTGGAGAACTCCGTCGAGGGCGCGGTCTCGGCCACCATGGACGCCCTGGCCGTCGCCGAGCCGCTGGTGGCGGTCGCCGAGGTGGTGCTGCCGGTCCGGTTCTCCCTGCTGGCGCGACCCGGTCTGGCACTCGCCGACGTCAAGTCCGTCGCCAGCCACCCGCACGCACTCGCACAGGTCCAGGGCTGGCTCGCCGCCAACCTCGGCCACGCCACCCAGCTCGCCTCGACCTCGACGGCCGCCGCCGCGGTCGGCGTGCTCGACGGCCAGTACGACGCGGCCATCACCGCGCCGGTCGCGGCCTCCCACTACGCGCTCGACGTGCTGGAGACCGGCATCGCCGACGTCGACGACGCGGTCACCCGCTTCCTCGTCCTGCGCAAGCCCGGCCTGCTGCCCGCACCGACCGGCTCGGACCGCACATCGGTGGCGGCGGTCGCGGCCCACGAGCGGACGGGTGTGCTCGCGGAGATGCTCACCGAGCTGGCCCTGCGTGGCATCAACCTGAGCCGCATCGAGTCCCGCCCGCTGAAGGGCCGCCTCGGCGAGTACCGCTTCTACCTGGACTTCGACGGCCACGTGGCGGAACGCCGCGTCGGCGACGCCCTCGCCGCGCTGCACCGCCGCTGCCAGCACGTCCGCTTCCTCGGCTCCTACCCGAAGGCCGACGCGACCTCCACGGTCGCCGGCGGGGACAACACCGACGAGGACTACCTGGCCGCCGACGAGTGGGTCACCAACCTCCGCGCCGGTCGCACCGGCTAGCGGCTCCGTTCCTGGCGTAAACCGGGCGAGATTGTCGGTGTCCCGGTTTACAGTCCGCCACGTCACGTCGACGAGGCAGGGGAGCCCCATCATGGCCACCGGCACCGCGGTACGCGCAGAGGCGTTGGTGAAGACCTTCGGGTTCACCTGCGCACTGGACGGTATCGACCTGGAGATACCCACCGGCACCGTGCTGGGTCTGCTGGGGCCGAACGGCGCGGGCAAGACCACGGCGGTCCGGATACTGACCACGCTGTTACGCCCGGACGCCGGCCGTGCCTGGGTGGCCGGGCACGACGTGGTCGCCGAGCCCAACGAGGTCCGCAAGGCGATCGGCCTGTCCGGCCAGTACGCGGCCGTCGACGAGAACCTGACCGGCTTCGAGAACCTGTACATGGTCGGCCGCCTCTACGGCATGAACAAGGCCGACGCCCGCACCCGCTCGAGGACGCTGATCGACCGGTTCCGCCTCACCGACGCGGCGGACCGCCCCGCCAAGACGTACTCGGGCGGCATGCGGCGCCGGCTCGACCTCGCCGGCGCGCTGGTCGCGGAGCCCCAGGTGGTGCTGCTCGACGAGCCGACCACCGGCCTCGACCCGCGTGGCCGCCTCGACACCTGGCAGGTCATCGGCGAGCTGGTGGCCGACGGCGCGACGGTCCTGCTGACCACGCAGTACCTGGAGGAAGCCGACCAGCTCGCGGACACGATCCTCGTCATCGATCACGGCCGGGTGATCGCGAGCGGCTCCGCCGACCGGCTGAAGGAGGAGGCCGGCGGCGAGCGGCTCGAGCTCGTGGTGGCCGAGCCGGCCGAGGTGGACGCCGCGATCCGGGTGCTCGCCGAGATCGGCACCGGTGAGCCGACGGTGGACCGGCACGGCAAGCGCGTCCAGGTGGCCGTCGAGGCCGGCGCGAAGTCGCTGATCGAGGCGTTGCGCCGGCTTGACGTCGAGGGCGTGACGGTCCTGGACGTCGGCCTGCACCGACCGACGCTCGACGACGTGTTCCTGTCCCTGACCGGCCACTCCGCCGACGAGGAGACGAGATGACCGTGCTCACCCAGGGCCTGCGTGACGGCGGCATCGTCGCGTGGCGCAACCTGCTCAACGTCCGGCGCAACCTCGAGTGGCTGATGGCCGCGGTCGTCCAGCCGATCATGTTCGTGCTGCTGTTCGCCTACGTGTTCGGCGGCGCGCTCGGCGGCGCCCAGTACCGGGAGTTCCTGATCGCCGGCATCTTCGTGCAGACCACGGCGTTCAACTCGGCCTTCACGGTGATCGGCCTGCGCAGTGACCTGCAGAAGGGCATCATCGACCGGTTCCGCTCGCTGCCGATGTCCCGCCTGGCCGTGCTGCTGGGCCGGACGACCTCCGATCTCGTCGTGTCGTCGGTGGCGATCGTGATCATGTCGCTGTGCGGGCTGGCCGTCGGCTGGCGGATCCGCGGCAGCATCCTGGACGCGGTGTTCGCGTACCTGCTGCTGTTGCTGTTCGCGTTCGCCATGTCGTGGGTCGGCGCGCTGATCGGGCTGTCGTCGCCGACCGTCGAGTTCGCGCAGAGCGCCGGGCTGATGTGGTTGTTCCCGGTCACGTTCATCTCGTCGGCGTTCGTCGGCGCCAGCACGATGCCCGGGCCGTTGCGCGCGATCGCCGAGTGGAACCCGTTCACGGCCGTGATCCAGGCGGTGCGTGACCTGTTCGGCAACGAGGCGCCGCCGGGCATGACCCCGGCACCGGGCTGGCCGGCGGACCACGCGGTGCTCTACGCACTGCTGTCGTCACTGGCGATCCTGGCGGTTTTCGTGCCCCTGTCGGTGGCGAAGTACCGGCGGGTGGCTAGCAGGTAGGCGGTCGCGGCAGCAGTGCCGCCGCCCGCCCCGCCAGCTCGGCGCCGAGGCCGAAGTGCTTCTCGTACGCGGCGAGCAGCTCGGCGTCCGTGTCGAGTGCCGTCTCCGTGCGCTGGTCGCCCACGGTCTCCAGCAGCCGGTCGCCGACGATCGTGACGCGGCCGTCGGGTGTCCGCCGGGAGCACCGGGCCACGTCGCGGAAGTGCGACTCGGGTGAGTTCGCGTGCCACCAGCACGGCCGCGCGAAGTCGGTGAGCCGGCGCGGCCGCGGCTCGGCCCGGTACTGCGCCACGCCGTCCATGAGCACGTCGACGTCCCCGTTCGGCGCGTCGACGACGAGGAACGTGCCGGCCGGGTCCTCCTGCGCCTCGGGCCAGTCCCGGTGCAGGGGGTACACGGAGTGCGTACCGAAGCCGACGTCCACCAGGTACCGCTCGTCCAGCTCGACGAGCAGCGCGAGGTGGTCGAAGGCGGGCGTGAGCGTCCCGTCCTCGCGGAAGACGCTGGCGGCCAGCAGCCGCACGTCGAAGCCGAGGGCGGACAGGAGCGCGGCGAACAGGCCGTTCAGTTCGTAGCAGAAGCCGCCGCGACCCCGCCGCACGATCTTGTCGGTCAGTGCCTCCGCCACCAGGAGGATCGGCTCGCCGAGGTGGATCGACAGGTTCTCGAACGGCACGGCCTCGACGTGCCGGCGGTGCAGCTCGCGGAGCGCCGCGACCGACGGGCCGGCCGGCCGGGTGGCGCCGATGCGGTCGAGGTACCGGCCGACGGTGTCATGGTCCATGGGCGACACGGTGCCCGCTCCACCTAGCTCGAGGTCAAGCAGGATCTCTTCCGCCAACGGTCCAGGTTCGCCGGGCGCTGACAAATGTTCCCACCACGCCGTCGTCCGGGGGCTGGACGGTACGGAAGGCATGAGGTGCGGGCATCGTGCGCACCGTCGTCGCGTTTGCTCGTTACCCGACCGGGGGTAATTCTGTTGAAGAGCAACCTGACCGGGGCCGAGACGTCCTCTCAACAGGAACAGCGTCCAGTGGTGTCGGGGCCAGATGGAGGCGATCACCATGCTAGGAACAAGGATCAGCTCAGGCGTTCTCATCGCCGGTGGGGCGGCGGTCGCATTCCTGCTGGCCGGGTGCAACGGCAACGACTCGGCGAACTCGGCGGGTACCGACGTGCCCACCATTCCGGAGTCGACCAGCAGCGGCGTGCAGCCGCTGCCGACCACCAACAGCCAGGCGCCGACGAGCACGGCGCAGGCGCAACCGCAGGAGCAGCCGGCGCCCAGCGACAAGGCCAGCGGCAACGAGTGCAAGGTCG
>NZ_JBJMIE010000480.1:0-4845 GCF_045807065.1 Actinophytocola sp. | reverse complement strand
CGCATCCGCGCCCACGTCCTGCTCTGCTGGCTCGGACTACTACTCATCCGCGTCGCGGAAACCCGCACCCGCCGACGCTGGCCCGACCTACGCCGCGAACTCGACCGCATCCACCTCGGCACATTCACCGGCCCCGCCGGCACCTTCCGTCGCCGCACCAAACTCACCAACAGCCAGACCGCGACCCTCACCACGCTCGACCTACCGGTCCCGCCGCTGATCACCGAGGCGACACCCGCAACCACCTGACCTGCAACGATCCCACCGCCTAGTGACACGCCCCGCCACCAGGCCCACCAGCGTTTCCCCAGATCAGACACCAGATTCACCGACCAGACAGCTCCATCATCTGCGGAAGGCGGGTCATGGTGCTCCCTTCATTGATCGAACGAATCGACTCCGGAGTCTGCAGACCCGGCTCGTGGTGATCTCGTGAGCCGGGCACCTACGCCGTCATCGCCAGTTTTTCTCACACCAGTCTTCAATACCTCGACACCTCTCGCGACCCCCTCCCTTCCAACTCCCCATCTTCGCGATCATTGTGCGCGTCGCGATGACCGAGTCGTCAATTGATCAGGAATACCGTCGGGTATTCTGGGAACCGCCGCGCATGCACGCGTTATCGACGCCGAGGAGCATCTAGATTGCCCAGGTCCTGTCTCGTTCCGAGTGAGCTGGCCGCTGGCACTAGCCTGGCGCACAGCGGCTACCCGGTGACTACTGGCCGGCTACCGACCGGCTGCGATCGACGTCATCCCGACATCCGGGATCATGGCGAGGAGTGAACACATTGACATTCGAGTTGCCTGTCGGTGAAGAGTGTCGCCTGGAATGGAGTTTTCGCGTGTTGGGCCCGGTCGAGGCATTCGTCGAGAACAGGCAGGTCACATTGACTGGCGCCACGAGATCCTTGCTGGCGGTCCTGCTGACCGATCCGGGAAAGGTGATCAGTTGCGGACAAATCAGCACCGGTATTTGGGACCACGAGCCACGCAGCGCGCGCAAGGCGGTGCAGTCATATGTCGTACGCCTGCGCACCGCGATGGCCGCGGCACATCCGCAAGCACCCGCGGTCGTCGTGACCAGGGCTGGCGGGTACTTGCTCGACGTTCCCCGGAATACGGTGGACACGGTCCGGTTCGAACGGTTGCTGGGTGAAGCTCGACGGGATTGGCAGTCTGGCGCGTTCCTGCCGGCGCGGCAGAAACTGTCGTCTACCTTGGAACTGTGGCGCGGGGAGCCGTTCGAGGACTGCCCGGACCTGCCGGCGGCCGAAGGCCCCAGAGCACGGCTGATGGAACTTCACGTCGACGCCGTCGAGATGCGCGTCGACGTGGACCTTGCGCTCGGCCACGGTCCGGAACTCGTCGCTGAACTGGCCGAACTGGTGACCCGGCACCCGCATCGGGAACACTTCTGGAGCCAACTCATCCTGTCGCAGTACCACGCCGGCCGGCAGGGCGACGCGCTCGGCACGTACCGGCGCGCCCGCCAGGTTCTGCTCGAGGAGGCAGGGGTGGAGCCCGGACCCGAACTCCGCCAGCTCGAACACGCCGTCCTCGTCCAGGACCCCGCGCTGTACCGGACGGGCCTGTTCCGGCACGGTCAGATCGGCATGGTGGTTCCCCAGCATCTGCCACCCCATGCCACCAAGGTCGTCGGGCGAGCCGAGGAACTCGCGCAGCTCAACGAGCAGCTCGAAGGCGCTGGTCCGGGCGGGGTGATCATCGCGGTAGACGGCGGCGCCGGTGTCGGAAAGACGACCTTGACCGTGCACTGGGCGCACCAGCTCGCAACGCGCTATCCCGATGGACAGCTCTATGTCAATCTGCATGGCTTCGATCCGGCCGGCAACCCGATGCATCCGGCCGACGCGGTTCGCATGTTCCTCGAGGCGTTCGGAGTACCGCCCGGCCGTATCCCGTCCACCATCGAGGCAATGGTCGCCCTCTACCGGACCGTGGTTGCGGATCGCCGGGTGCTGGTGCTGCTGGACAACGCCCGCAACGCCGCCCAGGTGCGGCCCCTTCTGCCCACCGGACTCGACAGCGTCGCGATCATCACGAGCCGCAACCGGCTGAGCAGCCTGGCCACCCAGGAAGGAGCGCACGTCGTCACACTCAAACCGTTCACCACGGCCGATGCGACCGAACTGCTGTCCCAACGTCTCGGCCCGGGTCGGCTTGCCGTCGAGCCGGACGCGGTGGCGGACCTCATCAAGCTGTGTGCGCGGCTACCGCTGGCACTAGCCATTGTCGCCACCCGCGCCGCCACGAACCCGCGGTTCCGGTTGCGAGACCTCGCCAACGAACTCCGCGACGAGCGCAGCAGGCTCGACGCGCTCGACACCGACGAGCCCGGCGCCAGTGTGCGCAGCGTGTTCTCGTGGTCGTACCAGAGCCTGAGCCACCCAGCGGCACGCATGTTCCGCCTGCTGGCACTGCACCCCGGCCCGGATGTCGGTCTCTCTGCCTCAGCGAGTCTCGCCGGGCTTCCACACCCCGACGCGCGGCGCGCCCTGGGCGAACTCACCCAGGCGCATCTCCTGGAGGAACGCGCTTCCGGTCGATTCGCCGTACATGATCTGCTGCAGATCTACGCGATGGATCAGACTCTGCGGCTCGACACCGACCAGGACCGACAGGAAGCGCTGCGGCGCCTGCTGGATCACTACCTGCACAGCACCCACTCAGCCGACCGCCGTCTCAACCCGATCCGGGATCCCATCGACCTGCCGGCACCGACAGCAGGCAGCAAGCCCGAGACCTTCACCGACTACGCCGAAGCCTTGGCATGGTTCGATGTCGAGCGCCCCGCACTCCTCGCGCTGGTCAGCACAGCGGCACAGCACGGGTTCGATCAGCATGCCTGGCAGCTCCCCTGGGCTCTGGCGACGTTCCTCGACCGCCGAAGCCACTGGAACGACCTCGCCGCCGCCGCCGAAACCGCGCTGACCGCCGCCCGTCGGCTGTCGAGCCGTCCCGGTCAGGCGCGTGCGCACGGTCTGCTCGGTCGCGCGCATGCCTGGCTCAGGGCACCCGACCTCGCCCATGACCACTTCGGACGTGCGTTACGGCTGTTCGAGCAGACCGACGATCTCGCCAACATGGCGCTGACCCATCGGGCCGTCGCCTGGGTGTGGGAACAACAGGACCTGCACGCTCAGGCCCTCGAACACGCCCGGCGAGCGCTGGACCTGTACCGAACCAGCAACCGCAAGGACGGCACAGCCCGGGCGCTGAACTCGGTCGGCTGGTACTGCACTCTGCTCGGCAAACCCAAGCAGGCCCTGACATTCTGCGAGGAAGCACTCGCATTGCACCAGGAACTCGACGACCTCGACGGGGCGGCCCACACGTGGGACAGCATCGGACACGCCCACCACCGGCTCGGCCAGCACGACCAAGCCACAATCGCCTACCGTCACGCCATCCGACTGTTCGCCACGCTCGGTGACAGCTACTACCAAGCGGCCGTCCTCGTCCGTCTCGGCGACACCCAGAACGACGCAGGTGAACGCCACCACGCCGCGGTCACGTGGCAGCAGGCGCTGGAGATCCTCACCGAACTGCGCCACCCCGACGCCGCGACCGTCCACCAGAGACTCCTCGAACTGGCCGACAGCCGGTCGCGCTGAAACCGCACCGGTCTCATCTGGATCATCACCATGAGTCCTTCATCGTGATCTGGATACTGTGGCGGCAAGCAGTACGTGGTGCATAAGCCATACGCATCGATCTGCCTCTACCGCCACCGTGCTCAGCCGTAACGCAACATGGACCAACGGCCGACAACCCCTGGACCTCTTACTCGCCGCATTCAGAAACACAACCGCCGCACATGCCCATACCTGGGCGCACGCGGCCGTCCTTGACTGCAAGATACTGCGGACACCGGCAGTCTCGAGGACCGTTTGAAGGCGGTAACCGTTATCACACTCGCGGCGGAGGCTGCGCGACCCGAACGAGCGGCAATGTTCATAACTGCGCTCGAACAGGGTGCATCCGAACACGCCAAAACGTGGTGCACTCAGCCCTCGACAGCCTGTGGGTCACAATAAAGAGCACGCCGCCTACCGAAGAAGCAGTAACAGCATTTCTCCAGATCTTGAGCCGCCTCGATGACAACTACCGCCAGCACGGCACACACCTGATCCTGAAAATAAAAGAGTAAATTCGCTGACAAGGGCCATAAGAATCTCACCACCGAAGACCGGTGACGCAAGGCGAACCACTCCCAGGCTCGCTCCCGAGCCTGACATTCCACGGATCTATGCCACGCGAAATGAACCAGGCCGTCTCCCGGAGGAAACGGCCTGGTCAAACTATGTAGCCCCGACGGGATTTGAACCCGCGCTACCGCCTTGAGAGGGCGGCGTCCTAGGCCGCTAGACGACGGGGCCGCGACCAGAGAGAACAGTACCAGAAGCGATTTTGCTCTCTCCGCTGGGGTACCAGGACTCGAACCTAGACTAACTGAACCAGAATCAGTCGTGCTGCCAATTACACCATACCCCAATGCGGCTGGGCGGTTGTCCGCTCCAGCAGCACCGCAGAAGATGTTAGACCACGCCCTCCCGGCAGCGGTAATCGGCCCCTTCGGACAGGGACAGGGACGGGGTGCGGTACTCGCTGACCAGCAGTTCCGGCAGGTCGGACAGGCTCTCAATGGTCTGGATGCCCGGCTCCCGGGCCGGTCGCGTGCCGCTGCGGGCCAGCCACACTCCGTGTAGGCCGGCGTCTCTCGCGCCCTTGGCGTCCGTGTCCAGGAGGTCGCCTACGTGCATCGTTTCCGCCGGTGGGACGTCCAGGCGGGTGCAGGCCGTGTGGAAGATCACTGGGTCGG
>NZ_JBJMIE010000479.1:0-7423 GCF_045807065.1 Actinophytocola sp. | reverse complement strand
TCCGCGCCGTGGCCGGTGACCAGGACTGGCCCTACGAGCACGCCATGGAGCTGGGCAGCGGCACCGGCTTCTTCCTGCTGAACCTCATGTCCGGCGGCGTGATCAAGAAGGGCTCGGTCACCGACCTGTCGCCGGGCATGGTCCAGGTGGCGCTGCGCAACGCCCGCAACCTCGGCCACGACGTCGACGGCCGCGTCGCCGACGCCGAGCGGATCCCGTACGACGACAACAGCTTCGACCTGGTCGTCGGGCACGCGGTGCTGCACCACATCCCGGACCTGCCGGCCGCGTTCCGCGAGGTGCTGCGGGTGCTCAGGCCCGGCGGCCGGTTCGTGTTCGCCGGTGAGCCGACGAAGATCGGCGACACCTACGCGCGTAAGCTCGGCCAGCTGACCTGGTGGCTGACGACGAACATCACGAAGCTCAGCCCGCTGTCGGCGTGGCGGCGGCCGCAGTCCGAACTGGACTCCTCGTCGCGGGCGGCGGCGCTGGAGGCCGTCGTCGACCTGCACACGTTCGACCCGACGGACCTGGAGGAGCTGGCCCGGGACGCGGGCGCGGCCAACGTCCACGCCCACACCGAGGAGCTGGCGGCGGCGCTGTTCGGCTGGCCGGTGCGGACGTTCGAGGCCGCGGTGCCGCAGGAGAAGCTGACGCTGGGCTGGCGGCTGTTCGCGTACAAGGCCTGGCTGCGGCTGTCCTGGCTGGACGAGAACGTGCTGCGGAAGATCGCCCCGCGCGAACTCTTCTACAACGTGCTGATCACGGGGACCAAGCCCTGAACTCCGCTCCGTGAGCTCCGCTCATGACGTATGAGTTCACCCCGGCCGACGTGCGTTTCCTGCGCTCGGCGGCCGGGGTCGAGGCGGTCTCGTCGGTGGCCGCCCTGCCGCTGACCTCGGCGAGCTACCTGAAAGACGTGGCCACCGCGCGCCGACTGCTCGGTGACGGCGCTGGACCGGTGCTGGAAACGGTGCTGCTGCGCAGGCGCGCGGTGGCCAAGGTGGACTCCCCCGAGGACTGGCTCTTCACCGACACCGCCTTGCAGCAGGCGACCCCGATGCCCGTGGCCCGGCACCGGGCGCGCCGGTTCGCCGGCCGGGACACGCACGACGTGACGTGCTCGGTGGGTGTCGACCTGGTCGCGCTGGCGGCCGTCGCGTCCCGGTGCGTCGGCTCGGATCTCGATCCCGTGCGGTTGCTCATGGCCGCCGGCAACACGTCCGTGCCGGTGGTACGGGCCGACGCCCTGCGGCCGATCACCCGGGACGCCGCGGTCTTCGTGGATCCCGCCCGCCGGGACTCCGCGGGCCGCAGGCGTTGGCACGCGGCGGACTTCGTGCCACCCCTGGACGCGCTGGCCGAGGTCTACCGCGGCCGGGACCTGGCCGTGAAGTGCGCGCCCGGCATGGACTTCGCCGAGCTGCCCTGGGACGGCGAGGTGGAGCTGGTGTCGTTGGACGGGCAGGTGCGGGAGGCGTGCCTGTGGACGGGCGCGTTCGCCGGCCCCGCCCGCCGCGCCACGGTCCTGCGCACCGGCGGTCGCGAGTGGACGGTCACCTCCGACGATCCGGACGACTGCCCGGTCCGCGAGGTGGGGGAGTGGCTCGTGGACCCGGACGGCGCGGTCGTGCGCGCGGGCCTGGTGCGGCAGTACGCGGCGGTTCTGGGCTTCGGGCAGCTCGACGAGCGCATCGCGTACCTCACGGGTGATGACCGACCGGAGGGAATTCGGGCGTTCCGGGTGCTGGAACACGGTCACTACACGGAGAAGTCCCTCCGGCAGACCCTGCGGCGGCGGGGTGTCGGCCGGCTGGAGATCCTGGTCCGCGGTCTGGACATCGACCCGAACACGCTGCGCCCCAGGCTGAAGCTGGCCGGCCAGGCGTCGGCGACCGTGGTATTGACGAGGGTGGGGCGCACCCCCATGGCGTACGTGTGCGAGGCGTCAGCCGGTCAGGCCTGACAGCAGGAACGTCCGCACCTCGTCCAGGTCCGCGTCCACCGCCACGTCGATCTCCCGCGGCGCGTCCTCGCCGCGGACGCGGTGCTCTCGGGGGTCGGCGATGGTCGCGCCCCGGGCCGGCCCCATGCCGCACTCCACCTCGACCGGCATCCGGCTGGTCCGCAGCAGTCCCGGCCGGATGGCCTCCGCGACCGCCACCGCGTCGTGGATCACCATGCCCTCGTGGCCGAGCGTCCGCTGGTAGTGCTTCCGGTACGTGCCGGTCAGCCGCACGAGCGTGGCACCGCGTGGGCCGCTCGCCGCCAGCCGGTCCAGCCACGACAGGTCGACCGCGCACCGCGTGGTGATGTCCATCGGCACGAGCGTGGTCGGCACCGGCTCCTCCACCAGCACCCGCCGCGCCGCCTCCGGGTCGCTCCAGACGTTGAACTCGGCGGCCGCGGTCACGTTGCCGCCCGCGAGCCCGCCACCCATGATCACGAGGCGCTCGATCTTGCTCCGCACGGACGGGTGCGCCGCGAGCAGCAGCGCGACGTTGGTGAGTGGGCCGATCGGCACGATCGTCACCGGTTCCGGCGAGGAGTCCAGCAGCCGCACCATCAGCGCCACCGCGTCGGTGCCGACCAGGCCCGTCTGCCGCTCCGGCAACGTGTCTGCCATGCCTGACAGCCCGTCCTCGCCGTGCACGGCGCCCGCCCGGTGGGCGTGCGGGTGCACGAGCGGCCGGTCCGCACCCGCCGCCACCGGCACGTCCTCCCGCCCGCACAGCGCGAGCACACGCAGCGCGTTGCGCGTGGTGCGGTCGAGCCCGACGTTGCCGAACACCGTCGTCACACCGATGAGGTCGACCTCGGGGCTCGCGCAGGCCAGCACGAGCGCGAACGTGTCGTCGATGCCGGGGTCCGTGTCGATGATCAGCCGAGTCACTCGTCAGACCGTACCGCCGACAGCGTCCAGAGCTGGCCGCCGGCCGCGACCGCCATGGCCGTCACGACCACGGCCGCGGGCAGCCACGGCCCCAGCACGGCGGCCACCAGCGGCACGGCCACGGCCAGCGCACGCAGCGGCCACCGGCGGGCGTGCGCCACCAGCAGGTTGATGACGAGCAGGAACGCGGCGAGGCCACCGCACATGAGCCACGTGTTCGTCGCGTTGAGGTGCTCGGTGGACCCGGCGACCGCCGTGCCGAGCCCGGCCGCGAGGGCCGTGACCGACGCGACCACCACGAAGTGCGCCGGCAGCACGACCGAGGGCGGGTACCGCGGCTCCTCGGCGAAGCCGTACCGGACGTTCAACCCCCACAACGTGGCCAGCAGCGCGAACGCGGCCACGATCGTGAGCCGCAGCACCCACCCCTCGCCGCTGTGCCGTCCCCAGTTGTCGAGCTCCGCGACCGCGCCGACGCACTGCAGGACGGCCTCGCCGAGCACGATGATCACGAACAGCCCGAGCCGCTCGCCGAAGTGACCGCTGTCGAGCAGCGCGGCGGCGATCGTGGTCGGCCGCGCGCGGGTCGCCGTGCCCCGCTGCGGTTCCCGGCCGCCGCGTCCGCGCCGCCGCGTCCGCTCGGTCCGCTCGGCCCGCTTCGCCAGCGACTCGTTCATCCGCGCCAGCATCGCCTCCTGGTCCCCGCGGCTCGCGAGAACGCTGAAGACCATGGTGAGCACGAGGCCGAACAGCCACAGCCCGATCTTCCACCACGGATCGTCGACGAAGAACGAGACGATCCACGGCACCAGACCGAAGTTCTGCGACGTGGCGATCCACGACAGCAGCACCCGCCCCGAACTCTCGAACGCGCCCCTGCCGACCGCGCTGGTCAGGAGGTACGCGGCGGCGAAGACGTCGGCCCGGCTGTCCATGCCGTGCGGCACCGCGGCCGCCATGGTGGCGATGCCGGCCATGCCGAAGAACATGGCCCGCAGTCCCACCTTGTCGGCGACGACGTTCGAGTACATCGTGAACGTCGTCCACACGAGCCAGATCGCCAGGTAGAGCGTGAAGAACGCGGTGATCTCCAGGCCGCCGGGGCCGTGGTGGGCGTCCCCGTGGAGCAGGTGCGCGAACTCCGCCACAGCAGCGACGGCGACGAGGTCGAAGAACAGCTCCAGCCAGCTGGCGTGCCGCTCGGTCTCGTGCTGTGCCATGTCGGAAGGCTACTGAGTGTGGATCTCACTCGAAGCCGTCGATCAGAACTGGGGACTTCACCGCGAGGGCCGGGCCGTCCGCGGAAGCACGGGGAGAATCCACGGACGGAGGTCTGTTCAGTGGGGCTCGTTGACCTGCTCGTCAAGCCGGACCAGGCAGCACGGGCACTTGTTCGGGCACGCGAGACCGCGGAACGGGTCGTCCGCATGCACCGGAATCGCGCACAGGGACGGCCACCACCGGACGACGTCTCCCCAGAGGGTGGGATGCCCCATCACGGGGGTTCGGTCTGTGCGGACCGGTTGGTCCAGAACGGCCAGATGTGCCCAGTGCTGGTCGAGAATTCCGAGTCGCCACACGACCACGGCCGGGACAGGGGGCAACAGCTCGACCACGCTCACGCCGTCCCAGGGTGAAGCCGGGCCAGTTGCGCGGACACATGTGCCTCCCGTTCGTGGTCCATCGTCATGTCTGGACGGTAGAACGGCCACGAACGCGCAGGTTTCCCACCGGGAAACCCAGATCGGTACCCTCGTTGACATGGCGGACGTGATCGGTACGACCATCCGGAGACTGCGCCGCTGGCGTGGTCTGTCCCTCGAGCAGGCGGCCGGTCTCGCCGGGCTGTCCAAGGGCTACCTGTCCAAGATCGAGAACGGGATCAAGCCGGTCGATCGGCGTTCCACCCTCGTCGCGATCGCGCGCGCACTCCGCGTCTCCCTGGCGGACATCACCGGCGACGGTCTGGAGATCCGCGATCCGGAGGCGGACAGCACGGTCCCCGCCATCCGTCAGGCGCTCCTCGACACCGACCTCGACGGCAACGAACCCCCGATCGGCGAACTCGGCGCGCTGTGGGGCGAGGCCCAGTTGCTCGCGGGGCTGCGGCAGGCCAACCAGGACGCCGAGGTCGGTCGGCGCCTGCCGCCGCTGCTGGTCGCTCTGCACACCCACACGTCCGCGTCCGACGGGCTGCGCGCTCTCGTCACGGCTACCCACACCACAGCCCTCCTGACCAAGGGCCTGGGTGCCGGGGACCTTTCGTGGATCGCCGCCAGTCGTGGTTACGAGGCCGCCACCCGGCTCGGGGAACCGGAATGGGTGGCCTTGGCCGAGTTCGCCCGGACGCAGGCGTTGACCGGCCTCGGCGCGCACCTGAGGGCCGAGAAGTTGGCACGGCAGGCACTCGACACCGTGCCGGCCGGTGTCACGGACATCCGCGGCGCGCTCACGCTCACGTCGGGCTACACGGCGTCGGTGCTGGGAGGGACCGACCCCGGCGCGGCGCTCGACGAGGCCGCGGCACTGGCCGAACACGTCGAGGACGGCAATCGGCACTTCCTCCTGTTCTCTCCGGCCAACGTCGTCCTCTGGCGGATGTCCTCGGCGTTGGAACTCGGCGACCATGCGAAAGCCGCGGCACTGGCCGACACGATCAACCCGACAGATCTGCCGATCGACTCGCGCCGGACGACGTTCCTCATCGAGCGTGCCCGCGCGCTACACGGCCTGAAGCGACCTGACGAGGAGGTCGTCCGGCTGCTGCTGAGCGCCGAGAAGGTCGGTCCCATCCGCATGCGCGCCAACCCCTTCGTCCGAGAGATCGTCGCCACGATGGTGACCCGCACCCGACGGGAGTCCGTGGCTCGCGAGGCCCGTGGACTGGCGTCGCGCATGGGACTGCTGCGAACCGTGTAGGCGGACGGCGCATTCGCGTGACCCCGCTGAGAACTCCGATGTGGCTCTCGGGTGTGGTCGCGAGGTTGGGTACGGTGACCTGCCATGACATCGATGTGGGGTTCACCGGTGGTCGACCGGGTGCGGGACTGGCGCCGGGCCCGCCGAGACCCGAACCAGGCGCGGTTCCTGACCCGCGACTCGTTGCGCTGGGTGATCCGCAACCGCGCGTGGTCGCCGTGGTATCTGGTGCGGTACTGGCGGCTGCTCAAGTTCCGCCTCGCGAACCCGCACATCGTGCTGCGGGGGATGGTGTTCCTCGGCAAGGACCTCGACGTGCACTGCCGGCCCGGGTACGGGCGCATGGAGATCGGCCGCTGGGTCCACATCGGGGACGGCAACGCCATCCGCTGTCACGAGGGGTCCCTGCGGATCGGTGACAAGGCGGTGTTCGGGCGCCAGAACGTGATCAACTGCTACCTGGACATCGAGCTGGGTGAGGCCGCCCTGGTGGCCGACTGGGTGTACATCTGTGACTTCGACCACGTGACGTCGGACATCCACCAGGCGATCAAGGACCAGGGGATCGTGAAGGCGCCGGTGCGGATCGGTCCGGACACCTGGATGTGCACGAAGGTCACGGTGACCAAGGGCAGCCGGATCGGCCGCGGGGCCGTGGTCGGGGCGCACGCGGTCGTGAAGGGGGACATCCCGGACTACGCCGTGGCGGCCGGCATCCCGGCGAAGGTCGTCCGCGACCGGCGCGCCGCCTACGACGCCGACGCGGAACGCCGGGCCGCGGTGGCCGACATGTCCCGCAAGGCAGCCGCCGCCCTGAAGAAGACCCTCGACGCCCACAGCTGACCCACTCGAACGCATGTGCTACCCTTTTCTAGGTGGGTAGCACATGTGCTACCTTCGGTCATATGGACGGGGACTTAACCGAAGTCGGTTTGCGTGAGCTGCGGCAGAACGCCAGTGAGCTGGTCCGCCGTGCACAGGAGGGGGAACGGATGATGATCACGGTCGCGGGGCGGCCGGCGGCGGTCCTCGGGCCGGTCGGTGACAAGACATGGCGGCGCTGGGCTGAGGTCGAAGCGGTGTTCGCCAGTGCGACGGACCCGGCGTGGGCGGCCGACCGGGACCGGCTGGACGGCGATGTGGTCGATCCGTGGGAACGTCGGTGACCCGCGGCATCCTTGACACCAGCGTCCTGATCGCGGACGACGTGGCTCCGATTCCCGGGGAGCTGGCCATCAGTGTCGTCAGCGTCGCCGAACTGCAGTTCGGAGTGCTGGTCGCCTCCGATGAGGCGCGGGCCGGGCGGTTGAGCCGGCTCAGCGCGATCCAACGCCGGTTCACGCCCCTGCCGGTGGATGAGGCTGTGGCCGACAGCTACGCGCGGCTGGCTGCTCGGGTCGTCCAGATCGGGCGGCAGCCGCGGGTGCGGGCAATGGACTTGCTCATCGCGGCCACCGCGCACGCCCACAAGGCGACTGTCTACACGCGTAACGCGAAAGATCTTGCCGGGTTGGCGGACATGGTCTCGATCGTTTCGGCTTGACTGGTTGCCTGGGGGGCGGGGCGGGTGGGGATGGCCGGGGCCGGGCTGGGGCTGGGGGATGGGACGGG
>NZ_JBJMIE010000478.1:0-17504 GCF_045807065.1 Actinophytocola sp. | reverse complement strand
CCAGCACGTCCTGCTTGCCGACACGGGTGCGCCCGAGCACGTTGGCGACACCGAGGCTGGTGGTGGCGAGGGCCTCGAACCCGAGCCCGGCCAGCAGCCGGGCGGTGCCGGCGTCCCAGGGGTTCGGGAGCAGCAGCGGCCGCGGCCGGTCGTGCAGCTCGCGGAACCGACGCGCCCGGCTCACCTGGTCGTCCATGCCGCGATCCTCCCACGCGGTCCCGACGGTGACCGCCGAAGTTTTTTCACCGGCGATGTCGAAATGCGCGGTCTTGGTCCGACGTGTTGGTGACAAGCCAGGAACGAGCACGAGGGACAGGGCGATGAACACGGAGACGACCGAGACGGCAACACGGGCCGGGCGCCGCGAGTGGATCGGGCTCGCGGTGCTCGCGCTGCCGACGTTGCTGCTCTCACTGGACATGAGCGTGCTGCACCTCGCCGTGCCGCACATCGCGGCCGACCTGCGGCCCAGCAGCACGGAGCTGCTCTGGATCATCGACATCTACGGGTTCATGATCGCGGGGTTCCTGGTCACCATGGGCACGCTCGGCGACCGCATCGGGCGCCGGAAGCTGCTGATGGTCGGCGGTGCGGCCTTCGGGCTGGCGTCGATCGGTGCGGCGTTCGCGACCAGCCCGGCCATGCTCATCGGCGCGCGGGCGTTGCTCGGGGTCGCCGGGGCCACGCTCATGCCGTCCACGCTGGCGCTGATCAGCAACATGTTCCGCGACCCGCGGCAGCGCGGCACCGCGATCGCGGTGTGGATGAGCTGCTTCATGGGCGGCATGGTGATCGGACCGGTGGTCGGCGGGCTGCTGCTGTCGGTGGCCTGGTGGGGGTCGGTGTTCCTGCTCGGCGTCCCGGTCATGGTGCTGCTGCTGTTCACGGCCCCCGCGCTGCTGCCGGAGTACCGCGACGAGCACGCCGGCCGCCTGGACCTGGCCAGCGTCGCGCTGTCGCTGGGCGCCATCCTGCCGGTGGTGTTCGCGCTCAAGGAGATCGCCAAGGACGGGCCGGCGCTGGGCACGGTCGCCGTGCTGCTGGTCGGGCTCGGCGTCGGGCTGGCGTTCGTGCGGCGGCAGCAGCGGCTGGCGCACCCGATGCTGGACCTGGGCCTGTTCCGCAACCGGACGTTCGCGGCGGCACTGTGCATCATGCTGGTCGGCGCGATCACCATGGGCGGGGTGTTCCTGCTGATCAGCCAGTACCTGCAGCTGGTCGCGGGCCTCACCACGGCGCAGGCCGGGCTGGCGCTCGTCCCCCAGGCCGGTGCCGTGGTGGTGGGCTCGATGATCGCACCGCGGCTCGCGAAGCGCATCCGGCCGGAGTTCGTGCTGGGCTTCGGGATGCTGGTCGCGGCGGGTGGCCTGTTCGCGTTCACCCAGCTCGACAGCGGGAACGGTGTGGTGCTGGTGGTGCTCGGCCTGTCGGTGGCCGCGTTCGGCATGGGCCCGCAGGGCGTGCTGTGCACCGAGATGGTCGTCGGCTCGGTGGCGCCGAACAAGGCGGGTGCGGCGGCGGCGATGTCGGAGACCAGCGGCGAGTTCGGCATCGCGATGGGCATCGCGTTGTTCGGCAGCATCGGCACGGCCGTCTACCGCGCCCAGCTCCCCGCCGACGCGCCGACCGCGGTCCGGGAGAGCCTGGCGGGCGCGGTGAACGGCGGCGACCCCGCGCTGCTGGCCGCCGCACGCGACGCGTTCACCAGCGGCGTGCACACGGTGGCGGCGGTGGCCGTGGTCGTCGTGGTGGTCTTCGCGGTGGTCGGCATGGTCGCGCTGCGCGGGAAGTCCCGCCCAGCCGTCGAGTCCGCCGGGTCCGCCGAGTCCGCCAAGGTCGTCGACGAGCCCGAGCTGGCGGTGCGCTGAGCGGGCGTTTGCGCTCACCTCCTCCGGGTATCGCCACGGTCTGACCACGGCGACACCCGGAGGAGAGAGTCATGCCACGAGAGAGCGACAAGCACTCGCCGCGTGAGGACGACGCGCTCAAGGCCGAGATGCAGGGCATGCTCAAGAGCGCAGGCCCGACCCGCGCGGAGGAGTGGAGAGACCCGGAACCACTGGCCGACGACGACCCGGAGGTCCCCCCGTTCAGCGGGGAGCGTTGACCGTCTCGGAAGGAGAGTCCAGATGCCGGATCCAGGCAGCCACACCTACGACGTCAGGCGCACCCGCCTGCGGGCCGAGTACGACGACCACGGCGTGCCCGACGGGCATGCCGACGCGGCGGCCAACGCGGAGCTGCAACGCGAGAACCCGCCGCGGCGGGTGGGCGACCAGGACCGGGCCGCCGGTCCCGAAGGTGAGCGACCGCCCGTCGGTCCCCCGGGCGGCGAGCCCGCGCACATCGAACTGCGCAGTTCGGCCTTCACCGACCACGACCTGATGCCCGAGCGGTTCTCCTACGACCGGGACAACGTCTCACCGCCGCTGGAGTGGCACGGCGTCCCGGAGGGCACGACCGAGCTGGCGCTGCTGTGCGAGGACCCGGACGCGCCGAACGGGACGTTCGTGCACTGGCTGGTCACCCACATCGCACCGGACGCCGGCGGTGTGGACGAGAACGGCACCCCGCCGGGCGGCACACCTGGCCGCAACGGGTTCGGCGAGCAGGGGTGGGGCGGCCCCCGCCCTCCGGTCGGCGACGAGCCGCACCGCTACTTCTTCCGCCTCTACTCCTTCGACCACACCCCGTCGGTCGAGGCGGACGTGCCACCCCAGGACCTGCACGCCCGGCTCGCCAAGGAGGCGACCGCGACCGGCACCCTGGTGGGCCTGTTCGGCAGGTGAGGGAGAGCCGCTGCCGTGCTTCGGCAGCTGGGCGGCAACCGTCCGCGGCTCGCCGGCGTCGGGCCGGCAGCGAGGTCTCCAGGGCCTGTCCCGGCGACCTGAATGCCGTCCTCCACGCCCGGTCGGTCAACTCACCACGACCCCGCAGCGCGGCCCTCACGCGCTGGCGGGCCTGGAGTGGTGAACGCTCACCTCGCGTGGCCGTGCGCGTCGTGGGGGAGGTCCGCGTAGTGCCACTGGTGGTCGCGGGTGAGCTGGCAGGCCGCGGTCAGGTCGCCGGAGCGCAGCACGGTCAGCAGCTCCTCGTGCTCGTCGGCCACCTCGTCGAGGTCGGGCTCCACGGCCAGCAGCGTGACCGCCGTGCGGGCCTCGATCTGCAGTGACTCCCACGCGTGCTTGAGCAGCTCGTTGCCCGCCGCGTCGATCAGGTGGCGGTGGAACGACACGCTGGCCGCGCCGATCGCCTGCACGTCGCCGGCGCCGGCCGCGGACCGCATGGCGGCGACGTCCGCCGCCAGCGCCGCGAACGGGACGGTGCCGGCCGGCATCGCCAGGCGGGTGGCCGTCTCCTCCAGCGCCGCGCGTACGACGTAGCTCTCCCGCAGCGTCTGCTGGATGAAGTGGCGCACGAACGTCCCGCGCCGTGGCCGGGTCTCCACCATGCCGATGGCCTCCAGCTCACGCAGGGCCTCGCGCACGGGTGCCTGGCTCGTGCCGTACTCGTCGGCGATCCGCGTCTCCACCAGGCGGGTGCCCGGCGCCAGCTCGCCGGCCACGATGCGCCGCACCAGCGCGTCGCGGATCTGCCGGCCCAGGGTCAGCCGGGGAAGCGGTTGTGTTCCGGTCATGGCTCCTCTTGACGGTCGTCGCGGACAACCGTAGCGTTTCACGAAGATTATCAATTATCGATAATCGTCAGACCTCGACGAGGAGGTTCTGTGCTCTCCAAGGTCCACCTGCCGTCCTCGGCGGCGGAGGCGGCCGGCCTGCTGCGTGAGGGCGGCTGGCTCATCGGCGGCGGCACCGTCGTGATGCCGAAGGTCAACACCGGTGCCGTGCCCGTCGACCACCTGATCTCCCTGCGCAACGCCGGGCTCGCCGGCATCGAGGTGAACGCGAACACCGTGACCATCGGCGCCGCGACCACCCTCGCCGAGGTCGGCGCCGACGACCGGCTCGGCTTCCTCGACCCCGTGATCCGCTCGATCGCCTCCCCACCCGTGCGCAACCTGGCCACGGTCGGCGGCAACCTCCTCGTGCCGCAACCCCACGGCGACCTGGCGGTGGCCCTCCTCGCCCTCGACGCCACGGTCCACGTCGAGAGCGTCAACGGCCGGCGCGCGATCTCGGTCGGCGAGGCGGTCGCGGAACACGAGGTCGTCACCGAGGTCCACTTCGAGCTGCCCACCGCCTGGCGCTACCGCAAGGCCATGCGGCGCAGGCACAACTCGGCCGCGATCGTGATCGTCGCCGCCGTGCTCGACGGCGAGCGCACCAGGATCGCGCTCGGCGGGGTGGCCCCGCGGCCCATCCGCGCGCACGCGGCGGAGCAGGTCCTGCGGCGGGACCCGGACGCCGTCGTCGAGGCGGCCGAGGCCGCGCGGGCGGGCATCGAGCCGTTCGACGACGCCTACGCCTCGGCGTGGTACCGCGCCCGGGTCCTCCCCGTCCACGTCCGCCGGGCACTCCTTGGAGAAGACTGACCATGGCCTCTCGCATCGTGTCCCTGACCGTCAACGACCGCGAGGAGGAGCTGATCGCCAAGCGGGGCACCTCGCTGCTCGCCGTCCTGCGCGACACCCTCGGTCTCACCGCGGCGAAACGCGGCTGCGCGCAGGGGGCCTGCGGGTCGTGCACGGTGCTGCTGGACGAGCGCCCCGTGCCCGCGTGCCTCGTGCCGGTCGAGACCGTCGACGGCGCGTCGGTCCGCACCCTCGAAGGCATCGCCTCGGACGGCGAGCTGGACGAGGTGCAGCACGCGTTCCTCGAGGACTTCGCCACGCAGTGCGGGTTCTGCACGGCCGGCATGATCATGACCGCCGAGGCGCTGCTGGCCGACAACCCGAACCCGACCCGCACCGAGGTGATCGAGGCGATCAGCGGGAACGTGTGCCGCTGCACGGGTTACGAACCGATCGTGGCCGCGATCCTCGACGCGGCGCAGCGCCGGCGGGCGCGAGGGAGGACCGCCTGATGGCCTACCGCCAGACCCCCGTCGACGGCCAGTACTTCGCGAACGAGCGCGGCGCCGGCGAGTTCTCCGTCATCGGCTCGGTCGTCCAGCGGGCCGACGCCCGCGGCCACGTCACCGGCCGCACCGAGTTCTTCGAGGACGTGCGCCCGGCCGGGCTCCTCCACCTGAAGATGCACCGCTCCACCCGCCACCACGCGCGCATCGTGAGCGTCAACAGGGACGCGGTGGCGGGCGTGCCGGGCGTCGTGGCCGTGCTGACGCACGAGGACATCCCCAACAACCTCTACACGCCGCTGAAGCTCATCGGCGTCACGCCGGACGACGAGCCGATCCTCGCCGAGGGCAAGGTCCGCTACCTCGGCGAGCCCATCGTCGCGGTGGTGGCCGAGACCGAGGCCGCCGCGCTCGCCGGTGCCGCCGCGGTCGAGGTCGTCTACCAGGACCTGCCGGCGGTCTTCGACGTCGAGGAAGCCCTGCGCGCGGACGCGCCGGTGGTGAACGAGTACCACGGCAGGAACTACTTCACCTACGAGGGACACCACTGCCGCCGCGTCCGGCTCGGCGACGTGGCCGCCGGTTTCGCCGAGGCCGACCACGTCTTCGAGTGGCGGTACCAGTCCTCACCGATCGAGCAGGCGCCGGTCGAGACCACCGGCTGCGTCGTGGTCCCGCAGCCCGACGGCCGGCTGCGCATCCACTCCGACACCCAGGCCTGCTTCTTCACCCTCGACAACACCGCGCTGATCCTCGAGCAGGACTTCAACAAGCTCCGGATCGTCGGCGGCACGGTCGGCGGCGGCTTCGGCGGCAAGGTGGACGTGGTCGTCGAGCCCGTCGCCTGCGTGGCCGCCATGACCACGAACCGGCCGGTGAAGTTCGTCTACGGCCGGCACGAGGAGATGCAGGTGTCGTCCCCGCGTGCGGCGGAACGCATCTACATCAAGGACGGCGTGACTAGCGACGGCCGGATCCTCGCCCGCCAGGTGACCGCCTACGTCGACGCCGGCGCCTACTCGCGCCACACCCCCTACGGCACGACCAAGGCGGCGGCCCACTTCCCCGGCCCCTACACGATTCCGAACGTGTGGATCGACTGCCACTGCGTGTTCACCAACCGGACACCGTCGAGCGCGATGCGTGGCTTCGGCGTCACCATCGGGGACTTCGCCATCGAGTCCAGATGGACAGGATCGCCCGCGAGCTGGGCATCGACCCGCTGCGGTTCCGGCTCCGCAACGCCTACCGCGACGGCGACATGAAGGCGCACCGCAAGATCGCCGAGGGCACGGCGCTCATCGAGGTCATGCAGAAGGCGGCCGACCTGGTCGGCCACGAGCTGCCGGACGAGTACCGGACCATGTCCTCGCTGGAGGGACGCTGATGGCCAGGTTGCGGGGCAGGGGGTACGCGGCGGTCAACTACCCGACCGGGATGAACCTCGGCGGCGACCCGTCACAGGCGTTGATCCACGCCACCACGACCGGCACGTTCGTGATCTCGCTGTCCTCGGTGGACCTGGGGCAGGGGCTCAAGACCGTCGTGGCGCAGTGCGCGGCCGAGACGCTCGGGCTGCCCATCGAGAACGTGCTCGTCGACACCGCGGACACCGACACCGGCCCGCACTGCATGGGCACGTTCGCGAGCCGCGGCACGCACCGCGTCGGCAACGCCGTGATCATGGCGGCCGCCGAGGCCCGCGCGATCATGCTGGACGTCGCCGCCGAGGAACTGGAGGTCGACGCCGTGGACCTGGAGACCGACGGCACCGGGTACGTCCAGGTCAAGGGCGCGGCGGAGAAGCGCATCCACATCACCGACCTGGCGCTGGCCGCGCACTTCACGCACGGGCGCACGATCTCCGGCCGCGGCGTGTTCATGAAGGACAAGAGCGAGGTCGTGCCGGAGACCGGCGAGATGGACCCGGACTCGTGCCAGGCACACGCGTGCACGGTCGCCGAGGTCGAGGTGGACGACGAGACCGGTGTGGTCGAGGTGCTGCGGATGTACAGCGTCTACGAGATCGGCCGCGCGCTCAACCCGGCGATGGCGACCCAGCAGGTCGAGGGCGGCGCGTGGATGGGCCTGTCGCACGCGTTGTTCGAGACCACCGAGCCGTACTACCCGGCCCGCGACCACGGCCCGGTCGACTTCAGCGAGTACCTGATGCCGGGCGCGGGTGACGTGCCCCAGCAGCGGAGTGTCCTGTTGGAACGGCCGGCCGACTCCGGCCCCTTCGGCGCCAAGGGGATCGGCGAGATGACCGCCAACTCGCCGATCCCGGCCATCGCGAACGCGATCTTCGACGCGTGCGGGGTGCGCCTGGAGCACATGCCGTTCACGCCGGAACGCGTGCTGCGCGGCCTGGACGCCCTGCGCTCATGAACGAGGCCGAGTTGGCGACGCGGCTGCGCGCCGAGCGGTACTTCGCCGACGAAGGCCTGCTCACGGCCGTCTACCTGGCGCTGACGCTCGGTCGGCCGCTGCTGCTGGAGGGCGAGCCGGGGGTGGGCAAGACGGAGCTGGCGGCGGTCCTCGCCCGCGTGCTCGACCGGGAGCTGGTGCGGCTGCAGTGCTACGAGGGCCTCGACGCCGGGCAGGCGCTGTACGAGTGGGACTACCCGAAGCAGCTGCTGCACCTGCGTGCCGGTGATGTCGACACCCGCGCCGGCGTCGGGGACGTCTACGGCGAGGAGTTCCTGCTCGAACGCCCGCTGCTGCGGTCCCTGCGGCAACCGACCGTGCTGCTGGTCGACGAGGTCGACCGCGCCGACAGCGAGTTCGAGGCGTTCCTGCTGGAGTTCCTCGGCGACTTCCAGCTCACCGTCCCCGAGCTGGGCACGATCCGCGCCACCGAGCCGCCGGTCGTGGTGCTGACCTCCAACCGGACCCGCGAGCTGCACGACGCGCTCAAGCGCCGGTGCCTGTACCACTGGATCCCCTTCCCCGGCCCCGAACGTGAGCGTGCCATCGTGCGCGCACATGTGCCCTCGATCGAGGAGGACGCGGCCGACGTGCTCGTGCGCGCGGTGTCCGGCACGCGCCGGCTCGACCTGCTCAAGCGGCCCGGCATCGCCGAGTCGGTGGAGTGGGCCCGCGGCGCCGCCGTCCTCGCCGCGAACGGCGAGCCCTGGCCGGTCGCGCTGCGCCGGGCGCTGGGCCTGCTCATCAAGGACGAGGAGGACACGGCGGTTGTGCACGCTCACCTCGAGGAGCTGATCGCGCCGTGAGGGGCGCCCTCGGCACCGGCACGCCGGCCGGTGCCGACCACCTCCGCGGTTTCCTGCGCCACCTGCGGGCGGCGGGGCTGCCGGTGCCGCCGGGCAAGCAGCGCGACTTCCTGCGCGCGCTCACCGCCGTGCCGCCACGCGACGTCCGGCACCTTTACTGGATCACCCGCGCCACGCTCACCACGTCGGTCACCGACGTGGACACCTTCGACCCGGTGTTCGCGCACTGGTTCGCGGGCGCCGGACCGCCCGACCTGTCCGAGCCGGCCGAGCCCGGCGCCGAGGACCGGGGCGGCGGCGGTGAGGTAGCTCCGCCCGACCAGGACGCGCAGGAGGGTGCGGGGCGCACGGCCAGCTGGGCGGCCGTGGACCACCAGGCGACGTTCACGCTCACGACCCTGGCGGAGCAGCGGACCCTCGCGCGGCTGCGCCGCGACCTCCCGGCCGCGGTCCCGACCGTCCGGTCGCGGCGCCGCACCCCGGCACGCCGCGGCGACCGCCTGGACGTCCGGCGCGTGTACCGGGACGCGTGGCGCACCGGTGGCGAGTTCGTCCGGCCCCGGTGGCGGCGCCGTCCCCAGCGGCAGCGCCCGGTGCTCGTGCTCATCGACGTCTCCGGCTCGATGAAGCAGCACAGCCGCGACCACCTGCGGTTCGCACACATCGTCGTGGCCGCGTGCCACCGCGCGGAGGTGTTCACGTTCGGCACCCGGCTCACCCACGTCACCCCGCAGCTGCGGCGACGC
This sequence comes from Actinophytocola sp., assembly GCF_045807065.1. GTDB lineage: Bacteria > Actinomycetota > Actinomycetes > Mycobacteriales > Pseudonocardiaceae > Actinophytocola. The sequence goes on along the minus strand of NZ_JBJMIE010000478.1, from coordinate 8,548 downwards.
GACGTGGACGCCGCGCTGTCAGCGCTCACATCCGTGGTGCGGGACGCGGACGGCGGCACGCGGATCGGGCCGTCACTGCACCAGTTCCTCGGCAACGCCCGGCACGTGCGGATGGCGCGCGGGGCGCTGGTGCTCGTGCTGTCCGACGGCCTCGAACGCGGTGACTGCGGGCCGCTGACGAGGGCCGTGCGGCGCCTGTCGCTGCTGGCGCACCGGCTGGTGTGGTGGTCGCCGCTGGCCTGCGACCCCGCGTACCGCCCGGTGACCCGGGGCATGGCCGGTGTCGTACCGCACATCCACCACCTCGCCGGCGTGCGGGATCTGCACACGGCCTGGCAGCAGGTCAAGGAGGAGGGGCAATGGACATAGTGGCAATGGACATAGTGGACGCGCACCACCACGTGTGGCGCGTCAGGGACATGCCGTGGCTGTCCGGGCCGGTGGTGCCGCGGATCTTCGGCCCGTACGAGCCGATCAAGCGCGACTACCTGATCGACGAGTACATCGCCGACGCGACCTCGGGCGGCATCACGCGGTCGGTGTACGTGCAGGCGAACTGGCCGCTCGACCAGGTGCTCGCCGAGGTCCGGTGGCTTGCCGAGCTGCACGAGGAGACCGGCTGGCCGGCGGCGGTCGTCGGGTCGGCGGACCTGTTCGACCCCGACGCCGTCGACGTGATGAAGGAACAGGCGGAGCTGCCGGTCGTGCGCGGCACCCGGCTCCAGCTGCACTGGCACGAACGGGAGGAGTTCCGCTACGCGTCCGCGCCCGACCGGATGAAGGACCCGGTCTTCCGCCGGAACGTAGCCGCGCTCGAGGACCTCGGCTGGCTGTTCGAACTGCAGGTTTTCCCCGGGCAGCTGGCCGACGCGGCCGACCTGGTCGAGGCCGTGCCGGACGTCACCTTCGTCCTGGTGCACGCCGGTATGCTGGTCGACCGCGCCGAGGAGACGGTCCGCGAGTGGCGGGAGGGCATGGCGCGGCTCGCGTCGTACCCGAACGTCGTGGTGAAGCTCACCGGGCAGGGCACGTTCACACGGCGGCTCGACCCGGACCTCATCGCGTTCGTCGCGACCGAGACGCTCGGCTGGTTCGGCCCGGACCGCGCCATGTTCGGCACCAACTTCCCGGTCGAGAAGCTGTGGACGGACGTGCCGTCGCTGGTCGCGGCGTGGCAGGCCGCCGTGCCGGAGCCCGACCACCCCGCCGTGTTCGCCGGCACCGCCCGGCGCGTGTACGGACTGTCCGACTAGGAGGAGACGAAGTGGCACTGTTCCTGCTGACCTACGGCTACCACGAGACCGACCAGCGCGCCGCGCGCCGGGAGGAGCACCTGGCGTACCTGAACAAGCTCAAGGACGACGGCGCGCTGGTGTTCGCGGGTCCGTACGAGGACCTGACGGGTGGCGCGATCGTGCTGAACGCCGAGTCCCAGGACGCCGCGGCGGCGCTCGTCGCCGACGACCCCTACACGCGGGCGGAGGTGACGAAGGACCGGTACCTGCGCCAGTGGCGGCTCACGGTCGGTTCGCTCTGACGGGAACCGCGCGGCGCCCACGTTCGTAGGTACAGGTGGTGTTGCCGTCTTTCCCGAGAGGAGTGTGTGTACCGGTGTCGGCCGTGGACGAGTTGGTGCCGCTGCAGACCGACTTCGACCTGGTGTGGCGCGGTTGTGATCGTGCGCAGGTCCAGCAGTACGTCGAGCGCGTGGAGAGTGAGCTGCGGCTGCTGACCGTGGATCGGGACGCGGCCGTGCGGCGCGCGGACGCGCTGGCCGAGCAGCTGGCGGCGGCCCGCGCGGAGGTCCGCGAGCTGACCGAGCGGCTCGACCGCCTGTGCCGGACCCCGATCGAGCCGGACGCGCTGACCGAGCGCATGCGCCGCATGGTCGAGCTGGCGCACGCCGAGGCCGACGAGATCACCGGCCGGGCGCGGCTGGCCGCCGAGCAGGAGCGCGCGACCGCGCAGCAGACCGCCGACCGCCTGCGCCGGCGGGCGGAGTACCTGGTCGCGGAGCTGGACCAGCGGCGGGTGGAGCTGGAGACCGAGCACCGCGAGCTGATGGCACGGGCGCACGAGCGGGTGGAGACGCTCACCCGCGAGGCGGAGAAGCGCCGCCGCGAGCTGGACGACCAGGCGGCCCGCCTACGCACCCAGATCCAGACCGACTTCGAGGTCGCCACCGCCGCCCGCCGTGCCGAGACCATGCGTGAGCTGACCGAGCAGCGGACGGCGGCCGCCGCCGAGGCCGCCCGCGTGGTCCGCGAGGCGAGGCACCAGGCCGCGGAGATGATCGCGACCGCCAGTGCGGAGGTGGATCGCCTGCGCGCCCAGCGCGACCGCGTCGCCGCCGGCCTGCGCGCGGCTCAACGAACGCTGGCGGAGGCGGGTCCGCTGCTCGCGCCACTCCCCGAGGAGACGGCCGTCCCGTCCGACGAGAAGGTCACCCTCGCGGCGGTCGACGCCGCCTGACACCCGGGAACGTCCCGCGGTCCTCGAGTTGGGCCGCGGGACTCCCCCTGGAGGGTGCCCTCTCGAACAGGTCCCGGCGGCGGGCGCCTCGTGGTGATCCACAGCTCTCCGAAACGCCGCAACGTGGTCGGACGCTGTGCCAACCGTCAAGCAGCCCGCCGCCGCGCTGTGCCTTGACACGCGACGGCGCGTGCGCGGCCGGTCCTCGCCACTCTTCTGAACATTGTCCAATTGCCCGCGTCTCTGGTAGAACGTGTTCTATATTCGCGGGAGGTGCCATGAGCGACGAGCGGGTGTGGGCCGACTTCTGCCACGCGTTGGAGAAGGCCGGCGAGGTGGTGCTGAAGGGCCCCGACACCCCGCTCGACCGGGCCGAGGGCTACCGGTACCTGACCCGCCTCGTCCGCGAGATGCTGTACTCCACCATCGAGAACGCGGACCCGGACCTCCCCCGCCTCCACGAGCTGGACCGCGTCAAGATCGGGTCCGACAACCCCGACAACGTGTACCTGTCGGCGAACATCCGCGGTGACCGCACCTACCGGATCACCGGCACGCGCGGCACCATCGCGTACTTCAGCATCGGCTCCAAGGCCAACCGCTACGCCAGGGACGGCACCATGGCGTCGACCGGCGAGCTGTCCGACCGCGACCTCGTCGTCGACGCGGACGGCACCGTCGAGATCATCGCCAGCGCCACCCCGCACGACAAGAACTGGTTGCCGCTCGCGCCCGACTCCACGGGGCTCGTCGTGCGGCAGACCTACCTCGACCGCACCACGGAGACGCCCGGGCGCTGGCGCATCGAGCGGGTCGACGGGCCGGCGGCGCCGAAGGAGCTGGACCCCGAGTTCCTGGCGAAGGCGCTGAGGCGCGCCGCACTGGGCGTGCACGGAACCGCGGCGACGTTCGTGCACTGGACCGAGAAGTTCGCCGAGCGCCCCAACGAGCTGCCGGACTTCGGGCAGGACATGTTCCAGCGCGCGGGCGGCGACCCGGAGATCTTCTACCTGCACGGGTACTGGACGCTCGAACCCGGGCAGGCGTGGGTGATCGAGACCGCGGTCCCGGACTGCCCGTACTGGAACTTCCAGCTCGGCAACTGGTGGATGGAGTCGCTCGACCACGAGCGCCGGATCACCGTCAACAAACACACGGCGCGGCTCGACGGCGACCGGCTCACGATCGTCGTCGCGGCGCGGGACCCGGGTTGGGGCAACTGGATCGACACGTGTGGTCACACCAGCGGCACGGCGCTGCTGCGCTGGCTCGGCGCCGCCACCCACCCGATCCCGGAGTGCCGCGTGATCGACCTGGAGACGCCATGAGCGGAGCGAACCCATCGACACCCGGGACGCACCGAGCCCGCGAGGGGGCGCCATGACGACGCAACCGCTCGACGTCGACGGCCTGCTCGCCGCCGCCCGCGAGAAGACCGGGCTCACCGACTTCGGCGACGAGTGGTTCGTCGAGCCGCTGCGGGTGCTCGTGGGCGCGCTCACCACCGAGGCCCGGCTGTCCGAGCTGGGCCTGGCCCTCACCCACCGGCGGCTCGTCGCGTTGCTCGCGGACCGGTTGCGGCTGCGGCGGCTCCACCGCGAGCACCCCGAGGTGTTGGCGGAGGACGTCACCGTCGCCGCCGAGATCTGCGGCCTGCCACGCACGGGTTCCACGCTGTTGCACCGGTTGCTGGCCTCGTCGCCGCACGTGACGTCGACGCTGTCGTGGGAGACCTCGTACCCGATCCCGTTCCCCGGCGAGGGACCGGATGCGGCGACGCGCAAGCGACACGCGCGGGACAGGGCGCGGCTGTTCCTGGAGATGACCCCGGAGTTCGGCGACATCCACACCATCGAGTGGGACGGGCCGGAGGAGGACGTCATCCTGATGGACCGGACGTTCACGTCGATGAGCTTCGACTCCTTCTACCAGGTGCCGACGTACGGGTTGTGGTTGCGCAAGGTCGACCAGGGCCCCGCCTACCGCGAGCTGCGCGAGTGGCTGCAGGTGCTGCAGTGGCAGAACCCCGCGCGCCGCGGCCGGCCGTGGGTGTTGAAGTCGCCGCACCACCTCACGGCCGTGGAGACCGTGCTCGACACGTTCCCCGGCTGCCGGATCGTCATGACGCACCGGTCACCGGTCAAGGCCGTCCCGTCCTACGCGTCGATGACCAGCGCCATCTGCCACCAGTACAGCGACGAGGTCGACCGGGTCGCGATCGGCCGCTACTGGCGGGACCGGTTCGTCACGACCCTGCGCGAGTTCCAGGCGGTGCGGGCGCGGCGGCCGGACCGGTTCGTGGACGTGCGGTTCGCCGACGTGGTGGCTGACCCGATCGCCACGGCCTCGCGGGTCATGGCGGAGCTGGGGTTGCCGGCCGAACCCGACGCCTTCGCGGCGTACCTGGCACGCAACCGCGAGCAGCGGCACGGCTCGCACACCTACACCGCGGCCGACTTCGGCCTGTCCGAGAAGGAACTGGCGCGGGACTTCGCGTTCTACGAGGAGGTGTCGCCGTGATCCTCGACGGCGAGGTGGTCATCGTCTCCGGTGTCGGCCCGGGGCTGGGCGCGAAGCTCGCGGCCCGCGCGGCCGCCGAGGGCGCGAAGGTGGTGATGGCCGCCCGCTCGAGCCAGGTCATGGACCAGGTGGCCGAGGAAGCCGCTGCGGCCGGCGGTGTGGCGGTCCCGGTGCCCTGCGACGTCAGGAAACCCGACGACGTGGCCCAGGTGGCGCGGACCGCGGTCGAGCGCTTCGGCAAGGTCACCGGGCTGGTGAACTCGGCGTACTCGCACCCCGGCTTCCACGACCTCCTCGCCACACCCGACAAGCAGCTGCGCCGGTCGATGGACGTCATCCTGCACGGCGCGCTCGAGATGACCAGGGCCGTGGTGCCGCACATGGCGGCCGGCGGCTCGATCGTCAACGTGGGCACCATGTCCACGCGCAAGCCCATGCGCGGCGAGGGCGGCTACGCGGTCGCGAAGGCCGCGATGGCCTGTGCCACGCAGTACCTGGCGCTGGAGCTGGGCGAGCGGGGCATCCGCGTCAACCAGGCCGTGCTCGGTTGGCTGGACGGCCCGGGCGTGCGGTTCTACCTGAAGATGACCGCGGAGCAGCGCGGCGTGTCCGAACAGGACGTGTACGACGAGATCGCCGCCCGCAACCCGCTGGGCCGCATCCCACCGGACGAGGCGTGCGCCGGCGCGATCCTGTTCCTGTTGTCCCGCCTGGCCTCCGAGGTCACGGGCGCGTTCCTGGACGTCAACGGCGGGGAGTACATGCCGGCATGAAACACGTGATTTCCTCGGTGACGGTGGAGATCGACGCACCGGCCGCGTTCGTGTGGGACGTGCTCGTCGACTACCCGCGGTACCCGGAGTGGAACCCGTACACGGTGGCCGTGTCGACGGCGCTCCGCATCGGTGAGCCCATCGACCTCACCCTACCGGCCGTCGACGGCTCGGGCGGCACGTTCGTCAACCGGGAGTACATCCGGGTGATCGACCCACCACGGCACCTGCGGTACGACACCGGTGAGGAGATGCCGGGCATCTTCGCCATCCGCGACCAGTGGCTCACCGAGCTCGCCCCGACCCGCTGCGCCTACCACACGACCGACACGATCAGCGGCGAGTACGCGGACATCGTCCTGGAGAAGACCGGCGCCTGGATCAAAGCAGGCTTCGACTCGGTAGCCACCGCACTGAACACCCGCACGGAGAGTCTCTACGAGAGAACTACACCCTTCACGGTAGAATTACACCATGGCCATGAACATCAAGGACGCGGAGACTGAGCAACTCGCCGCCGAGGTCGCGGCGCTGACCGGTGAGAGCAAGACGGCGGCCGTCCGCGCCGCGCTCCGCGAACGACGGGATCGGCTGAACGCGCGGAGCGGGGTTCGACGAGGAGCCCTCAGGCGCTTCCTCGAGGACGAGGTGTGGCCCCGCCTGCCACCCACGGCGCGAGACGAACCACCAATGACGAAGGCTGAACGCGAGGAGCTCCTCGGCTACGGTCCGGAGGGCGTGTGATCCTCGACAGTTCCGCGATCGTTTCCGTCATCCTGCGGGAGAAGGGCAGCGACCGCGTGTTGGACACGATGGAGACCGCGGAGTCCTGCCGGATAGGTGCCCCCACTCTCGTCGAAACGGCGATGGTGCTGACCGGCAGGCTGGGTGATGACGGCCGGACCATCCTCCTGTCGTTGCTGCAGGAGATCAACGTTGACGTGCTGTCGTTCGGTGATGCGCACTGGCGGATCGCGCAGAGCGCGTTCGTGCGATACGGCAAGGGCCGGCATCCCGCCGCGCTGAACTTCGGCGACTGCCTCACCTACGCGACCGCGTACGTCGCCGGCGAGCCGCTTCTCTGCGTGGGTGAGGACTTCACGCAGACCGATCTCGAACTGGCATTACCGCCTGCCTCGTGAGTGCTCGTGGCGCCTCACCACACGTCCAGGTCCGCGAGTCGGGTCAGGACCGCGTCCGCGGCCTCCTCCGGTGTCAGCTCGGTGGTGTCGATGCGGAGCTCCGGGGACTCCGGGCGCTCGTAGGGCGAGTCGATGCCGGTGAAGTTGGGGAGCTCGCCGCGGCGGGCCTTGGCGTACAGGCCCTTCGGGTCGCGTCGTTCGGCCACCTCCAGCGGGGTGTCGACGAAGACCTCGCAGAACTCGTCCGAGCTGACGATGCCGCGGGCCAGTGCGCGTTCTGCGCGGAACGGGGAGATGAACGACACCAGCACGATCAGGCCCGCGTCCACCATCAGGGCGGCGACCTCCGCGACCCGGCGCACGTTCTCCACGCGGTCGGCGTCGGTGAAGCCCAGGTCCTTGTTCAGGCCGTGCCGCACGTTGTCGCCGTCGAGGACGAACGTGTGGCGGCCCGCCTGGTGCAGCCGCTGCTCCACCAGGTCGGCGATGGTCGACTTGCCCGCACCCGACAACCCGGTGAACCACACCACGCATCCCCGGTGGCCGTTCAGCCCCGCACGCATGGACTTGTCCACCGACATCGCCTGCCAGTGCACGTTCGTCGCCCGGCGCAGCGGGAAGCGCACCAGGCCGGCGCCGACCGTCGCGTTGGTCAGGCGGTCGATGACGATGAAACCGCCCAGATCGCGGTTGTCCCGGTAGGGATCCAGCGCCACGGGTTGCTCGAAGTGGACGTTGCCGACGCCGATCTCGTTCAGGCGCAACGTCTTCGCCGCCAGCCGGCCCCCGGTGTCGACGTCGAGGCGGTGTTTCGGCGCGTCGACCGTGACGCCGACGGTGCGTGCGCCCACCTTCGCCAGGTAGCGCCGGCCAGGCAGCATCTCCTCCGCCGACATCCAGATCAGGTCCGCCTGGCACGCGTCGGTCACCCCCGGCGGGTCGTCGCCGGCGAGCACCGCGCCCCGGGACACGTCGACGTCGTCGGCCAGCACCACCGTGATCGACTCGCCCACCGACGCCGAGGACAGGTCGCCGTCGAAGGTCACGATGCGGGCCACCGTGCTCTCGAGACCGCCCGGCACGACTCGCACCCGGTCGCCCACCCGCACCGTGCCGCCGACCACCAGGCCCGACACGCCGCGGAAGTCCGGGCCCGGCCGGTTCGCCCACCGCACGATCATCCGGAACGGACCCGGCCGTTGGGCGTCGACGGGCACGGTCTCCAGCCATTCCAGCAGGGTCGGGCCGTCGTACCACGGTGTCCGCGTCGATCGACCGACCACATTGGACCCGTCGACGGCCGCGACGGGCACGCACGTCACCTCGTCGATGCCGATGCTCGCGGCGAAGTCCCGGTACTCCTCGGCGATCGCGACGAACCGGGACTCGGTGAAGCCGACCAGGTCCATCTTGTTGACCGCGAGCGCGACCCGGCGGATCCCCAGCAGCGACACGACGTGGCTGTGCCGGCGGGTCTGCCGCAGCACGCCCTTGCGCGCGTCGAGCAGGATCACCGCCGCGTCCGCGGTCGACGCGCCCGTCACCATGTTGCGCGTGTACTGCTCGTGCCCCGGGGTGTCCGCCACGATGAACCGGCGCCGGTCGGTCCCGAAGTACCGGTACGCCACGTCGATCGTGATG
>NZ_JBJMIE010000477.1:0-8819 GCF_045807065.1 Actinophytocola sp. | reverse complement strand
TGTACGGCCTGTGCTCCGGGCAGATCACCGAGGGGACGACGGTGGTCGAGTCCTCGAGCGGCTCCACCGCGGTGAGCGAGGCCTGGTTCGCCCGGATGCTCGGCCTGCCGTTCATCGCGGTGATGCCCAGGACCACCAGCGCGGGCAAGGTGGCCCTGATCGAGCGGCAGGGTGGCCGGTGTCACTTCGTCGACGAGCCGAGCCAGCTGTACGCGGAGTCCCACCGGCTGGCCGCCGAGCTGGGCGGTCACTTCATGGACCAGTTCACCCACGCCGAACGGGCCACGGACTGGCGCGGCAACAACAACATCGCGGAGTCGATCTTCGAGCAGATGTCCCTGGAGCCGCACCCCGAGCCGGAGTGGATCGTGGTGGGCGCCGGCACGGGCGGCACGAGCGCGACCATCGGCCGCTACATCCGGTACCGGCGGCTGCGCACGCGCCTGGCCGTGGTGGACCCGGAGCATTCGGTGTTCTTCGACGCGTGGCGGGACACCCTGCCGGACCTGACGGCCTGCCAGGGCTCCCGCATCGAGGGCATCGGACGGCCGCGCGTCGAACCGTCCTTCGTCGGCCAGGTGATCGACCGCATGGTCAAGGTGGCGGACGCCGCGTCCCTGGCGACCATCCGCGCGGTGGAGCCGCTGCTGGGCCGCCGCGTCGGCGGCTCGACGGGCACGAACCTGTGGGGCGCGTTCCAGATCGTGGCGGAGCTGCGTGCCACCGGCTGCGAGGGCAGCGTGGTGACCCTGCTGTGCGACGGTGGCGAGCGCTACGCCGGCACCTACTACGATGACGCCTGGCTGGCCGCGCAGGGCCTGGACCTGGCGCCGCACCGCGAGACCGTCGACCGGTTCCTGTCCACCGGCGAGTGGCTATAGCGGCGGCAGTTCCGGCCACAGCTCGTCGGCCAGCTGCTTGCCGGCGGTGCAGGCGGCCTCGACCTCGCCCGGCTTGAGGTAGACCCAGATGCCGGCACGTTCGATGAGCCCGGTGGTCGAGCCGAACGCGAACGGCACGTGCTCACCGACGACGGCGCAGGTGGACGAGGCCGTGTCGTCCGCGTAATGGGTGACGGCGGTGTAGCGGCCCTGCGTGGTCTCGCCGGTGTCCCCGGCCGGTAGCCGCCCGATGTCGAAGGCGACCTCGAGCATCGTGCCCTGATCGCTCATCCACCAGCAGCTGTGCCCGGAGAGCTGGCGGTCCGGCCGGACGCCGGCCGTGATCCCCCGTACGAGGGTGGCCATCTCGGTGGTGACGACGTCGCAGGGATCGATGGCGCCGAGGGAGTGCTCCGGCAGCGTGAGGCTCGTGGCCCGGCCCGCGGCCACGGCGTCGATGACGGGGTCGACGACCTCGTCGCTGATCCCGCACATGGCGGTCGCGTCCTTGGCCTTCTGGGCCCAGCTACGCACGACCAACGCGATCCCGTCGGCGAAGACGATGTCTCGGGAACAGGCGTTGCCGGTGTCGTCGGAGGGGAAGACCCGTAGCCCGCCGGCGCGCGACTGGCTCTCCCCGCTCTCGTGGTCCGACTGGTACAGGCGGCCGACCTGCACCTCCGCCTGGACGCCTTCCTTCGTGTTCACGGACATGACGCAGTACTCGTAGGCGGCGGGGACGTCGATGGAGACGTGCCATGCGGCCGGCATCCCGGCGGGGTCGAGCACGCTACAGGGGTTGAACCTGGTGAGGTCGCCGAGCGCGTCCTTCGCCGTGAGCCGGTCCGGATCGTCGAAGTGCCGGGCCGACGAGGGCGTGGTCACGGCCGTGGGCGTGCCGAACGTCTTGTTGGCGCACCCGCCGGCGGCGACGAGCGCCAGCAGGACCAGCCCCGACAAGGGCAGGCGAGCCCACCGCGACATGACGTCCCCCATGTTTCTTCGGACATCTGTGATGTCGCCGCAAGCCGCCCGCCGTTACGGCTCCAGCCGCGCTCTAGCTGAGGGCGAGCCCCACGCCCACGAGCACCGCCCACGCGAGCATCGCCAGGGAGGTGTCCCGCAGCACGGGAATCAGCGCCATCCCGGCGGCCCCACCGGCCACGGCCCGCGCGGCGGGCACCGCGAGCACGCCGGCGAGCAACCCGAGCAGCAGCCAGGGCAACCACACCCCCCCGACGACCGACACGACGAACGGCACCGCGACGAGCACGATGAACAGCAGACGTGTCCGCCGATCCCCGAGCCGCACGGCCAGGGTGATCTTGCCGCTCGCGGAGTCGGTAGGCAGGTCGCGAAGGTTGTTGGTGACCAGCACACTCGCGGAAATACACCCGAGAGCGACGGCCCCGCCAACGCCGGCCCAGGTGAGCCGCCCCGTCTGCACGTAGAGCGTGCCGAGCACAGCCACCGGCCCGAAGAAGACGAACACCGCGACCTCGCCCCACCCCGCGTACCCGTACGGCCGGGGCCCGCCGGTGTAGAACCAGGCAGCCGCAACCGAAACGACGCCGACGGTGACCAGCCACCAGTGCCCACTCAGTGCGACGAGCACAAGCCCGGCGACCCCCGCCACCCCGAAACAGGCGAAGGCCGCCAACCGCACCTGCGCGGCCGGCGCGACCCCGGAGGCGACGAGCCGCAACGGCCCGACCCGCGCGTCATCGGTACCGCGGATGCCGTCGGAGTAGTCGTTGGCGTAGTTGACACCCACCTGCAAAGCCAACGACACGACGAGCGCCAGCAGGGAGGCCCACCAACTGAACCCGCCGATGGCGGCAGCCGCCCCGGCCCCGACAATCACCGGCGCAACGGAGTTCGGCAACGTCCGAACGCGAGCCCCGGCCACCCACTCCGCGGTTGTAGCCATGAGGTCATCTAACTAGGGCCATCGCGGACCCCCGCCTGGGTGGTGTCCCCACCGCCGGAAGCCCATCGACCCTCACTGCCCCGGTGATCCCGAACACGTGGCCATGCCTGCGCCTGACTATGCGCGCCTGGGCATGCGCGCCTGGGCACGCCTGCGCCCGGCATGCTGCGTCTGGCGATGCCTGAGTCTGGCGATGCCCGCGGCTGGCCGGCGCGCGTTCGACGATGCACGCGTTCGGCCGCCGCGCCTCGCTTGGGGCCGTCGCGCGCCTTCGGCTCTCCCGTGTCCCGGCCGTTCCGCGCGTTTGGCCCTTCACGCGTTCGGCCGTCGCGCCTCGCGTTCGGCCATTGGGCGCGTTGGCGATCGCATGTTCGGCCGTCGCGCCTCGCTTGCGGCCGTCGCGCGCCTTCGGCTCTCCCGTGCCCCGGCCATTCCGCGCGTTTGGTCTTCACGCGTTCGGCGCGTCTTCGGCCCTCGCGTATTGGCGAACGCGAGTGTTCGGCTCTCGCGCGCGTTTGGCCCATCCGCGTGTTCGGGTGTCGCGCCTCCTGTCGGCCGTCGCGTGTTCGGCCGTCGCCCATGGCGTTCGGTCACAACGTCCGATGCCGTCCAACCCCCATCCGGTGCCCGTGCTGCGCCGGTTCCCTTGTGCGGTCAGCACGCGGTCGCGGTTCGTGGTCCTGAGACGTACGCGGCCGACACGAACATCCCGGCGGCGAGGCGGTACCAGCTGTTCGTGGTTCCCTCGCTACCGGCGACCTGCTCGCCCGCAACCGCACACTCGATGCGGACCTGGGCGTGGTTGCCGGCGATGCCGACGATCGCCGCCTGGCTGTTCGGTGCCGTCCGCACGTTGAGGGCGTCGCCGGGGGTGTTCACGTACCCGGCCGGGTTCGCGCCCGTCCACTCGTAGGTCACGGTCACCCACGCGTTGGTCTTCAGTTTCAGGCCATCCCAGAAGGTCCCGTCCGCGAGGTCGATGCCCGCGGGGTTGGCCACTCTCCGTCCAAACTGGTCCTTCCCTCCGTTGTACCCGTCCTGATGGGCCGCCTGAGCCTCCGGCTTGCCCGGTGGCAGGTCGTGCCACTCCTGGCGTTGGCCCGCCTCGGCCCAGTAGTCGTCCCGCGTGTTCCACGGGCCGACGTCCCACACGGGTGCCCACGCGCACCGGCCGTTCGCCGCGCACACCCGGACGCTGTAGTCACCCGTGTCCCGACCCGACAACCCCCGCCACGACGGCAGCGCGACGAAGTGGTCCCGCGCCGCGACCCGGTGTCCGTTGGCCGTGGTACGGCCGACGAGTCCCTCCCGCGTCGCGAACACGGAGTAGGACAGGCCGACCGACGTCGAACGGACCCGACCACCCGGCACGGTAGCCGGCACCACCGACAATCCCGTCAACGTCGGTGACGGCACGTCCAGAGGCGCCGACAACACCGCGCGCACCTCGATGTCGGTGACCGGCTCCGGCAGCACACCCGGCTGGCCGGGACGGATCTCGACCCACTCCGACCACGCATCGCCCGACCGGCCGCGCACGTCGACGGCCAGCTCGGCACCCGCCGGCACGCTGCTCCGCACCTCCGCCGTGAAGGCGTTCGCCGGGGCCGCCAGCCGATGCGGGTACACCGCGAAGCCCGTCCGCAGCCCGGGGTCGGCGCTGGCCGCCTGGTTGGCCGCCGATCCCAACCGACCCCCGGCGCCGGTTGCCACGTTCGTGCTGCTCGCGGCCGTCCTCGACAGGTCGACCTGCCACGCCGTCGCCGCGGCGGCCGGCGTGACCGTGAGCAGAGAGCACACGAGCACGACACAGGCCAGCAGGTTGGTTTTCATGCCAGAAGAGCCAAAACCCCACCCGCTGATCCCGCAACCGGAACGATCACCGGCCGGGTAATCGCTTCCGTAGTACCATCCGCCCGCTTTCCAGGTCCACCTTCAGCAGCGGCGGCGTGCCCTCCCGCTTGCGCCGCCACGGGAGCCAGCTCCGCCCGTTCGCCCACAACCCGAACCTCTCCAGGGCAGCGAGCACTACGAGCAGGACCACCAGTCCTGGTAGTGACATCGCCCGCAAGAAGCCCATGTCGCGCCAACGGGCGGAGGTGATGTCAAGTTCCGCGCAGCATGTCCTTTACCCCTTTCCGGTTAACTTTCCCCGGACCCTGTAACGGGAGTGCGTCCGTGAAGCGCACGAGCTTCGGCGTCGCCGGGCCGCCCAGTCGCGCACGCACGGCCGCCCGCAACGCCGCCACGGACGGCGGCCGCGCGGGATCCACCGGCACGACCGCCGCCGCCACCAGCTGCCCCCACTCCTCGTCGGGCAGGTCGACGACACACACCTCCGCGACCCCGGGCTGCGCCACCAGTACCGCCTCGACCGCCGCGGGTGCCACCTTCACCCCACCAGTATTGATCATGAAGTCGGCCCGCCCCAGCACCGAGAGCGTCCCGTCGGCCGCCAGCAGGCCCAGATCGGTGGTGCGGAACCACCCGTCCACGAACGCGGCCGCCGTGCCCCCCGGATCGCGCCGGTAGCCGCTGGCCAGCACCGGCCCGGACAGCTCGATCACCCCGTCGGCCAGCCGTGCCCGCACCCCGTCCAGCGGCTTCCCGTCGTACACGCACCCACCCGCGGTCTCCGACATCCCATAGGTCGTCGACACCCGAACCCCGGCGGCACGCGCGCCGTCGAGGAGCGGCGCCGGGGTGGCTGCCCCGCCGAGAAGCACCGCATCGAGTGAACACAACGCCTCGAGCCCCACCGGATCGTCGAGCAGGCGCAGCAGCTGCGTCGGCACCAGCGAGGTGTAGCGGCGCGGACCCGTCATAGAGGCCACCGCCGTCGCAAACGTTTGCCCACCGCGGAGCACCGGAGGTGTCCCGGCCAGCAGTGACCGAACGATCACCTGCACGCCGGCGATGTGGTGCGCCGGCAGGGTGAGCAGCCACTGCCCCTGCCCACCTAGCCGGGCGTGGGTGGCGGTGGCGGACGCCGTCAACGCGGCCGCGGACAGCTCGACCCCCTTGGGCGCGCCGGTGGATCCCGAGGTCGCGACCACCACGGCGGTGCCCGGCAGCGTCGGCTCGTCGGGCGCCATCGCCACACGCAGCTCACCGGCCCGCGGGTCGTCGGCGGACAGCGGCAACACGGCCGGCCCACCGTCCAGGGCCGCGTCGAGCGCGGCCACGATCTCCGAGTTGTCCACAGGCGTCACCAACACGTTCGAAATTGTCGGTCACCCCGCCTAATCTCGCCCTCATGACCACCACCAGACCACCCGTCGACGAGCCGTTCAGGGACGCCTACCTGCGCCGGCTGGGTTTCGCGACTCCGCCCCCGGCCAGCGTGGAGACGCTGTACGCACTGCACAGGGCGCAGGTCGAGCGCATCCCGTACGAGGCGGTGTGGATCTGGCTGGGCGAGCGCCGGACGATCGACCCGCTCGACTCGTTGCGTTACCTGGTGAGCGGTCGCGGCGGCTACTGCTACCACCTGAACGGCGCGCTGGCCACCCTGCTGGGCTGGCTGGGTTTCGTCGTGCACTGGCACACGGCCGGCGTGCAGAGCCTCCGCGAGGACGCGGCGGCCAACGTCGACGGCAACCACCTGGCGATCACGGTGTCCGACCTGCCGTCCGACGCCAATCCCGGCGGTGAGTGGTTGGTCGACGCCGGCCTCGGCGACGGTCCACATGAGCCGATGCCGTTGCTCACGGGCACCTGTGCACAGGGCCCGCACACCTACCGATTACGCCCCTCCGAGATCGCCCCCGGCGGCTGGCGCTTCGACGCCGACCCGAGCATGTCCTTGCGGGGCATGGACTTCAAGCCCGAGGAGGCCACCCCTGCCGACCTGCGGGAGCGACACGAACACCTCCAGTCCAGCCCGGACTCGGGCTTCGTCCGCACCCTGGCGCTCTGCCGCCGCGACGCGACCGGCGTGGACGTCCTGCGCGGCCGCGTCCTCACCAGCCACGAGAACAAGATCGAGTTGGACACCCGCGCCGACTGGTACGCCTGCCTGGCCGACGTGTTCAACCTGCCGCTGTCCGATGTGGACGAGACGAGGAGAACGACCCTGTGGGAGAAGGTGACCGCCACGCACGAGAACTGGCTCGCGTCAGCCGCCGAGGCCACCACGTCGTGAGACCCACCTGTGTGGGTTGCGTCCCGGCGGAGGTGCGGTTGTCGAGGCGGATCGAGAATTCCGGGAGGCGGGTCAGTAGTAGTACGGGAAGCGTGACCAGTCGGGGTCTCGCTTCTCCAGGAACGCGTCTCGGCCCTCGACGGCCTCGTCGGTCATGTACGCCAGCCGCGTCGTCTCGCCCGCGAACAGCTGCTGGCCGACGAGACCGTCGTCGATCAGGTTGAACGCGTACTTCAGCATGCGCTGGGCCGTGGGCGACTTGCCGTTGATCTCCGTGGCCCATTCCAGGGCCGTGGCCTCCAGCGACTCGTGCGGCACGACCGCGTTGACCGCCCCCATCCGGTGCATGTCCTCGGCCGTGTAGGTGCGGCCGAGGAAGAAGATCTCCCGCGCGAACTTCTGGCCGACCTGCCGCGCCAGGTATGCCGACCCGAAGCCGCCGTCGAAGCTGCCCACGTCCGCGTCCGTCTGCTTGAACCGGGCGTGCTCCTCGCTCGCCAGGGTCAGGTCGCACGTCACGTGCAGGCTGTGCCCGCCACCGGCGGCCCACCCCGGCACGACCGCGATGACCACCTTCGGCATGAACCGGATCAACCGCTGGCACTCCAGGATGTGCAGCCGCCCCGCCCGCGCCGGGTCCACGGTCGAGGCGTCCTCGCCGGACGCGTACTGGTACCCCGTCCGCCCGCGGATCCGCTGGTCACCGCCCGAGCAGAACGCCCAGCCGCCGTCGCGTGGTGACGGACCGTTGCCGGTCAGCAGGACGCACCCAACATCGGGTGTCATCCGCGCGTGGTCGAGGGCTCTGTACAGCTCATCGACGGTGTGCGGCCGGAACGCGTTGCGCACCTCCGGCCGGTTGAACGCGATCCGCACGGCGCCGGTCGACACCGCCCGGTGGTAGGTGATGTCGGTGAACTCGAAACCCTCGACGGGACGCCAGGCGGCGGAGTCGAACAACTCGGAGACGAAAGTCACGCGCCCGAGCATATGAGGACCGCACAGATCGCGGCGCCGCGGACCGCCGTGCGAAGCTGAGGTCCATGCAGGATGTCGAGGCCGTCGTCGAGGAGCTGGCCGACCGCGACGACGCCGGGCTGGTCGTCGCCGCGTGTTGGTTCGACGTGGCTGGCGAGCGGCCCAACTACCTGATGTCCCAGTTCGACGTGCAGAACTTCCTCTGGCTCACCCTGCCGCAGCTGCTCCGCGACCCGCCCGCCGACCTCGACCCGATGCCCGGCTGGCAGGAGGTCGTCGCGGAGGCCGCCTGGTTCTTCGAGCGCCTCGACCAGCCCCGCTACGCCGCCATCTGCCGCGGCAGGCAGACCAGCGAGATCCTCGCGGCCGCCCACGACGCCATCCGCAGCTTCGAGCTGTACGCCCGCGCCACGCACGCCTCCGGCATCATGCCGCCCGCCGGCCTGCGCATCGCCTGGCTCGACCAGCCCGGCCCCCGCGAGCAGGCCCTGTACGACGCCATCACGCGCGCACTCGAACGCGCGATCGCCGCCGGCGAGCTGGACCCCGCCGACGACGCCAAACGCCTCGCGGTCGCCGTCGGCGTCCTGGAACAGCTGCCGGACGGCCACACGGAGACCATGCAGGACCTGATGCTGACCGAGCGCATGCGGCGCCTGCGGGTGACGAGCGGCAGCCAGACCGTGCGTGAGCTGCTGGTACGCGTCGAGCCGGACGTCGCCAAACCGCTCGACCTCACCCCGGAGATCCTGCTCGCCGGCACCCGCTCGCTCGGCCAGGTCGTCCACGACGGCGCCGGCCCCCGCCCGCTGTGCGTCCTCGCCCAGAAACTGGGCCTGCTCGACGACGACCTCGACCCGATGCCCGGCTGGCAGGAGGTCGTCGC
>NZ_JBJMIE010000476.1:0-14791 GCF_045807065.1 Actinophytocola sp. | reverse complement strand
CGCACTCCTGCCCCGAGCAGCAGTGCGGCCGGCGCCACGACAGCCAGCAGCAGGGCCGGCACGCCGAACCCGAGCACCGAGGACGCGTTGTAGACGGGCGTGAACGCGATGGGCGCCGCGGACGCGCCGATGAACCGGAACGCCTGCACCACCGACACCGCACCGGCCGGGTTGTCCTCGCTGGTCAGCGCGAGCGTGTTGATCCCGACGTTCACGAACTGCGCGCAGATCCCGCACAGCGCCCACAGCACGGCCACCATCCCCAGCCACGGCACGAGCCCGATCAACGCCACGGGCACGGCCGCCCCCAACGCGCCGAACAAGGCGCCCCGCCGCCCGCCGATCCGGTCGACGACGCGCCCGGCGAACCCGGCGGCGAGCATCCCGACGACGCCGAACGCGGTCAGCAGCAGCCCCCGCTCCCCGGACGACAACCCGAACCCGTCCTCGGCCCGGAACGCGACCAGGAACGTCAGCCCACCAAGACACCCCCACCCCACGAACGCGACCGCCGCCACCCGCAGCACGTACGGCCGCCACGCCGCCCGCAACCGGATGACCTCGGCCGGCCCGCGTTGCGGCGTCCCCGGCAACCCGACCAGCGCGAGCCCCGCCGCCGCGAGCCCCACCCCGACGAACGCCAACCGCCACGACTCCTCGGCCGCGAGCCCGCCGAGGAGCGGCCCACTGGTCTGCCCGGCCGACTGCAACGAGGCGAAGAGCCCCAACGCCCGGGACAGCCGAGCCCTCGGCGTGGTGGCGGCAATGGTCGCGAGCAGCAGGGGAGTGGTGAACGCGTTGGCCACCCCCTGCACACCCCGCCCGACGAGCAACACGGGAAAGACGGTCGCGGTAGCACAGAGCACCGACCCCACCACCGAGACGGCGTACGCCCCGAGCACGCACCGACGCAAACCCCACCGCGCCCCCAACGTCCCGGAGAACAGCATCAGGACCGCGAAGGGCACGAAGTAGGCGGTGATCGTCGCGGAGGTGGCGTCCGTGGACACCCCGAAGTCATGCCCCAACTCAGGCAACATCGAGGCGGTGACACTGCCCCCGAACGGCCCGAGGAACCCGCCCACGTAGAGCCCGGCCCGAGCCAGCCGCTCCCGCCCGCTCACGCCACCACCCGCCGAAACTCCTCACACCCGCCGCACATCACAACCACCGACCGAACCGCCGTCGCGCCACTCGGGCGCCGGCTCGCCGAAGCGTTGCCGCCATCGGATGGTCGAACGCGGGCGCTGCTGCTGGGTGAAGCGCTGCCGCGCCACCTGCTCGCCGAAGGGGCTGCCGCCATCGGTTGGTCGAACGCGGGCGCCGCTCCCGTTGGTCGGATACGGCTGCCGCTGCTGGGTGAAGCGCTGCCGCGCCACCTGCTCGCCGAAGGGGCTGCCGCCATCGGTTGGTCGAACGCGGGCGCCACTCCCGTTGGCCGAATGCGTCGCTGTTGCTGGGTGAGGCGCTGCCGCGCCACGTGCTCGTCGAAGCGTTGTCACCATTGGTTGGTTGAACGCGGGCGCCGCTGCTGGGTAAGGCGCTGCCGCGCCACCTGCTCGCCGAAGCGCCGCCGCCCTCGGTTGGTCGAACGCGAGCGCCACTCCCGTTGGCCGAACGCGCGCTGCCGCTGCTGCGCGAAGCGCTGCCACGCCACCCACCCGCCGAAGCGCTGCCGCCCTCGGTTCGCCGAACGCGGACCCCGCTCCTGCCCGCCGAAGCGCCGCCACCCGTTGACCGAACGCCGCCGCCCTCCCACTCACCGAACTCCGCCGCACAACCGAACCCGCCGAACGCCGCTTCGCCGCTTACTGTGGGCAGCCCCCACCCGATCCCGGGGGCGGCCCCGATGCCAGTCTATCGGCCCGCACCGACAAAACCCCTGGTTGTCGCGGCCTGTGGACAACTTTCGCGGCCGAGTGCGAGCGAAGGGGACTCTCGTGCGCCGGCGAGGTGTGATGAAGGACGCCTTCGTCCCAGCCACGGTCACAGCCGCACCCAGAGGTGAGGGAAGGCGTCCTCCGCCGCCTCGGCTACACCCCCGACGGGCCGCGGCCGGGGCCGGGACGGCGGCGGCGCAGGTAGCGCTCGAACTCCGCCGCGATCGCGTCGCCGCTGGTCTCGTTCAGGGCCAGGTCCGCGTCGCCGCGTTCCTCGAGGGCGCGGACGTAGTTGCGGACGTCCTCGTCCTCCTCGGCCATCTCGCTGACCGTGCGCTGCCACTCCTCCGCCTGGTCGGGCAGGTCGCCGAGCGGCACCTCGACGTCGAGCACCTCCTCGACGCGGTGCAGCAGCGCGAGCGTGGCCTTCGGTGACGGCGGCTGGGACACGTAGTGCGGCACCGCGGCCCAGAGCGAGATCGCCGGCACCCCGGCCTGCACGCACGAGTCCTGCAACACGCCGACGATCCCCGTCGGGCCCTCGTACTTGCTCCGCTCCAGGCCGAACCGCGCGGCCGACGCCGCGTCGTACGCCGTGCCCGTCACCGGCACCGGCCTGGTGTGCGGGGTGTCGGCGAGCAGCGCACCCAGCGTGACCACGGTGGTCACGCCGAACTCCTCGAACTGGTCGATCAGCTCCGCGCAGAACCTCCGCCAGCGCATGTTCGGCTCGATGCCGTGCACGAGCACCACGTCACGGGTCGCACCAGGGGGCCGGCACACCGACAGCCGTGTGGTCGGCCACTCGACCCGGCGAGTGACCCCGTCCACCATGCGCACCGTCGGCCGGGTGACCTGGAAGTCGTAGTAGTCGTCCGGGTCGATCTCGGACAGCGCGGTGGCCTCCCACGTGAGCTGCAGATGTTCGATCGCGGCGGTGGCGGCGTCGCCGGCGTCGTTCCATCCTTCGAATGCGCACACCACCACGGGCTCGACGAGCTCTGGCTGCGCGTTTGGCTGCAGGTCCGGATCGGTCACTGGGCAAGCCTACGACCCGAGCGTCCCGGCCGGAGATCGTAGGCTGGTTCGCATGCCGGCCGAGACCGATCCAGGGTCCCCTGACACCTCCCGCAGCACCCCGGCCGCGGTCCTGTGGGACCTGGACGGCACCCTCCTCGACTCCGAGAAACTCTGGGACATCCCGCTCTACGAGCTGACCGAGAAGCTCGGCGGCGAGCTGTCCACCGAGACCAGGCAGGCCATGGTCGGCACGAACGTCATGGTCACGCTGCGGCTCATCTACACCGAGGTGGGCATCCTCGACCCCACGCCCGACCAGCTCGCGGACGGCGCGGCGTGGATCGACCGGCGCATGGCCGAGGTGTACCACCAGGACCTGCCGTGGCGGCCGGGCGCGGCGGACGCGCTGGCCACCGTGCAGGCGGCCGGCCTGCCGATGGCGCTGGTCACCTCCACCGAGCGCGGACTGGCCGAGATCGCGCTCGACACCATCGGTAGATCACTCTTTCGGGTGACGGTCTGCGGCGACGAGGTCGCCGGGCTGAACAAGCCGCACCCAGAGCCGTACCTGAAGGCGTGTCGCCTGCTCGGGACGGACCCGAGGGAGTGCGTCGTCATCGAGGACTCGCCCATCGGTGTCGCGTCGGCGGTGGCGGCCGGGACGAACGTGCTGGTCGTGCCGTGCGAGGTGCCGGTCGAGCCGGGGGAGCGGCGGGTCTTCCGGACCTCCCTCGAAGGGCTCACGGTGGCCGACCTCTCCGCTCTCCTCACCTGACCCGAAAGTGGCTTGGCCGGGGATGGCAGGATCAACAACGTGAAGACGTTCGACGAGCTGTTCGCCGAACTCCGCGACCGGGCGGCCAACCGCCCCGAGGGCTCCGGCACCGTCGCCGCGCTCGACGCAGGGGTGCACGCGCAGGGCAAGAAGGTTCTGGAAGAGGCAGGCGAGGTGTGGATCGCCGCCGAGCACGAGTCCGACGAGCGGCTCGCCGAGGAGGTGTCCCAGCTGCTGTACCGGGTGCAGGTGCTCATGCTGGGCCGCGGCCTCACGCTCGAAGACGTCTACCGCTACCTCTAGGAGTTCTCGAGAATGTTGCGGGTTGCCGTGCCGAACAAGGGCGCGTTGTCCGCGCCGGCCACCGAGATGCTGAGCGAGGCCGGCTACCGGAAGCGCCACGACCAGCGGGACCTGACCGTGCTCGACCGGGGCAACGACGTCGAGTTCTTCTTCCTCCGCCCGAAGGACATCCCGATCTACGTCGGCTCCGGCGAGCTGGACCTGGGCATCACCGGCCGGGACCAGGCGCTGGAGTCGGGCGCGCCGGTCGCCGAGCGCCTGTCGCTGGGCTTCGGCACGTCGACCTTCCGCTACGCAGCACCCGCCGGCACCGACTGGAAGGTGACCGACCTCGCGGGCAAGCGCCTGGCCACGTCCTACCCGAACCTGGTCCGGCAGGACCTCGCGGCCCGGGGCATCGAGGCGACGGTCATCCGGCTGGACGGCGCCGTGGAGATCTCCGTGCAGCTGGGCGTGGCCGACGTGGTGGCGGACGTGGTCGACTCGGGCCGCACCCTGCGCCAGCACAACCTGGAGGTCTTCGGCGACCCGATCTGCGAGTCCGAGGCGGTGCTCGTCCACGGCGTGCACGCGGCGGACAGCCCCGCCAAGGAGCAGCTCACGGGCCGGCTGCAGGGTGTGGTGTTCGCGCAGCAGTACATGATGCTCGACTACGACTGCCCGAAGTCCCTCCTGGACGAGGCGATCACGGTCGCCCCCGGCGTGGAGTCACCGACGGTTGCCCCACTGGCGTCCCCCGACTGGGTGGCCGTCCGCGCGATGGTGCCTCGCGGTGACGCCAACGCGATCATGGACCGGCTCGCCGCGCTGGGTGCCCGCGCGGTGCTGGCCTCGGACATCCGCTCCTGCCGTCTCTAGCCCTGCGGCCGCACGAGCAACGCCTGCGCGCCGCGGCCGACGGGCCCGGTGAGATCGTGCAGCACGGAGGCCGCGACCCCGATGCCGTCGGGTCCGATCGCGGTGGCCGCGTCCAACGCGATCCACTCGCCGACCGGCTGCCGGTAGAGGTGCACGGTCAGGTCCGAGTTGATGAACAGCCACTTGTGCGGGTCGAGCAGGCCGGACACGCCGTTGCCCGAGTCCGCGACCGTCAGCAGCCGCTGCAGTCCGGACGGCTCCTCCTCACCGACGAGCGGCATGGTCTGGCGCGCCCAGACCGTGGCCGGCCCCTGCTCGGCGAGGGAGCCGGCCAGTGAGCGCCACTCCATGACGTCCAGGTAGCCCGGACCCCAGCTGTCGGGCCGCGTCATCACCCGCCCGGCCGACGGCGGTGCCAGCGGCTCGTCGGCGTCCGCGGCGACGGCCGAGGTGTCCGAGCGAATGATCCGCCACGCCCGTGCCCGCGCCGCCACCTTGCCGCCCGCGGAAAGCTCGGCGCTCAGCAGCTCCACCGACCGCCCCGGCCGTTCGACGGCCGCGGACACCGACAGCTCCGCCACCGGCACCGGCCCGAGGATCTCGACCGTCACCCGCGCGATCATCATCGGCGCGGACGCCGGCAGCCGCTCCATCTCCCGCGCCAGCAACGCCGACGGCGGCCCGAGGTGCTGCGTCAGCTTCGACCACGGCCCGGTCGTGTGCACGGTCGACCGGTAGCGCCCTTCGCCCAGTGGTTCGTAGAACATCGAGGCCCTGTCTCCTGGATCTTTTCGTCAGGAGGCGGACTAATCCGCCCTGTCCAACACCGTCTCCTCACCCGCGTCGGGCTCCGGCCACCCCGGGTACGGCGGCGGGGTGCCACCGAACTCCGGGCACAGCGCCTGATGAGAGCACCAGTCGCACAATTTGCTCCGGTTCGGCCGGAAGTCGCCGGTCTTGCCGGCACGCAGGATCGCCTGCCACACCGCTTCGAGGGTCCGCTCGAACCGCCGCAGCTCCGGCTCGTCCGGGGTGTAGGTCAGCGACTGGCAGTCCGCCAGGTACATCAGGCGCAGCTGCTTCGGCACCACCCCGCGCAGCCGCCACAGCACCAGCGCGTAGAACTTCATCTGGAACAACGCCTTGGCCTCGCCGATCTCACGGGGCGCGGCGCCGGTCTTGTAGTCGACGACCCGGATCTCCCCGGTCGGCGCGACGTCGATGCGGTCGATGTAGCCGCGCAGCAGCACCCCGGACGTCAGCTCGGTCTCCACGAGCAGCTCGCGGGCCTCGGGATCGAACCGACGCGGGTCCTCCAGCGTGAAGTACCCGTCGATCATCCGCGCCGCCGACTCCAGCCACTGCTCGTCACCGTCGGGGAACAGGTCGGCGAGCTCCGGACGCTCCTCCCGCAGCCGCTGCCACACGGGCGCGAGCAACGCGTGCGCACGGTCGGGCACCCGCTCGCCCGCCGGCAATGCGAACAGCTCCTCCAACACAGCGTGCACCGCGATGCCCCGCACCTGCGCGGTCGACGGCGTCTCCGGCAGCCGGTCCACCGCCCGGAAGCGGTAGAGCAGGGGACACTGCTTGAAGTCACCGGCCCGCGAAGGCGACAGCGCGGGCCGCCGAACGACGACCTCCGTATCAATCGCGGCAGGGGATTGCGTCATGCCGGAGACATTAGGGCAGACCCCCGACAGTGTTTGATTGGCTCGCTCCGCTCGCGGGTTCGCGGCCTGTTCCCGGCGTCTTCCCTCCTGCGCACGAAGGTTCCTGGGCTCGTTCCTCGCGCAGGAACCTTCGTGCTCGTCAGTCCAGACGCCGGCGGCCACTCACGGGTTGGTTTGACTCGCTTCGCTCGCGGGTTCGCGGCTTGTATCCGGCGTCCTTCCTTCCCTGCTGCGATGCTCAGCGGGGGTGGCTTCGCTCCTGTCGTGTCCGCTGCTCGCTCGGTCCAGGCGCCGGGGGCTGTTCACGGTTCTTCGCTCGGTGGTTCGCTGGCGGGTTCTCTCCTGCGCGCCGGGACGGCGGGCTCGTCTCGTCGCGTCTTGGTGCTTGTGGGTCGGGCAGATCACCCTTTGGCCGCACGCGCCCCCCTCACACCGCATTCCCACACAATTCCCCCTACCCTTCTCGCATGACGAACGGGGCGGGCATGGCGGATCGCGACGGCGGTCTGTTGCTGTTCCGCTTTCGTGGGGTTCCTGTGCTGCTCTCCGCGTCGTGGTGGGTCGGTTCGGTCGCGATCATCGTGTTGTACGCGCCGCTCGTCGATCGGTTCCTGCCCGAGGCGGGGCCCGTCGTGTCGCTCTCGCTCGCCGCGGCGTTCGCGGTGCTGCTCGGTGCGTCGGTGCTGGCTCACGAGCTGGGGCACTGCGTGGTCGCGCTCAAACTCGGCATCCCGGTCCGCCGGTTGCGACTGTTCCTGCTCGGCGGCCTCGCCGAGATCAGCCGCACCCCGCGCCGCCCAGCGCAGGAAGGCATGATCGCCGCCGCCGGGCCGGTCGTGTCCGCGGTGCTCGCCGCGCTCTGCGGGTTCGTCCTGCTGTTGATGCCGGCGGCGGGCCCGGTCTGGCTGCTGGTGCTGGAGTGCGCGGTCGCGAACGTCGCCGTCGCCGTGTTCAACATGCTCCCCGGACTGCCGCTGGACGGCGGCCGCATGCTCCGGGCCGGTGTCTGGGCGCTGTTCGGCGACCGGGGGATCGGCACGCGGGCCGCAGTCGTGGGTGGCTGGCTCGTCGCCGCGCTGCTCATGTTCTGGGCGCTGTGGGGCCTCGCCGAGGACAGCCCCGACCGCTGGCTGCGGCTCGGCGTGTGCGCGCTCACCGCGTGGTTCGTCGTGTCCGGCGCCAGGGGAGAGCTGGCCGCCGACCAGCGCAGGACCTGGCCGGCCGGGCTCGCCCTCGCCGACCTGGTCCGTCCCGTACTGCAACTGCCCGCCGAGAGCCCGGTCGCCGACGCGCTGACCGCCGCCGCCGGCCGGGGAGTGGTGCTCGTGCGTGCCGACGGTGTCGCGGCGGGCCTGCTCGACCCGGTCGCCGCGGAGCGACTGGCCGAGCGGTCGCCGATGGCCCCGGCCGAGCAGGCCGCGGAGCCCATCCGCCCGGAGTCCGTGCTGCTGGACTCCGAGCCGGGCGAGGAGATCGCCGAGCGCGTCGCGGAGACGCCCGCGTGGCAGTTCCTCGTGGTGGACGGCGAAGGCCGCCCCGCCGGGGTCCTCCACCGCGACGACCTGCGCGCCAGCCTCACCGGCAGGTCCCACTTCTAACCGCAACCAATGGTTGCGGCCAAACACCTCGGCGTACTGGACCGGGCACGGCACGCCGTCCGGCCGCGAACGCCGCTACGAGGTGGACGAGGCCCAGCGCGGTCGCACAGCTCTCGTCGGTCGGCGCCACCTGGGACGCCCGGCTCCGCCGCGTCAAGCTGATCGCCGAAGCATCCAACGCGGCCGGCAGGACTGACCCGCGCACGAGAACGAGCGCCGGTGGAACCTGCCCGAACTCGGGCGCCTACACCGGAAAGAGACAGTGAGATCGTGGGTCAGCTGGTTCTCGGGATGGGGTTGGGGATCGAGGTGTCGAAGCCGCCGCCGCCGTCCTTGCCACCGCCGTCCTTGCCGCCACCGCTGCTGCTGCTCGGCAGGCCACCCGGCTCCTCCTGGTGGTCGCTCTGCTGGTTGTAGAGCCCGCACACCACCCAGTTGCCGTTCTCCTTCTGGACCTTCATGTCGATCGGGGCCTCGGCGCTCTCGCCCTGCGGCTTGGGCGTCATCGTGAAGGTGGCGCCGTCGCTGGTCTCCTTGAAGCCGGAGACGCCGAACGTGACCTTCTTCGGGTCGGGCTTCTTGGTGGCGCTGGAGTTGTAGTCGCGCGCGTCCGCCAGCTCGTCACGCAGCTTCTTGAAGTCGCTCGCGCAGGTCAGCGGCTTGAGCGGGTCGAGGTCGACCGAATCGACCGGCTTGCTGAGCTGGGTGCCCAGCTCCTTGCTGAACGCGTCCGCGGCCGCGCGGGGGTTCCCGGCGCTGTTGCCGGACCCGTTGTCGCGCAGCAGCAGGAACGCGGCGACGCCACCGCCGCCGACCACCAGCACCGCGACGATCACGAGGGTGGTGATCAGGCCGGTCCTCGACTTCTTCGGCGGCGGACCGACCGGGTAACCCGGCTGCCCCCACTGCTGTTCCTGCTGCCCCCACTGCGGCTGCCCGTACGGCTGTTGCTGTCCATAAGGGGGTTGCTGGCCGTACGGCGGTTGCTGACCGTAGGGCGGCTGCTGGCCATAGGGGTCCTGTGGACCATAGGGACCCGGCGGCTGCGGTGGGTAGGTCATGATCCCCCTCTGGTTGGCCTCGGCCTGCCCGGCCAGGGTAGTGGCGGTCCCCGACAACCGCCCTGACCGGGTCTGGGACGATCTGCGGACATCAGACATCGGGAAGGGAATCGGGTGACGGAGGCAAGGGCGAGCGGGCCGTTTCAGGTGGGCGACCGGGTGCAGCTCACCGATCCGAAGGGGCGGCACTACACGCTCGTGCTCACGCCGGGGGATCAGTACCACACCCACCGCGGCGCGGTGGCGCATGACGACCTCATCGGTCAGGACGAGGGCTCGCTGGTGACCTCCGCCGGCGGCACCGCGTACCTCGCGCTGCGGCCGCGGCTGGCCGACTACGTGCTGTCCATGCCGAGGGGCGCGCAGGTGATCTACCCGAAGGACACCGGGCAGATCGTGATGTGGGGCGACATCTTCCCCGGCGCGCGTGTCCTCGAGGCGGGTGCCGGCTCCGGGGCGCTGACGTGCTCACTGCTGCGTGCCGTCGGCCCCGGCGGCTGCGTGACCTCCTACGAGGTGCGCGACGACCACGCCGAACACGCCCTCCGCAACGTCACCGCCTTCTTCGGCGAGCGGCCCGCGAACTGGGAACTGCGGGTCCGCGACCTCGCCACGCACGAGGGCGAGGTCGACCGGGCCATCCTGGACATGCTCTCCCCGTGGGAGATGCTCCCGACGGTCGCCGCGAACCTCATCCCGGGCGGCGTCCTCGTGGTGTACGTGGCGACGACGACCCAGCTGTCCCGCGTGACCGAGGCCCTGCGGGAACAGCAGTGCTGGACCGAGCCGGAGGCGTGGGAGACGCTCATGCGCCCGTGGCACGTCGTCGGCCTCGCCGTCCGCCCGGACCACCGGATGGTCGCGCACACCGCGTTCCTGCTGACCGCCCGCCGCCTGGCCGACGGCGTGGTCACCCCGCGCCCGCAGCGGCGGGGGCGGCAGACCATCTAGTCCCGCTCCTGCCAGGTGCACAGGCAGACGCGGTTGCCCTCGGGGTCGGCGAGCACCCAGAAGTTCGGCGCCTCCGCGTCGCTGACGAGGGTGCCGCCGGCCGCGAGCGCGGCGTCGATGCGCGGCTGGACCTGCGCGGGGTCCACCCACACGTCGGGGTGCCAGCGCTGCCGGGGCTCCTCGCTGCCGGACGCCTGGAACCAGACCGCCGGCAGGTGCGGGTCGCGCAGTTCGTCGCCGAAGCCGGGGCCGGCGGCGTGCTCCATCGCCAGCACCGCGGCCCAGAACGGGATGACCGACTCCTGGCTCGGCGTGTCGAGCGCGAGTTCGAGCCGCGAGACGCCTTCCTCGGAGAGCCGCACGTTCGCCGCCTCCACGACCGACGTGACGGCGCGGGCGAGCCGGACGTCGCGCTCGGTGACCCCGCGCTCGTCGTGGCTGGTCAGGCGGACGTCGACGTGGTCGCGGCGCAGGTCGAGGTCGGGGTGGTGGCCCAGATCCTCGGCCGCCGCCCCGATGGCGTCGACGATCGCCAGGCCGGTCGCGAAGTCCCCGGTCTCGATGCGTGTCTGCAGGCCGCCGAGCAGGTAGGCCCACCCGTGCAGCTTCTCGTCGGCGATCTGCCGACCGGTCAGCGTGGCCATCAGGGGATGCACCACCGGCCGTCTTGCTTCGTCAACGGCATGGGGATCTCGGCCGGGTCGGCGCCCTCGACCGTCACCCGGACGGTGATGGTCGCGGTGTCGCCGCTGACCTGCGGCTCGCCGATGACCTCGACCTTCGCGTTCGTGGGGAACGTGTCCTGCTCGCCCGCGGCGCCGGGGTCGCAGCTGAGCTGGGCGAGCGTCTTGACGTCGGCGTTGCTGATCGCCGTCGCCGCCTGCTCGGCCACCGACTGGACGGTGCGGGGCTCCCCGGCGGGCGCGGCGGCCGACGTCGTGGGCGGTACGGCCGAGGCGCTCATCGTGGCCGTCGTGCCCGTGGTCGGCGGCGTCTGGCTGGGGCTGCTCGGGGCGTTCGAGTCCGCGATGGTCGGCACCGAGGGGCTGGCCGTGTCGGTCGAGTCGTCCCTGGTCAGCAGGAAGACGACCACCCCGACGGCGACCAGTACCACGACCGCGGCGGTCCAGAACAGCCAGACCTTCCGCCGGGTCGCCGGTGCCGCGTCGGGCTCGCCGGTCTCCGGCAAGTCCTCGGCGTCCCGCTCCTCCGCGCTCGGTCCGTCAGGTTGAGACACACCAGGCTCCATCCTCGAAGGCCATCAAGATCGGCATTGACGCGTTGCTGCTGCTGTCCGCGAGCTTGTAGAAGACGGTCGCCGAGGTGTCCGAGACCATCTCCACCCGGTCGAGTGCCACCTTGACGTCGGTGGCGAGGCCCTCCCACAGGGCGCCGGGGTCGCTCTTGTCGCAGGTGAGCTCGGTGGCGGCGGACTCGTCCCGCTTGTTCAGCGCCTGGAAGTAGCTCTGTGCGACGGACTTCAGCGCCTCCTCGCCACCTCCGCCGCCCGAGGTCGGCGCGCTCGTGGGGTTGTTCCCGCCGGTCGGCTCGTCGCCGGTCGTCTGACCGGTCGTCCCGGGGCCGGCACTGCCCGAGCCGTCGTCCCTGGTGAGCAGCCAGATCGCCACACCACCGCCCAGCACCAGCACGGCGACCACGACGATCGCGATGACCACGCCCCGCTTGCCCTTCGGCGGCTGGCCACCGGGCTGGCCCGGCGGCTGACCGTACTGCGGCTGCCCGTACTGACCGTACTGCCCGTACCGACCTGCCGGCGGTTGCTGGCCGTGCTGGCCAGGGTGCCCCTGCTGCCGGTCGTACGGGTCCGGCGGACCCTGTTGCGGCGGGTAGGTCATGACTGCTCCGATGCTGGTTGACGGGGTGTCAGGCCTCGCCCTCGCCGCAGAACCGCCACTTGCCGCGCTCCTGGACGATCTTGATCAGGATCTTCGCGTCCTGGGTGTTGTCCGGGCCGGCGAGCGTCAGGTCGATCTTCGCGGTCGCCGTGTCGGGGTTCTTCTTGTCGACGTCCACGTCGCCGTCCGGCGTCGCGGTGATGTCGTAGTCCTTGAGCTTGGTCTCCAGGTCGGAGGTGTCCGTGCCGAACTTGCGCTTGTAGGCGTCGCACGAGTTGTTCACCACGTCGGCGAAGTCGTTGTTCTCGTATGCGGCCATGTAGTCGTCGCGGACGTCGTCTGGAGAGTTGCTCGCGTCCGAGTCACCGCCGCCTCGACCTTGGTCACGATCTGATGACGCGTCGTCGGAACTCTTCGGGGCATTCTCGTCGCTGCTCGTGTCCTTGGAGTTGCCGCCACTGCTCCGTTCGGAGGACGCGGTGTCGTTCGTCCTGTCGTCGCTCTTCGTGAGGAAGTAGGCCGCCACCCCGCCGCCGGCGAGCACCAGCACGATGATCGCGACGATGGCCACGACCTTCCCGGTGTTGCGTTTCTTCCGCGGCCCACCCGGGTAGGCGCCGAGGCCCTGGTAGGACGGCTGTTCGGGCTGCTGCGGTGGATAGCTCATCTCTTGGCCCCGAACTCCTCACACGTCATCACACTCTGAAGGACGGCGCCGACGCGCCGTCCGTTCCCGCGAACACCGGGACGAAACCCATCGTAGGAGAGCCGTACGACAACGGCGGTCGCCGGGACACGCCCGACGACCGCCGCGTTGACCAATCCGTTATGACTCAGCTGGCAGTGGACGGGCCGAGACTCGCGACACACCAGTCGCCGCTCTCCTTCTTGAGGTTCAGCACACCACTCATGTCCTTGAGGTACTGCTTGGCCTTGTCGGGCACGTTCGTGAAGGTGATCGTGACCTCCGCCGTCGCGGCGTCGTCCCCCTGCGTCTCGACTTTGCCCAGCTCGAAGTTCATCTTGACGTCGGCGAGCGAGGAGTCGATCTCGCCGGGGTCGACGTTCTTCTTGACCTCTTCCTTGTCGGCGTTGCAGGTGAGCTCCACGAGCTTGTCGTAGTCCTGGTCGTTGGCCGCGGACACCGCGGCCTCGGCGACGCCCTGAGGACTGCTCGTGTCCGCCCCGCCGGTCAGCACGATGATCAACACCACGACCACGGCCACGACGACCACGCCGCCACCAGCGAGGATCCACGGCATCGGGCTCTTCTTCCCCGGTGGGTAGCCCGGCTGCCCGTAGCCCATCGGCTGGCCGTACTGGGGCTGGCCGTACTGCGGCTGCTGCCCGTACGGCTGGGGCCCGGTCTGGGGGTAACCCCCCTGCTGGGGATACCCGCCCTGCTGGGGATAACCACCCTGCTGCGGGTAGCCGCCAGGCTGCTGACCAGGGCCTGGCTGCTGCCCCCAGCCGGGCTGCCCACCCCACTGCCCCGGCTGCTGCGGCGGTTGCGACATCGCTTGCTTCTCCCTCATTCGTGGCGGGCCCCCCGCCTGTGTCCCGAGCTGCCGCCGGCGCCTCCAACACCGGTCGACTACCTGACGCACCGTAGTGGGTTCGTGGTTCCATCACGCGCCGAGATGGCCTAATCCACTTCCGACAGTGTCCGTTTCCGCAATGTGACGCGACAGTTCCGAGATGTGGATGGTCTTCTTTTGTCGGTCTTCACCGGTACCGTGTGGGGTAAGTAGAAATTCGGGAGGAGGTGCCGACATGCAGCACGATCGTCCCGGTGGTCGGCCAGAGGAGGCCGACGAGCACGGCGCTGGACCGGGACCGGGTACTGGACACGAGCCGTCAGAGGCTGCCCAGATCCGGTTCCTCGAGGAAGAAGTAGCGCTGCTGCGCCGGAAACTGACGGACTCGCCTCGGCATGCCCGCCTGCTCGAGCAGCGGCTCGCCGAGGCGTCTGAGCGGGTCAGCCAGTTGACTGAGCGTAACGCCAAGCTGGTCGAGACCCTACGGGAGGCGAGGAGCCAGCTCCTCGCGCTCCGGGAGGAGGTCGACCGGCTCGCGCAGCCGCCGAGCGGCTACGGCGTGTTCCTCACGGGGCACGAGGACGGCACGGTCGACGTGTTCACGGCCGGCCGCAAGATGCGGGTGGCATGTTCCCCCGCGGTCGAGGTGGGCGACCTGCGTCGCGGTCAGTCCGTGCGGCTGAACGAGGCGCTGACCATCGTCGAGGCGGGCAACTTCGAGCGCATCGGCGAGGTGTCGACGCTGCGCGAGCTGCTCGCGGAGCCGGACGAGCAGCCGGCCCTGCGCGCCCTGGTGGTCGGGCACGCCGACGAGGAGCGCGTGGTCTGGCTCGCCGACCCGCTGCGCGAGACGACGCTCAAGCCGGGTGACTCGCTCCTGGTCGACTCGAAGTCGGGCTACGCCTACGAGCGGGTGCCGAAGGCCGAGGTCGAGGACCTCGTGCTGGAGGAGGTCCCGGACGTGCGCTACGAGGACATCGGCGGCCTGTTCCGGCAGATCGAGCAGATCCGCGACGCGGTGGAGCTGCCGTTCCTGCACGCCGAGCTGTTCCGCGAGTACGAGCTGCGCCCCCCCAAGGGCGTCCTGCTCTACGGCCCGCCCGGCTGCGGCAAGACGCTCATCGCCAAGGCGGTGGCGAACTCGCTGGCCAAGCAGGTGGCGGCGGCCCGGGGTGACGGCAAGGCGCACGAGGCCAAGTCGTACTTCCTGAACATCAAGGGCCCCGAGCTGCTGAACAAGTTCGTCGGCGAGACCGAGCGCCACATCCGGATGATCTT
>NZ_JBJMIE010000475.1:0-25639 GCF_045807065.1 Actinophytocola sp. | reverse complement strand
TCGCCGTGACCGGAGCCGTGACGCTGCTCGGCGCCGCGATGGTCGTACGGATCAAATCAGTTCCTTAGGGCAGCACCCACTTCTGGTTGGCGCTCGCCGCGCAGGTCCAGATCTGCAGGCGGGTGCCGTTGGCCGAGCTGCTCCCGTTGGCGTCCAGGCACTTGTTGGCGCCGACGTTCGCGATGTCGCCGGCCGCCTCCACGCGCCACTTCTGCGCGTTGGTGCCGTTGCAGTCGTACAGTTGGACGACCGCGCCGTCGGCGGTGGAGCCGCCGTTGACGTCCAGGCACTTGCCCAGCGCGCGGATCGTGCCGTCCGAGCCGACGGTCCACTGCTGGGCCGCGGTGCCGTTGCAGTCGTACAGCTGGACCGCGGTGCCGTTCGCCGGGTTCGCGCCGGCGACGTCGACGCACTTGCCGCCGATGCCCCTGATCGTGCCGCCGGTGCCGCCGCCACCGCTGCTCGTGTCGTTGGTGACGCGCACGTAGTCGACGGTCAGCGTGTTCGGGAACGGCGTGCTGCTGTTCGGGTCACCGGGCCAGTAGCCGCCGACCGCGAGGTTCAGGATGATGTAGAACGGGTGGTCGAACACCCACCGGTCACCGCCCAGGTCGGCCGGGGTCCGCGTCTCGTAGACGTTCCCGTCGACCTTCCAGACGATCTTGTTCGGCGACCACTCGACGCGGAACGTGTGGAAGCCGTCCGCGAACGGCGAGCCGATCGAGTAACCCGCGCCGATGCCCTCGCTGCCGGAGTAGCCCGGCCCGTGGATGGTGCCGTGCACGGTGTTCGGCTCGGCGCCGATGTTCTCCATCACGTCGATCTCGCCGCTGTTCGGCCAGCCGACACTGCCGATGTCGTTGCCCAGCATCCAGAAGGCGGGCCACATGCCCTGCCCCCGGGACATCTTGAGCCGGGTCTCGAAGGTGCCGTAGGCCTGGGCGAACTTGCCCGACGTGTTGAGCCGGGCCGAGGTGTACTCGCACCGGCCGTACCAGCACTGGTAGTTGGCCGGGTTCTCCTTCCGCGCGGTGATGACCAGGTTGCCCTGGCCGTCGTGCACGGCGTTGCTGGTGCTGTTCGTGTAGTACTGCCGCTCGTGGTTGTTCACGTTGTCGCCGGTCTCCAGGTTCCACTTGGAACCGTCGACCGGCGTCCCCGCCGCCGCGTTGAACTCGTCGTCGAACGTGGTCGCCGCGATGCCGACGTCGGCGCTGCGGGCGCCGTCGGGCTGTGTCGCGGCCAGGGCGGCATGGTTCGCGGGTGTCAGCACGGCTGCCGACGTGGTGAGCATTGCCGCGATGGCCAGGAGGAAACGGGATCGTCGAGAGGGGTGCGTGGACATCATTGTCACCGCCGACGCTCGTGTTTGTTGTCCTTGGCAACAAAGAGTGCCATGGTCCAGACCAGTCGACAAGAGTTCCGGCCGATTTTCTGGAACCGGTTCCGGCGCTCTGATCTTAACCCATCGCTTAACACGTAGCTGCCCCGCGGTCACCGTCCGCGTAGGTCGAGGGGATGACCGGAGCACGGAACGAAGCACCGTGGCCTCGAGCGACCGCCGCTCGTGGTCCTGACCTCGAACCGGACCCGCGAGTTGCACGACGCGCTGAAGTGCTGGGTGCGGGACTCGCGTGGTCAGGGGACCTGGCCCAGGCGGAGGAGGTGGAGGGTGTCGTTCTCGGCGGGGGCACCGCAGGACGCGCAGACCGTGGTGGGGTGGAAGACCTCGCCGCAGGAGTGTGCCCAGGCCGTGGGGGCCTCGCCCTCGGTGGCGTAGCGCTCGCCCCACTCCATCAGGGCCATCAGCACCGGTTGCAGTGCCCGGCCGGACTCGGTGAGGACGTACTCGTGGCGCGGCGGGTGGTCCGAGTACTGCTCGCGGCGCAGCACGCCCGCGGCCACCAGGGTCCTCAGCCGGGCGGCGAGGATGTCCCGGCTCGCGCCCGTGTTGCGGACGAACCGGTCGAACCGGCGCTCGCCGAGCATGGCCTCGCGGAGCACCAGCAGGCTCCACCGCTCGCCGACGACGGCCAGCGCGTTCGCGATGGAGCAGTCCCTACCCGTCATGTGGCCCACGATACTCAGTCTGGAAATCCAACTCGGCCGATGAGATAGTTGGATTATCCAACTGAGGAGGTCAGTCATGCGGGACGCGGTCATCGTCGACGCGGTTCGAACCCCGATCGGCAAGGGCAAGGCCACCGGCGGGCTACATGACACGCACCCGGTCGAGCTGCTGGCGCACACGCTGCGTGCACTCGTGGACCGCACCGGTGTCGACCCGGCGACCATCGACGACGTCATCGGCGGCGCGGTCGGCCAGGTCGGCGAGCAGTCCATGAACACCACCCGCTGGGCCGCGCTGTCCGCCGGCCTGCCGGAGTCGGTGCCGGCCACGACCGTGGACCGGCAGTGCGGCAGCAGCCAGCAGGCCGCGCATTTCGCCGCGCAGGGCGTCATCGCCGGCGCGTACGACCTGGTCATCGCGTGCGGGGTCGAGTCGATGAGCCGCGTGCCGATGGGCTCGAACGTCGCGGGCGCCGACCCGTTCGGCCCGGGCGTCGCCGCGCGGTACCCGGACGGCCTGGTCCCACAGGGCATCTCGGCGGAGCTGATCGCCGCCAAGTGGGGGATCAGCAGGACGGCCATGGACGAGTTCTCGGCGCTGTCCCACCAGAAGGCGGCCGCCGCGCACGCCGACGGCCGGTTCGCGAACGAGCTGGTCCCGTTCCGGGGGCTGACGGTGGACGAGTCCGTCCGGCCGGACACGACCGTCGAGGTTCTCGGCGGACTGAAGCCGGCGTTCGAGAACCCCTGTGCGGCGGAACGCTTTCCGCAGATCAACTGGTCGGTGACGGCCGGCAACTCGAGCCCGATCAACGACGGCGCGTCGGCGGTGCTGATCACGTCGAGCGACACCGCCAAGCGCCTCGGCCTGACCCCGCGGGCGCGGCTGCACAGCTTCGCGGTCACGGGCGCGGACCCGCTGCTCATGCTGACGGCGATCATCCCGGCCACCGAACGCGTGCTCGGCAGGGCCGGCCTGACGCTGGCCGACATCGACCTGTTCGAGGTCAACGAGGCGTTCGCGAGCGTGGTGCTGGCCTGGCAGCAGGAGACCGGGGCCGACCTGCGAAAGGTGAACGTCAACGGCGGCGCCATCGCCATCGGCCACCCGCTGGGCGCGAGTGGCACGAGGCTGCTGGGCACCCTGGTCAACGCGATGGCCGACCGCGGCGCCCGCTACGGCCTGCAGACCATGTGCGAGGCGGGTGGCCTGGCGAACGCCACCGTCCTGGAACTGCTGTAGGACAAGCGAAAGCCCCGCCGGGAGCGGCGGGGCTCTTGCGCTGTCAGAGGGTCGTCGGGGTCAGGTTGGTCAGGAGCGTGCGGCCCAGCTCCGCGTTGCGCGGCTTGCAGAGCACGTCGTAGCGGCGGGCGACCAGCTGGCTGTGCGAGACGAAGTCCCGCTGCCCGCGGGTGGCGCCGTACTGGACCGCCGACCAGGCCAGCCCGAACACGACACCGGACACGACGCCGATGAGGATCGGCGCGAACCCGGCCGCCGAGAACATGCTCAGCAACAGGCCGACGAACAACCCGAACCACGCGCCGGACGCCGCCCCGGTCGTGAGGACCCGGCTCCAGGTCAACCGACCGGCGACCCGCTCGACGACCATCGGCTCGACGCCGACGATCGTGACGTCCTGAACCGGGAACTCGTTGTCCGCCAGGTGGTCAACGGCCCGCTGTGCTTCCTTGTAGGTGTCGTAGGACCCGATCGGCCAGCCTTCCGGCAAAGTCGGGAGGCCAGTCGCCAGTTTTCCGCTCGCTGCGAACGCTGCCGTCATTGAGGTCACCTCCACTGTGTGTCTACCCGTTCCAACGCGGCGGAAATCCGCTATGTGCCCAGGTCGGCACATTCACAGGAGGTTCTCAGGAGGCTCACGGGCGCGGGCCGATCTCCTTCCCGTTCTCCGTCACGAGGATCGCCTGCATGGGGCACTGGTCGGCGGCGTCGAGCGCCAGCTCGTCCGGCTCGATCTCGGACCGGACCGGCTCCGCGTACGCATCGCGCAGCTCGAACAGCTCGGGTGTCAGCGCCGCGCACATGCCCGTCGCGCCGCAGAGGGTCTTGTCCACTCGCAGTTGCCACGTCATGGCTACCATCCAACCGGCATGCGCACCGGGCCGCGGACGAGCATCTCCGCCTTCCACACGACGTCACCCGCCAGGTGCAGGTCCGGCAGCTCCAGCAGCAACGCCCGCAGCGCCTCCTGCAGCTCCATCCTGGCCAGTGCCGCGCCGAGGCAGTGGTGCACGCCGTGCCCGAAGCCGAGGTGCTGCTCCGGCGGCGCGTCGACCTTCAGCGTGTCGGGGTCGCTGAAGCGCAGCCCGTCGCGGTTGGCCGCGCCGATGGCCACCAGCACCGGCTCACCCGCGCGGACCAGCGTGTCACCCACCCGCACGTCCTCCGTTGCGTACCGCGGGAAGCCGGCGCCGGCGCCCAGCGGGACGAACCGCAGCAGCTCCTCCACCGCACCCGGGATCAGCGCGGGATCCGACCGCAGCCGGGCCATCGCCTCCGGCCGGTCCAGCAGCGTGATGACGAAGTTCGGGATCTGGCTGGCCGTGGTCTCGTGGCCGGCGATCAGGATTCCCGCGCACAGGTCGACCAGCTCCAGCTCGGTCAGCCGGTCCCGCTCGTCGCGGGCCTCGATCAGCGCCGTCATCAGGTCGTCGCGCGGGCGCTCCCGGTGCTCGGCGATCAGGCCGCGCATGTACTCCCGCATCTCCTCGCGGCTCGCCAGGAACTCCTCCGACGTCAGGCGCGAGGTCGACAGCGCGTTGTCGCTCCACACCCGGAACTTCGGGCGGTCCGCGACCGGCACGCCCAGCAGCTCGCAGATCACCGCCACCGGCAGCGGCAGCGCGAACATGTCGACCAGGTCCGCCGGCGGCCCGGCCGCGATCATGTCCTCGATCAGGGCCGTCGTGATCTCGCGTGCCCTCGGGCGCAGCTCCTCCACCCGCCGCACGGTGAACGCCTTGGCCACGAGCGTGCGGAGCCGGGTGTGGTCGGGCGGGTCCATCGTCAGGATGCCGCCGTCCACGATGCCCGCCCGCATCCTCGGTGCGTCGTGGTTCACCGACTCCGCCCTGCTGAAGCGCTTGTCCCCCAACACGAGACGCGCGTCGTCGTATCGTGTGGCGAGCCAGGCCGGCTCGCCGTAGGGCAGCTTCACCCTGAGCATGCCCGGTTGCTTCAGCGCCTCGTAGTACGCCTCGGCAAGGCCCAGGGTGCCGGTCTCGTTGAACGGGTACGCAACGGTCATCAGGCTTCTCCCCATGATTGTAAGCACCTGCTTACACGTTACGCACAGTGTCAAGGTGGTTACGTCCGGAGCAGGCTACGCTGTCCGCTTTGGAGGTTCGGGTGACCGATGAACCACGGCGCCGCGACGCGGCGGCCACGCGGCAGGCGCTGCTGGACGCCGCGACCCAGCTGTTCGCCGAGCGCGGCTACGACCGCACGACCGTCCGTGACATCGCCACCCGCGCGGGTGTCAACCAGGCGTTGCTGTTCCGGTACTTCGGCTCCAAGGAGGCGATGTTCGCGGCGGCGATGGCCGGGCGCGACCTGCACGAGGTCGAGCCGGGCGCGCTGCTCGCCAAGATGCTCGACCACCTGCTCGCCCCGGAGTCGACCGAGCGGCGCGACCAGGTGCTGACCGCCCTGCTGCGCACCCTCGGCACCGACGACGAGGCGGCCAAGATCCGCCGCAGGCTGACCGCGGGCTACGTCGAGACGCTCGCCACCCTCACCGACCGGCCGCACGCCGAGCTGCGGGCCGAGCTGGTGCTCGCGTGGGTGTTCGGCATCAGCTTCCTGCGCGGGGTGGCCGCGACCCCGCCGCTCGCGGACGCGGACCCGGCGCTCGTGCGGGACCTCGTCCTGCCCGCGGCTCGGGTACTGCTCGAGGACATCTCGAGCAACTGACCTACGACCCTGGGCGTATGCCCGAAGCCGCCGCGCAACGGACGATTTCGTCAGCGCGCTGCCGCATCCTCTTGTGCATGACGAAGAAAATCACCATCACGGCACTGATCGTCGGAGCCATCGGGATCGCCGTCCTCTGGGCCGCCGGAGTCCCCTTCCCCATCTACCCGCCGCCCGGCATCCTGCTCCTGACCGCCGGCGCGCTGTTCATCGGCCTCACCAGGTTCCGCTGGGCGCCTCTCGTCGGCGCCGGGCTCGGCCTGTTCGTCGTCGTCGGGTTCTTCGCCAGCGCGTCCGGCGTCGACAACCTCACCGGCGTGCACGGCACCAGCATCGCCATCGGCACGGTCATCCAGGTGCTCGGCGTGGCCACGGCGTTCGTCGCCGGGATCGTCGCAACTGGACAGTCGTACCGCCGGGTGGCCGCGCGGTAACGTGGGGTGCATGCATCCACGGCCGCGGCTGACCCGAGAGCGATGGCAGGATCTGTGCGGGGAGTGGGAGTTCGCGCACGACGACGGGGACGCGGGGCTGCTGGCGGGCTGGTGGCGTGGTGACAAGCCGTTCGACCAGGTCATCACGGTGCCGTTCCCGCCGGAGTCCTCGGCCAGCGGCGTGCACGACCCCACCCCGCATCCCGTTGTCTGGTACCGCAGGACCTTCACCGCGCCGGAGGCCGAGCGGCTGGTGCTGCACTTCGGCGCCGTCGACTACCGCGCCCGGGTGTGGGTGAACGGCACGGAGGTCGCGTCGCACGTCGGTGGCCACGCACCGTTCCAGGCGGACATCTCCCACGCGCTGGTCACCGGTGAGCAGATCGTGGTGGTGCGGGCCGAGGACCGGGTCGAGGACCTCACCCAGCCACGCGGCAAGCAGTACTGGGAGCCCGAGCCCGACGTCATCTGGTACCACCGGACCACGGGCATCTGGCAGCCGGTGTGGCTGGAACCGTTGCCCGCGGCCCACGTCAGCGAGCTGGAGTGGCGGCCGTCCGCGGCGTCGAACTCGGTCACCGTGCGGGCGGCGGTCGACGGTCCGACTGCCGGCCTGTCGCTCCGGGTGCGGCTTACCTCGGGTGACCGCGTCCTCGCCGACGACCGGTACGCCGTCGACGGAGCAGAGCTGGCACGCACGATCACCCTGCCCCGCGGGGACTTCCGCTGGAGCCCCGCAGACCCGCGGCTCGTCGACGCCGAGGTCTCCCTGGTCCGTGGCGACGCCACCGTCGACACCGTGGCGAGCTACTTCGGGCTCCGCGACGTGGCGGTCCGCGACGGCCGGTTCACCATCAACGGGGAACGCCTTTTCCTGCGGCTGGTGCTCGCCCAGGGGTACTGGCCGGAGTCGCACCTCGCCGCGCCGTCCGAGGACGCGTTGCGTCGCGAGGTCGAGCTGATCAAGGAGCTGGGGTTCAACGGGGTCCGCGTGCACCAGAAGGTCGAGGACCCCCGGTTCCTGTACTGGTGCGACCGGCTCGGCCTCGTCGTGTGGGGCGAGGTGGCCAACGCCTACGAGTACTCGGTGGACGGTGTCGCCCGGTTCACCGCGGAGTGGCTCGAGGTGGTGCGCCGGGACGTCAGCCACCCGTCCGTGGTGACCTGGGTGCCGGTGAACGAGAGCTGGGGCACGCCCGCACTGCACGACGACCCCCGCCAGCGGCACTTCCTCGAGTCGCTCTACCACCTGACCCACGCCGTCGACGGCACCCGCCCGGTGATCTCCAACGACGGCTGGGAACACGCGACGAGCGACATCTGGACCGTCCACGACTACAGCCCGTCCGCCGAGGACCTGACCTCCCGGTACGGCACGGCGGCGGCGGTCGACGCGGCGATGGGTCGTGACTGGCCAGGGGCGCACCGCGTCCACCTGGGTGACCCCGTCCGTGGCGAGCAGCCGCTGATGGTCACCGAGTTCGGCGGCCTGAGCTACACCCCGTCGGCGGGCGAGCGCTGGTTCGGCTACCGGACCGTCGCGAGTGCCGAGGACCTCCTCCTCGCCTACGAGCGGCTGGTGACCGCGCTCGTCGGCAGCGACCAGGTCGCCGGCTACTGCTACACCCAGCTGACCGACACCGAGCAGGAGGTCAACGGCCTGCTGACCGAGGCCCGCGAGCCGAAGGTCGACCCGGCCGAGATCCGCCGGATCAACGCCCTGCCGGCGGCGAGCGTGCCCACCGAACGGCTGGCGCAGCTCGTCGAGGAGGCGCGGCGAGCCGCACGGGGCGAGTGAATCCCGCCGAGCAGCCGGATCGCGGGGAGGTGGTGCGCGCGTTCGTGCACGAGACCGACCGCGGCGCCCGGTTACTCCGCGACGAGGAGGAACTGTCGGCGAAGCTGGCCTAGGCTCGGGGTATGGCCGAGACCAAAGTGGTGCACAACCGGGAGCAGTTGCGGTACGAGGTGTACGTCGACGGCAAGTTGGCGGGGTTCTCCCAGTACCACCGAACCGGCGACCGGGTGGTGTTCAGGCACACGCAGATCGACGAGGCGTTCTCCGGCCAGGGCCTGGGCAAGGTGCTGGCGGGTGAGGCACTGGACGACGTCGTGGCGAACGGCAAGGTCATCGTGCCGCAGTGCCCGTTCATCGCCGGCTACATCGAGAAGACCGACAAGTACGCGGGGCACGTGGAGGCGCCCGGCAGATGAGCAACCTGGAGGCCCGTCCCGTCGAGACGGACGTGACCCGGTGCGACGCGATGGCCGAGGTGTTCGAGCCGCGCGTGGTGCCGCTGGGCGGCCTGCGTGCGATGTCGGTCGAGCGGGTGATGCCGCAGCGAGGGCTGCCGACCGTCGGCGCGTGGTGCTTCCTGGACTCCTACGGCCCGGCCGACGTCGCGATGCGGGTACTGCCGCACCCGCACACGGGCCTGCAGACGGTGACCTGGCCGCTCGCGGGTGAGATCCACCACCGCGACAGCATCGGCAGCGACGTGCTGGTGCGCCCGGGCCAGCTCAACCTGATGACCGCCGGCCGCGGGGTGTCCCATTCGGAACTCTCGGTGTCCGAGCCGCTGCACGGGCTGCAGCTGTGGGTGGCCCTGCCGGCCGACCACGCAACCATGGCGCCCGCGTTCGAACAGCACGTCGACCTGCCGGTGTACGACGGCTTCGCCACGGTCCTGATGGGCAGCGTCGGCGACGCGACGTCCCCGGCGACCACGCACACCCCGCTGGTCGGCGCGGACCTGGCGGTCGCCGGCACCCGCGTGCTGCCCCTGCGCCCGGACTACGAGCACGCGGTGCTGGCGGTGAGCGACCTCACGGTGGCCGGCACGCCGCTGCGCAAGGGGCAGCTGCTGTACCTCGGTACGGGCCGGTCGCGGGTGGAACTGGCGGATGGCCGGGCCTTCCTGCTGGGCGGCGAACCGTTCCCGGAGGACCTGGTGATGTGGTGGAACTTCGTCGGCCGCTCCCACGAGGAGATCGCCGGCGCCCGCGCCGCCTGGGAGGCGGCGGACGAGCTGTTCGGCACTGTCCCAGGCCACGACGGCGCCCGCATTCCGGCGCCGGACCTGCCCGGCATCCGCCTCACCCCTCGCCGCAGGCGGCAATAGGGGGTATGTATTCCCGCGACCGGCCTCGTCACCGACGGATTATGCGAGACCGCCGAGGAGCGGGAGTTTCCCGCCGGTGAGGTTTCCGAGGAGCGGGAGACCATTGCCGGTGAGGTTGCCGACGAGCGGCAGGCCGTTGCCGGTGAGCGGCAGGCTGCTGCCGCCGACGACCGGAAGGCCGCTCCTGTCGGTCGCGGTCGTACCGGGCTCCGCGCTCGCGATGCCGCTGGCAGCGGCGATACCGCCGAGGGTCAAGGCGATCATGGTCGCCGCGGTGAAGGTCCTACGCATGTGGACGTCCTCTCTCTGAATTCGATCGGGACTCCACGCTAGAAGGGCGCGACACGGGAATTCCGCACGGCACGCGCCGACACGCCCGGATTCACCACATCGGGGAACGGGAACGAGTTTTATTCGGCCGCTGTCGGTTTTCCGCTGACCCGCAGCCACCACAGGCCCAGCAGCGGCAGGACCGCCGGCACGTAGCCGTAGCCCTGGCCGTAGTCCGACCAGACGGTCGCGTCCGGGAAGGCGGCGGGGTCCAGGAGGCTCCACGTGCCCACCGCGAGCACTCCGACCAGCTCGACCAGGATCGACACCGTCGCGATGCGGCGGGAGGTCCGGTTGCCGCGGGCCAGGCACACGGTGGCGACGATGTAGACCACCGCCGCGAGGGCGGACAGCAGGTAGGCCAGCGGCGCGCGGGAGAGGTGCGTGGTCAGCTGGACGACCGACCGGGCCGTGGCGGACAGGGCGAAGATCGCGTAGACGGCGATCAGCAGCCGGCCGGGGCCGGACCGGGTGCGGTTCGCGAGGGCGTCAGGCATGGCCGTCCCACACCTGCCGCAGCCGGATGATCAGCACCGGGATCGTGAGGCAGCCCACGACCATCACCACCGGCCCCCAGCGCGTCCGCTCCAGCAACGCCCAGAACCCGGCGACGGGCAGGACCAGCACGGTCGTGACGAGGTACCCGATGAACGTGGCCGTCTCGATCGCCCGGTCGCCAGTGGCCAGCTCGACGATCCCGACGACGAGCTGCGCCAGTAGACCCACCTCGAGCAGCACCAGCCCGCCGTAGAGCCACAGCCCGTGCCACTCCCGCAGCTCCACCGGCTTGTTCGCGATCACCAGCACGGCCGCCCACACCGCCCCCGCCAGCGCGACGTAGGTGAGCACCGCCGCGAGCACCTCGATCATGGGGCGATCGTAGCCACAGTGACCTGCGGCAACTCATCGCATGCCGTGCAGGCTGGCCAGTTTGAGGCTCAGGTGCAGCATCAGCCGGTCGTCGCCGTCGCGGAGGTTCGTGCCGGTCAGCTCGGCCACCCGTTGCAGGCGGTAGTACAGCGACGTGCGGTGCAGCCGCAGCGCCTTCGCCGTCTCCACCGCGCTGCCGGCCAGGTCCAGGTAGGTCTCCAGCGTCGCCACCAGCTCCGGCGACGTCAGCAGCCGGACCACCCCGGGGTGCACGGCGTCCGCCGGCACCGAGGCCAGCATCCGGTACGCGCCCAGCGAGTCCCACGACGCCAGCGGTGCGAAGCCCGGCACCCGGGACGCCACGAGAGACGCGTGCAGGGCCTCCGCGTACGACTCCGCGGCGGACGACAGCGACGGCCGAGGAGCACCGGCGCCGACCACCACCGAGCCGGCGAACAACCCGGGCACCTCCTCGGCCCGCGCCGGTCCGGCGCACACCAGCACGCCGTGGTCGCCGCGCACGAGGTGCCGGGCCGGGAACTTCAGCCGCGCCACCAGGAGACCGTCGGTCAGCACCTCCTGCGGGCCGCGCACCACGAGCACGGTGACCGGCAGCGGGGGGAAGCCACCCTCGTCAACGAGGATCCGCGCCGCCTCCGGGTCGTCGCCGGCCAGGACCCGGGCCACGGCGGCCTGTTCCCGGCGCGCGGAGAGGCCGGTGGCGAGCACGTCGTGCAGCAGGGCCAGGGCCAGCTCGGCCGCCGACCTCGACACGAGCGACAGGTCGGCGCCGGACATCGCGGGGCGGTCGATCAGCCACAGGAACCCCAGCAGCCGGTCGCGGTGCCGCACCGGCACGCACACCCGCGGCAGCACGCCGGGAGACTCGGGCACCCGCAGCGGCCCGCGTGCCTCGAAGATCCCGGCGGCGCGGTACCTGGCGCGGACCTCGCGGGTGGTGTGCCGCCGCAGGATCGAGTCGCGGCGGACGTCGTCCAGCGGGCCGGTCTGCTCGCTGTAGGCCAGCACGCTCTGCGCGTGGTCCTCCAGGAGCACCGGGCGCCCGACGCGGGCGGCGAGATCGTCGACGGCGAGCTGGAGCTGCATGCCGACCTCCGCTTTTCGACAGATGTCTGAAAAACCGCACCACGTTCCCTACATCGGATCGATGAAGTGGGTCAAGGCCAGGGCTAGCGTCACTTCCCGTGACCCGCCCAGCCCTGCTGGTGACGGCGCTGCTCTCGGCCGCCGCGCTCGCCACCGGAATCTCGGTCAGCCCAGCCGTCGCCGCCCCCGCCGCCCCCGCCCGGCCGGCCGAGCCGCAGTACCCGTGGCAGTACCCGCACTGGCCGCAGCAGCAG
The DNA here is from genome assembly GCF_045807065.1 of Actinophytocola sp. Taxonomy (GTDB): domain Bacteria; phylum Actinomycetota; class Actinomycetes; order Mycobacteriales; family Pseudonocardiaceae; genus Actinophytocola. The sequence goes on along the minus strand of NZ_JBJMIE010000475.1, from coordinate 13,518 downwards.
CCGTGGCAGCAGAGCGGGGAGCAGAACGCCCGCGTCGCCGCACAGTCCGGTTTCCCAGGTCCGATCGACCCGCAGAACTGGGAGAACCCCGACCACATGACGTGGGACGACTACACGAAGCCGCCCGGCACCAACTGGGCCGACCCGTCGGCCGAGGGCACGGTGCGCAACTTCAAGGGCGCGCTGGTCCTGCTGGACTACCCGAACCAGCCGTTCGTCGTCACGCAGCCCCAGGGGTCGACGATCTTCGCGAACCCGAGCGCCGAGGCACACGACGTGCCGCGCGACCAGGTCGCCCAGTTCTACCAGGACTTCCTCAACAAGCCGGGCACGCTCAACCACGGTCACACGATCAACGAGTACTGGATGGAGGACTCCGGCGGCCGCTTCGGCGTCGACCTCACCGCGTTCGGGCCCTACACCATGCCGGGCAAGGACCACGAGTACGGCATGGAGTTCCAGTCCGGGGCCGCGTGCCCGGCCGGCGACAACTGCAACCGCAACATCCGCACCGACGGGCGGGCCGCGTGGGTCAACGCCGTCGGGGCGGACGTGCCCGCGCAGTACGACTTCGTCTTCTTCCTCTCCGCCGGTCAGGACGAGTCCTCGACCTGGCAGGAGTTCGGCATGATGAAGTTCCCGACCAAGCAGGACGTGACCGACGACTTCGGCCCGCCGGACCCCGCGCTGCCGAACTGGTCGCCCACCCGGTACGTGGACTGGACCTCCTGGGCGGCGGGCTCGACCCTCTGGCCCAACGCGGGTGGCGGCTCCTCGACGCAGGCCGAGAGCTCCGGCCAGTCGACCTACGCCCACGAGTTCAGCCACATCCTCGGCATCGGGGACAACTACAACAACCCCTACAGCGTCCCGGCGCGCCGCGACTACAGCGGGCCGTGGGAGATGCTGTCGCGCGGCACGTTCAACGGCCCCGGCGGCCCGCACAGCCGGTGGATGATCCCGGCGACCGGCGGCTCGTCGATGGGCGCGCAACACATGCTGCGCAACAAGATGAAGCTCGGCATCGTCGACGACGAGAACGTGCTGCGGCTGTCCCGCGAGGGGCTCGGCGACTCCGGCATGGTGATCGCGAAGGTCACCGCGCGGTCCGTCCTACCGGGACCCCACGACCTGTCCGGCGTCGACGTCGCGCTCGGCACCGGCGACCTCGAGCCCGCGTGCGACCCGAATACCGACCCGTTCTGCGACGGTGGTGGCTACGACAACTACACCGTCGAGGTCGTGGACCGGATGGGCGCCGACTCGTTCACGCCGGACGCGGGTGTGTTGCTGGCCAAGACGAAGAACGAGGACGACGCGCCGTTCGAGTGGGTCATCGACGCGAACCCGCAGGACATCGGGATGACCGACTACGTGCTGCCGGACGGCACCCGGGTGCCGATCACCATCGGCGACTACCGGCAGCTGTCCGACGCGTTGTTCCACGCCGGCACGAACTCCGGCAGCGAGTACGAGTACGTCGACCAGGCCAACCGGCTGCACTTCTACGTGCTGGACGTCAAGCGCGACAGGAAGGGCGTGCTGTCGTACACGGTCGCGATCCGCTCGCTGGACGGTGCCGGTCCGCAGCGCCGTGGCGTCAGGGTGACGCCGACGTTCGCCCTCCCGGACCGCGACGGGCTCGACACGTGTGATTTCTCGGTGTTCAACACCGGCAGGGCCGCGCCGGCCGGCGGGGACGTGTCGAAGTACCTGAACGGCGACGTGTACCGCCTGTCGGCCACTGTGGACGGTCGCGGGTGGGCCGTCGACGTGCCCAACGCGCTGGCGACGGCGAAGTTCGGCGACCACGTCAAGGTTCCGGTCCACGCGCGGAAGTCCGGCAGCGGTCCGCACGTCGCGACCGTGCGGCTCACGGCCACGTCCGAGAGCGAACCGACCAAGAAGGCAACGGCGACCTGCGCGGTGGTGGGCAAGTGAGAAAGCTGGCGGCGCTCGCGGCGTTCGTGGTGGCAGCCGCGGTGGTCGCGGCGCCGCCGGCGTCCGCCGCGCCCGGTGACGCGACCGTGGTGCCCATCCAGGTGACCGGGGACCCGGCGAAGCGGTTCAACCTCGTCGTGCTCGGCGACGGCTACACGGCCGGCGAGCAGGCGAAGTTCCGCGAGAACGTGGACAAGCACCTGAACGTGCTGTGGACCATCGAGCCGTTCAAATCCTACCGCAGCTACATCAACGTGTACGCGGTGTCGATCGTGTCCGCGGAGTCCGGTGTGGACTGTGACCCGAACCTGGACTCCCCTCGGGTGGACACCCCGCTGAACATGGGGTTGTGGGGTGGCTGCGACCCGACCAGCGTGCGGCGCCTGCTGACCGTGGACGACGCGGCCGCCAACTCCTACGCCGACCTGGTGCCGGGCACGACCAGTGCCAACCGGCAGCTGCTCGCGATCGGCAACAGCGACACCTACGGCGGCGCGGGTGGCACCTACGCGACCGCGACCGGCGGCAACGCGCTGTCCGCGCTGATCACCCCGCACGAGCTGGGGCACTCGCTCGGCGACCTGCAGGACGAGTACGACTACCTCCAGCGCGGTGTGCGGGGCGACCCGTACACCGGCGGTGAGCCGAGCTCGGTGCACCACACGCTGCTGACCGAGCAGCAGATGCTGGCACAGCGGAAGAAGTGGTGGCGCTGGCTCGGCGAGCCGAGCGAGTCGGGTGGCCTGATCGGCCGCTACGAGAGCGGCATGTACGCGAGCAGCGGTGTGTGGCGGCCGTCCGCGCACTCGATGATGAAGACGCTGGGCTACCACTACGACCAGGTCGAGCGCGAGCGGATGACGCAGCGGATCTCGGCCAAGACCAACATCCTGGCCGACGCCGTGCCGGCGTCCGCGCCGGTGGGCGCCGACCGCGTGCTGTGGGTCGAGACCATGTACCCGGTGAGCCACCAGCTCGACGTGACGTGGACCCTCGACGGCGCCTCGGTCGCCCGCGGCACGCGCAACCTCAACCTGTCCACATTGGACCTCGCACCCGGCAGGCACTCGGTCACCGCGACGGTGGTCGACCCGACGGACTTCGTGCGGGACCCGGCGGTGCGCGCCTCCTCGGCGCTGACGCGAAGCCGCACGTGGACGGTCGACACCGCGCTGACCACGCCCGCCGCCCCGGTGCAGCCCGCGTTCACCAACCACACGCCGACCACGCGTCCCGTCGGCGGGACGGACGTGGTGTACGCCGAGCCGACGCACCCGGCCGACCACGTGCTGCCGGTCCTGTGGCGCCTCGACGGCCGCACCGTCGACCCGGGCGGCCCGGGCGCGAACGACCGCGCGTTCGACCTCGAACCCCTTGGGCTGACCGGCACGCACACGCTCACCGCGACCGTCGGCGCCGACACCCTGACCTGGACCGTCGACGCCCGGCAGCCGACGGCGGCCTACCAGCTGTCCGCGCCGCTGGTCTCCGGCAACGGCTCGTACGTCTACAATGGACCGTTCACGATGGCGCTCGCCGGCGCCGACGACACCCCGGGCTACGTGGTCCGCGAGTTCCGCACCGACGGCGACGGCTGGTTCAACTACTTCGGCTGGCCCACCGACCCCGACGCGCCGTGGCGTTTCACCCCGCAGGGTACCGAGATCGACAGCCTCGTGTACGGAAAGCTCGGTGTGCCACGGCTTTCCCCCTGGGACGTCGTGCCGACCAACTACGGCACGCACACCATCGAGTACCGGTCCATCGACGCCGTGGGCAACGTCGGCGCGGCAGCAGCGTTCCACGTGACACTGCTCCCGCCCGCGCCTGCCTGTACACGAACGATCACAGGCCGCCACGAGGGTCCGCTGACCGTCCGCGATGGCGTGACGTGCCTCGACGGTGCGACCGTGACCGGTCCGGTGACCGTGGCGGCCGGCGCGGCTCTGGTCGCGACCGGCGCGACCATCGGCGGTCCGGTCACGGCGACCCGCGCCGCGGCGGTCGAGCTCGTCCGCTCGACGGTCTCCGGTCCGCTGACGATTGCCGCGGCGACCGGCGACGTCCACATTCTGGGCGGTACGGTCGGCGGGGCCGCGACGGTGACCGGGAATGCGGCGCCGGTGATCGCGGGCGTGACGGTGCGCGGGCCGCTCACCTGCGCGGGAAACGCCGCCGCCCCGAACGACCTGGGCATAGCGAATTCCGTGCACGGGCCGGTGGTGGGCCGGTGCCGGTGATTCCCGGAGGAGTCCCACGTAGGCTCTGACGGCCCGTCTTTCCTTTGATTGCAATACGGAACGCCATACATTGACCCAATATTTGCCGTGTCCTCTGTGATCACCGGTACGGTCTGTGCCGGCACGTGGTTTCAGTTAGCGTGGAGGTCAGGCAGTGGTGGCAGTGCGCAACCCTTCGGCGTTGCGGTGGCTCGTGGGTGTGGAACTGGCGAACTACCGGAAGAGAACCGGTCTCAAACAGGCCGACGCGGCACACCGGGCAGGCGTCAGCGTGGGGAAGTTGTCCCATCTGGAAACCGGCGAGCGGCAGCAGCAGCCGTCGGACATCGCGAAGGTGCTCTCCGCGTACGGCGCGGCGCAGCACGACATCAACCGACTGACCTCGCTCGCCGAGGTCCCCGACGAGTCGAACTGGTGGGGCGCCTGGCGGGACGTGGTGCCCGACTGGTTCGGTACGTTCGTCGGACTGGAGCGGCTGGCCATCAAGGAGTTCGTGTTCGAGCCGATCGTGATCCCCGGCCTGATGCAGACCGAGGAGTACGCCCGGGAGCTGAGCCGGTCGAGCCAGCGGGTCCGGCTCGACCACAGCGAGCGAGTGGTCGAGGTGCGGATGGAGCGCGCGCACCGGCTCGCGGGCGAGGAGCCGATGCACCTCCACGCGACCGTGAACGAGCAGGCGCTGCGGCTGGTGGTCGGCAGTCCCGAGAACATGCGTGAGCAGTACGAGCACCTGATCAACCTCGCCCACCGGCCGAACATCACGTTCCAGGTGGTCGTGCCGGAGCGCGGCCGGCACGAGGCGTCGAACGGCCAGTTCGTGGTGCTGGAATTCGACAAGGCGCGACCGATCGTCTACGCGGAACTTCAGGACGGCGCGATGTATGTGCAGCACCCTGGGGAGGTGAATACTTATCGAGTGTCCGCACGGAGTCTGGAAAGGGTTGCGCTTCCGCCGGACGAGTCCGTTCGCTTCGTGGCCGACCTCATCAAGAGGCTGTGAGGAGCAAGACCGTGAACTTCGGCAGCGCTGTGTGGCTCAAGAGCAGCTTCAGCGACCACAACGGGTCGTGCGTCGAGGTCGCGCTCCTGGGCACGGCTGTCGGCATCCGGGACTCCAAGGACACCGGTTGGCCCCACCTGACCGTCGGTTCGGCCGGGTGGGCGGCCTTCATCGAGTCCCTGAGGTCCAGGCGCTGTCACCCGAACTGATCCGCGTTCACGCCCGTTTCGTGCGGTAACGTGCGCCATCGCCCGTGCAACCCCCGCGTCCATCGGGGCGTCATTACGGGCAGAACCGCACACCTGGGGGCTCTCAGTTGAAACCGCGCCATGTCGGGATATTGCTGTCCGTGCTCACGTTGGTGACCGCCTGCACATCCGGTGCGGCGACCGAGTCGCCGCCGCGGCTCGCCGACCGGGGCACGGTGATGACCACGGTCACGCCCACCCGGCAGGACCTCACCAACTCCGTCAGCCTCGCGGGCACGGTCACCATGGACCCGATCTTCGGGCTGGTCGCGCCGGTCGACGGGCAGATGCGCTTCCTCGACGTCAAGGCACCCACCAGCACGCCGACCAAGCCGACCCGCGTCGGCGCGGTGTGGGCCGGCGGCAAGCCGAACCCCGTCGAGGTGCCGGCCGGCGCGACGTTCGCCGGCCGGCTGGTCGACGACAGGTCGAACGTCACCGCGGGCATGCCGGTCGCCTCGGCGAAGCTCGCCGGGTACGGGATCGTCGCGGAGATCGCCAGTGACAAGGCGTACCAGATCGCCGATGGTCTGACCGGTGTCACGGCGCAGATCAAGAAGGGACCCGGACCGTTCCCCTGTGCGGTGCTCGGCACCATCGCCGCCCTCCCGGCCGGCACGATCCCCACGCCGCCGGCCGCCCCCGACCCGCCGGCCACCCCGGGCGCCGGCTCGCCCGGGGGCACCACGCCGGCCACGCCGCCGGCGCGGACCCCGGACGAGCAGTCGAGCCAGGAGGGCTCGGCCGCCTCGGGCCTGCGGCTCGTGTGCACGGCGCCGGCGGGCACCAAGATGATCAACGGCGCGGCCGTCACGTTGAAGATCATCACCCAGACCGCGGCCAACGCGTTGGTCGTGCCGGTCGAGGCGGTCGCGGGCGGTCAGGGCACCGGCACGGTCGAGGTGGTCAGGGGCGACGGGTCCACCGAGCGGGTCCAGGTCGAGCTGGGGCTCACCGACGGCAAGGTCATCGAGATCAGGTCCGGGCTCACCGGCGACGAGAAGCTGTCCGTGCCGGGCCCGAACCTGCCGCCGGCCCCGGACGCCGACCAGTCGAGCGGTGGCAAGTGACCGCCGCGCAGACCGCGCTGGCGTATGGCACCGCGCCGACCGCCACCCCGCTGTTGCGGATCACCGGCGTCACCAAGACGTTGCGGGGGCAGCAGGAGCCGCGCACGATCCTGAACGGGGTCGACCTGACCCTCCACAGTGGAGAGAGCATCGCGGTGCTCGGCCGGTCCGGGTCGGGCAAGAGCACGCTGCTGAGCCTGATCGGGCTGTTCGACCGCCCCGACGCCGGGCAGTACCTGTTGGGGGAGCGGGACATCACGCGTCTGTCGGAGCGCAGGGCCGCGGCGTTGCGCAGCGCCGAGTTCGGGTTCGTGTTCCAGCGGTTCTTCCTGCTCAAGCAGCTCTCCGCGGTGCAGAACGTGGCGATGGCGCTGGTCAACGGGCAGGGCTGGCTGCCGCGGCGCAAGCGCCGTGCCCGCGCCATGGCCGCGCTGGACCAGCTGGGCATCGCCCATCTCGCCAAGCACAAGCCGCCGCGGCTGTCCGGCGGTGAGCAGCAACGCGTCGCGATCGCCCGCGCGCTCGTGCGGGACCCCAAGATCCTGCTGGCCGACGAGCCGACCGGCGCGCTCGACACGGACACCGGGAACCTGGTGGTCGAAGCACTCCGCGCGACGACCGACCGCGGCTGCGGGCTGATCCTGGTGACCCACGACCACGACCACGCGGCCAAGATGCAGCGCGTGCTCCACCTGGACCACGGCGTCCTGTCGCCGGCGGAGGTGCGGCGGTGATGCGGCTCTCCGGACGCCTGCGGGCGGCGCTCATCATTGGCGGGCAGGGGATCCGGGCGCGAAAGCTGCGCACGTTCCTGTCCATGATCAGCCTGTTCCTCGGTGTGCTCGGCGTGGTGGCCGCGCAGGCCGGCCAGGTGATCGCCTACCGCTCCCTGGTCGCGAACAGCGAGCTGACCAGGGGTGTGGACGGCACGCGGATGATCTACCTGCCGCCCGTCGACGGGTCCTCCGAACTGGTGATGGACACGATCAGGGGCCGCGACGACGCGGTGGCGGCGCTGTCCACCAGCGCGATCATCGGCGAGCCGAACGTGCGGCCCATCAACGAGGGCGGCGGCCCGATCGACGGCGGTGGCGGGTACGGGTCGGCGATGGTCTGCGACGACTCCGGCGACTGCGTCGACCCCAACGAGGGCAAGCCGAGCGGCCAGGCGATCGAGGTGCGCCTCGCCGCGCTCACCGGCGACATCCGCCGGTTCCGCCCACTGCGACTCCAAAGTGGACAGTGGATCGACTTCGGCGGCGCGCCGTCGCTCTCGCCCCGCCTGGTGCTGAACAAGGAGGCCGCGAAGGCGTTCGCCAGGTACCCGGTGCCGGCGGAGATGCGCGTCCGGGGTGGCATCGCGAACTCGACGCCGCGGATCATCGGCGTGGTCGACGACGGGATCTCGGCGCCGCAGGTGTACGTGCGCAGCGACGAGCTGCTGAACTGGCTGCCGACCGACGCCCTGTCCAGCCCGGACTACGGCTCCGCGGAGATCCTCGCGGCACCGACCGCGACGGAGTTCATCGAGGTCCTGAAGCGCAAGTTCGCGGCGATCGCCGACCCGCGGAAGGGTGACCTGTACGTCGAGACGATCAGCGCCGAGGACATGATGCCGGGCGAGATCCAGATGATGCGCTGGGTGTTCCTCGGGGTGTCGATCCTGGTGCTGCTGATCGGCTCGGCCGGCATCCTGAACGTCGGCCTGGCCACGGTCGGCGAGCGCATCGAGGAGTTCGCGCTGAGGCGTGCCGTCGGCACCCCCAGGATGTTGCTGGCCGGCATCGTCCTGTCGGAGACCCTACTGACGGGCCTGCTGACGGCGGTCGCGGCCATCGGCGCGGGCATGGCGGGCCTGGCGGCGGCGAGCAGGCTGTTCGGCCACCGGTACCCGATGCTGGCGAACGTGGCGTTCCCGTGGCAGGCGGGCGTCGCCGGCGTGGCGGCCGGCCTGACCGCGGGCCTGCTGGGCGGCCTGATCCCCGCGGCCAGAGCCGCGCGAATCCCTATCGCGACGGTGATGCGTGCCTAGCGTCGTACTCCCGGACGACGGTCTTCGGCGCACACATCCGCCACGCGTCGGTGACCAGCTCCCGTAGCTCGTCCCTGGTGACGTTCCGCAGCTCGACGACGATCCAGTGGTACCGCTGGTCCCCCTTGCCGGGCATGCTGAACTTGTCCGGCTCGGCGGCGATCACCGCGTCCCGCTCCTCCTTGGGAAAGCCGCACCCCATGACCTGCTCGTCCCGCGAGAGCGCGACGTAGACGATCCGCCCGACGTTGAACTTGACCCGATCACGGACGAGCCGCTCGATGGTGCGCGGCAGACCGGTGGCGATCTCCCGCACGTCGTCGGCGGTGGCCATCAGCTCAGCCCCGGCCGGTCGAGCCCGGCGTTGAGATCGTCGGTCATGCATCGCCCCCGGTTACCTGGTCTTTTGGCCTCCGGCCCCCGGTTCCACGCTACCAGCGCCCACCGACAATCCTGCGTGCCTCGGTGCCGCCTGTGCCTCGGTTGTCCACAGGTCACCGAGTTGTCCACAGCCGAGGCGCCGGCGCCCCCACCGCCCCACCGAACCCCATAACCTGACCTCATGAACTGGGACGACGCCATCCGGGCACTGGGTGGTACCCCACAACCGACCGATCTGGAGGAACGCTACGCGGAACAACATCGCAGGTACCACAACTCGATACACGTGCACCAGGTCAGGTGGTTGGGCCGCCCGGGCGGTCGGGTCAGGCGGTTGGGCTGGCTGGCCGGGTCAGGTGGTTGGGCTGGCTGGCCGGGTCAGGTGGTTGGGTCAGGCGGGCGGTCGAGTCAGGCGTGGCCGGACTGCATCTACGACGCCGCCGGCATTGCTGGCTGCTTAACCGTCGCTGGTGGCGACGTTGCCGTGGTACGCCGATCATGAAGGCTTACTGGCCATATTGATGGCGCCGGCATTGTTTGCCGCTGCGGAGGGTGCCGGAGGTGGGCGCGTTACGGCCAATGCGCATGTCGACGGTGCCGGCGTCGTGAACGTGGCTCGTGTTCAGTGGTGGTGCGGTGTCGTGGGCGCGGCTTGTGTTCAGGTGGTGGTGCGGTGTTGTGGGCGCGGCTCGTGTTGGTGCTGGCATTGTGGATGCGCCGTGTTCGGCACCGGCACCGGCACCGGCAGCGCAGCGGTAGCGGTGGTGGTGGCTGTGTTGTGGATGAGGCCGTGTCAGCGGCGGTGCGGTGCTGCCGGCGATGCGCTGCCGATGAGCGGTGGTGCCGGCACTGCCGGCACTGCCGACGGTGCCCGCGTCGCCGCCGGTGGCGATGCTCAGCGCCGGCGCGTTCCCAACCGCCATGAGTCAGTTGGGAAGGCGTGAACCTTGTGCTCGCTCCAGTTCGTGGTTTGTTTGGAGGGCGGGAAGGCCGAACATGGCGAAGGGTGAGGTCGATGAGGATCTTGCGGTTGGCCGTTGCGGTGGTCGTGGCGTTCGCTGCCTGGGTGGTGGTGGCGCCGGTGGCGTCGGCCGGTTCCGCGGCGGACTACCCCGAGTTTCCCTACCCGCCCACCAGCTACGACGAGCCTCTCCGTGGGCAGTTCCACTTCAGCCCGCGGGCCGGCTGGATGAACGACCCCAACGGGTCCGTCTACTACCGGGGGCAGTACCACCTCTTCTTCCAGCACAACCCGCACGGCCTCGGCTGGGACACCATGCACTGGGGGCACGCCACGAGCCCCGACCTCGTGCACTGGACCCAGAAACCCGTCGCCCTCGAGCCGGGGGTGCATGCCGGTGATCTCTGGTCGGGCAACGGGATCGTCGACACGGGGAACGTCACTGGGCTCAGGTCCGGGGACGACGACCCGATCCTGCTCTTCTCCGGAACGGGCGGGGTCACCGTGCACTACAGCCTCGACGGGGCCCGCACGTTCCAGACCTACGACCACGGGCGGGAGGTCGTCGACACCGGCGACCACACGAGTCGGGACCCCAAGGTCTTCTGGCACGCCCCGAGCCGGCGCTGGGTCATGGTGCTCTACGTCAACGAAGGCCAGGACGGCGCGAACTTCTACACCTCACCCGACCTCCTCCACTGGACCTTTCGCAGCCGATTCACCGCCGACTGGTTGTTCGAGTGCCCGGACATGTACCAGCTGCCCGTCGACGGCAACCCCGGCGACACCCGGTGGGTGCTGTCCGCCGCGAAGGACAACAGCTACGTCCTCGGGGACTTCGACGGCACGACGTTCACGCCCACCTCGCCGGTTCGGCGGCAGGACTTCGGCGGTGGCTCCGCCGGATCGCCCTTCTACGCCTCGCAGACCTTCACCGGAGACCCCGCCGGACGGGTTGTCCAGACCGCGTGGCAGGGCGGCAACCACGGTGCCACCTGGACCGGCAACCTCACCTTCCCCGTCCAGCTCGGGCTGCGCACCTTCGCCGACGGCATCCGGCTCACGCGTGACCCCATCGCGGAGTTGGCCGCGCTTCGGCGTGATCCCTTCGACCTCGGGGCACGGACTCTCCAACCGGGCACCAACCCGCTCGAGCGGCTGCGGGCCGACACCTACGAGCTGACCGCCCAGTTCGATCTGGCGGGGGCGACGGCCAGCAAGTTCGGGTTCCGGCTCCACACCAGGGCGGACGGCACCTTCGACCGCGAGGTCAGCTACGACCGCAACGCCCACACCCTCTACGGCGCGCCGCTCGCCCCGGTGAACGGGCGCGTCACCGTGCACCTCCTCGTCGACCGCGGGCAGTTGGAGATTTTCGGCGACGGCTACTCCTACACGGACAACGTCGACTTCGACCCGGGCGCCCAGGGGATCTCGCTGTTCACCGAGGGCGGCTCGGTCCACCTCGTCTCCCTGCGTTTCAACAGGATCACCACGGCCTGGGGGACCGGCGAGTCCACACTGGACAACAACCTCGGGAACGGGTGGACCCCGACCGGCGGCACGTGGACCGACACCGCCGCCGGCAAGCAGGGCACCGCAACCGGCGACGCCTTCTACCTCAGCACGACCACCGCCAGTGACCTCAGCTACGAGGGCGACGTCCGCATCGACAGCGGCGCCGCCGCCGGGCTCACCTTCCGCACCGGCTACACCGCCAACGTCGACACCGCCGGGGTGGTGAAGCTCTGGCGCCCCGGCCGCGACATCGCCACCTACGCCACGCCGATCACCGCGGGCCGGACCTACCACCTGAAGGTAGTCGCGGCCGGCGAGCGCATCCGGGTGTACCTCGACCGGTCGGCGCAGCCGGTGATCGACGCCACCGACACCGCCTACGCCGACGGGCGGCTCGGGGCGAACGTCTTCGACGGGCAGGCGACCGTCGACAACCTCCAGCTCAACACGCCCGGCTTCGACACGAACCTCGCCGGCCCGTGGCACCCCGTCAGCGGCACCTGGACCGCACCCGGCACCACCGTGCAGTCCCGTGGCGCCGGGGACACCTTCTACCTCAGCTCACAGACCGGCGCCGACTTCACCTACAGCGGCGACCTCACCCCGGTGAACGGCGTCGCCGCCGGCCTGGTGTTCCGGGCCAATGCCGACGCCACCGCCCACTACACCGCGAACGTCGACGTCAACGGCCTGGTCAAGCTGTGGCGCCCCGGGCACGACATCGCGACCTACCCGACGACCATCGTGCCCGGGCGGACCTACCACCTGTCCGTCACCGCGCGTGGCGCCAACATCCGGGTGTCACTCGACGGTGTGGAGGTCATCAACGCCACCGACACCACCTACCCGAGCGGCCTCTTCGGGCTCAACGGCTTCGCGGGCACGGCCAGGTTCCGCGCCGTCCACGTCACCTCGTGAGCACGGCGACCGCGGCCGCGTCCAGCTGGCCGAGACTCTGGTCCGGGCGCTGGAAGCGGAAGCAGCCGTCCAGTTCCACGGCCGGCATGCCGGAGTTGGCCGACGAGTCGAGCAGCACGGCGAAGCGGGTGTGCGGCTTGTCGCAGCGGGCCGCCGGCCCCGCCGCTTCCATGGTGGTCCGCAAGGCCGACGCGTCCCGCCCGGTGACCCAGGAACCGCTCTCGAGCTGGCCGGTGTCGCCGTCCGCCCGGTAGACGCACACGTGGATGTCACTGCCCTGGACCGACCGCCGCGGCTGCGCGGGAGACGGCTCGGCCGTGGGCCCCAGAATGGCGATCAGGTCCTTCCAGTACTCCGCGCAGCCGGTGTCGACAGAGAGTTGGCTCTCCACCGGACGCACCCGGGTCTCCGTCACCGTCCGGTAGGTCAGCGTGTCCAGGAAGTCCGGCACCTCTTCGCGGGGCTGGCCGCAGGCCGTGGTCGGCACGGCCGGCAGCAACGCCCTGCCCCCCGCGTCGACCAGCACGAAGTACGGCACGGTCCGAAGCTCCAAGGTGCAGGCCGTGTCGGCCGGTGGCGGCGGGTCGGACGGCCTGCGCAGCATGTCGACCAGGTCCGGCACCGGTGCGTCGGCACGCTCGGTGACCCGCACGACCCAGGAGCCCTCGCCCGGTATGCGGCGGGTCTCCTCGCGGCAGCGCATCACCGCGACGGGCGTGAAGTCCGCCGGGATGCCACCACCGTCCTGCACGGCGCGGGGCGGATCCACCCGCGTCGCTGGACAGCTGGCCTCGACCCACACCGGCGCCTTCCCCTCGGCGGCGCGGGGCCGCTCCGGCTGGTCCGTCGGTCTGCCACACGCGATCGCGGTGCCGAGCACCAGCGCCACTGTGCCGAGCACCAGCGCAACTGTCCCCAGTTGTCTCCACATGTCTACGGGACGGCTGCCGCGTCGCCTTCGGTTGCAGCCGCTACCGCACCTTCCTGCCGCCGAGGTGGACCGCCCTGACGTCGTGCACCGCGGCCGGGTTGGCCAGGGGATCGCCGGCCACCACCAGCAGGTCCGCGTCGAAGCCCGGGGCCAGGCGGCCCTTGCGCCCGGCGAGCCCGCACACCTCGGCCGCCACCGAGGTCACCGAGCGCAGCGCGGCCAGCGGGCTCATGCCCAGCTCGACCAGCTGCGGCACGGCGTTGGGCAGCGACGGGTGC
>NZ_JBJMIE010000474.1:0-16123 GCF_045807065.1 Actinophytocola sp. | reverse complement strand
TGGGTACTCGGTCGGTCGGCCGGTGGCGGGACGGCCGTGCTCCTGCTCGCCGGGGTCGCGGTCGCCTCGTTCCTGACCGCGGTGCAAACGTTTGCGCAGCAGCTCAACACCGACACGATCAAGCAGGTCTACAGCTGGATGCTCGGCGGGCTCAACACGACCGGCTGGCGCGATGTCCTGGTGACCCTCCCCTACATCGGCGCGGCCGCCGTCGTCCTGTGCCTGTGCGCGCGGCTCCTGGACGTCCTCGCGCTCGGCGACGACGAGGCCGCGTCCCTGGGCGTCAACCCCGCGCGGGTGCGGATGGTCGTGCTGCTGGCGGCGTCCCTCGCGACCGCGGCCGCGGTCGCCGTCAGCGGGCTGATCGGCTTCGTCGGGATCGTGGTGCCGCACGTGGTCCGGTTGCTGGCCGGCGCCAGCTACCGGGTGGTGGTGCCGCTGTCGCTGTTGGGCGGCGCGACGTTCCTGATCATCGCCGACCACATCGCGCGGACGGCGTTCGCGCCGGCCGAGCTGCCGATCGGGGTGATCACGGCGTTCACCGGGGCGCCGTTCTTCCTGCTGGTGCTGCGGATGAACCGGGGGCAGCTGCGGTGACCGCGCTGACGCTCGCCCACGTGAACGCCCGGTACGGCAGCCGGGTGGTGGCCGCGGACGTGTCCGCGGACGTCGAGCGGGGCGGGTGGCTGGCGATCATCGGCCCCAACGGCGCGGGCAAGTCGTCGCTGCTCAAGGCCATCGTCGGGGTCATCTCCCACGACGGGACGATCCTGCTGGACGGTGCGCCGGCCGCGTCGCTGTCCCACCGGGAACGGGCTCGGGCCGTCGCCTACGCGCCGCAGACCCCGCAGCTGCCGGACCGGCTGACGGTGACGGACTACGCCCTGCTCGGCCGGACCCCGCACCTGTCGCCGCTGGCTCGCGAGCGGCGGTCGGACCTGGCCGTGGTGTCGACGGTGCTGGGCCGCCTCGACCTCGGGGCGCTCGCCGACCGCGCCTTGCGGACCCTGTCGGGCGGTGAGCGTCAGCGGGCGGTGCTGGCCAGGGTGCTGGCCCAGCAGTCCAGCCTGCTCCTGCTGGACGAACCCACCACCGGCCTGGACATCGGGCACGCGCAGGCCCTGCTCGACCTGGTCGACCGCCTCCGCCACGAGGAGGGCGCCACGGTGGTCAGCACCCTCCACGACCTGACCCTCTCCGCCCAGTACGCCACCCAGCTCCTGTTGCTGGACAACGGGAAGGTCGTGGCGGCGGGCACCCCGGCCGAGGTCCTCACCCGCGAGACCATCGAACGCCACTACGCCGCGACCGTGGAGATCCTGCACACCACAACCGGCGCCCTGGTGGTAGCCCCCGCCCGCCCCACCCCGCGTGTCCAACCGAACTGACCCGCGTGTCCAACAGTCCGGACCCGTGAGTTCGACAGTCCGGACCCGTGAGTTCGACAAAACCTGCCAGCCCTGGGCGGCACGTTCCGTTGAACTCGCCAGTCGTACCGGTTGGACACGCGGGTCACGCGCGTTGGACACGCGGGTCACGCGCGTTGGACACGCGGGTTATGGGCGTTGGACACGCGGGGGTGGGGGTAGAACGTGTTACAGTCGGGCGTGATTCTTGATCGGTTTCGGGTGGTGGATCAGGTCGCCGTCGTGACCGGGGCGGGGCGCGGGATCGGGGCCGCGAGCGCGGTCGCGCTGGCCGAGGCGGGGGCGGACGTCGTCATCGCCGCGCGGACCGCGAGCGATCTCGACGTGGTCGCCAACCGGGTCGAGGCGGCGGGACGGCGGGCGAAGGTGGTCACCGCCGATCTGTCCGATGTGGACGCGACCGCTGAGCTGGCCCGGATCGCCCACGACACGTTCGGGCGCCTGGACGTCGTGGTCAACAACGTCGGCGGCACCTACCCGCGGCCGTTCCTCGAGACCGACACCGGCTTCCTCGAAGAGGCGTTCCACTTCAACGTCGCCACCGCGCACGCGCTGACCAGGGCCGCGGTCCCGCTCATGACCGAAGGCGCGGTCGTCAACATCTCGTCGAACATGGGCCGGGTGTCCGGGCGCGGCTTCCTCGCCTACGGCACGGCCAAGGCGGCGCTCGCCCACTACACCGAGCTGGCCGCGTACGACCTCGCGCCGCGGATCCGCGTCAACGCGATCGCCGTCGGCTCGGTCGCGACGTCCGCGCTCGACATCGTGCTCACCAACGACGAGTTGCGCGAGCGCATGTCCCGGGCCACTCCCCTGCGCCGGATCGGTGAGGCGGAGGACGTCGCCGCGACCGTGCTGTTCCTCGCCTCCCGGGCCGGCGCCTACATCACGGGTAAGGTCCTGGAGGTTGACGGCGGCCTGCAAGCGCCGAACCTCGACCTGGGACTGCCTGACCTATGAGCGGAGCTTGCGGAGCCGTGAGCGGAGCCCGCGGAGCGAACCATCGAGACCCGCGGCGCCACGGAGCGGGCGAGGGGGCGGCGTGAGAGTCGTGCAATGGAGCACCGGGAACGTCGGCCGGCAGGCGCTGGCCGGGATCGTCGCGCACCCGGACCTGGAACTGGCCGGCGTCTGGGTGTCCACGAAGGACAAGGTGGGCCGCGACGCCGGTGAGCTGGCCGGCATCGGCTTCCTCGGCGTCACGGCGACCGACGACGCCGACGCGCTGCTGGCGAGCAAGCCGGACTGCGTCGTCTACACGGCGATGGCCGACGACCGGCTGTCCGAGGCCCTGGCCGACCTCGCGCGAATGCTGCGGGCCGGCGTGAACGTGGTCGCGAGCGGGCCGGTGTTCCTGCAGTACCCGTACGGCGTGATACCGGACGACCTGCTCGCGCCGATCGAGTCGGCGGCGGCGCAGGGCGGCGCGTCGCTGTTCGTGAACGGCATCGACCCGGGCTTCGCGAACGACTGGCTGCCGCTCGTGCTGACGTCGGTGAGCCAGCGGATCGACCAGGTGCGGTGCCTGGAGATCCTGGACTACGCGACGTACGACAACACGAAGGTCATGTTCGACATCATGGGCTTCGGCCACCCGCTCGACGAGACGCCGCTCCTGCTGCAGCCGGGCGTGCTGTCACTGGCGTGGGGCAGCGTGGTGCGGCAGCTGGCGGCGGGCCTCGATGTGACGCTCGACCGCGTGGAGGAATCCGCGACGCGGTTGCCGGCGCAGCACCGGATCGAGCTGCCGTCGGGCGTGGTCGAGGAGGGCACGGCCGCGGCACTGCGGTTCGAGGTGCGGGGCATCGCGGGTGGACGACCGGTGATCGTGGTGGAACACGTCACGCGGCTGCACCCGGACCTCGGCCCGGACTGGCCGCGCATGCCGGGCCAGGGCGGTTACCGCGTGGAGGTGACCGGCGACCCGAACTACCGCCTGGACCTGCGGATCGAGGGCACCGACGGCGACCACAACACCGGCGGCCTCAAGGCGACGGCCATGCGGTTGGTGAACGCCATCCCGGCCGTGGTGGCGGCGAAGCCGGGGCTGTTGACCGCGTTGGACATGCCATTGATAACAGGGCGTGGCCTGGTGGCGGGGTGAGGACCCGCGCCGGTGGCGTCGACCCGACGAGCTGACGGACGGGGCCCGGCAGCACCTCACCAGGAGGCGCTGGTCGCCGCGGGTTATACGGACAAGTTGGTGGAGGTGATCCACCGCGGCGAGGGAGCGACCGGCTACGTCGCATTCGCCATTAGCCACCTTCGCGACGGGCCTCCGCCACTGAAATCCGCCCGACTGCGCTCGCTGACAATGCCAGTGGGCGGCATACGAACGGACCACTCGCCTCGGAATTACCCGAAGGGAGGCTGGACGGCCGTCGCACCGCCGATCCAGCCAGCTCCGTGCCTCCCGACTCCCGTGGTGAAGCGGCGATACGAACGCCGCTCCCCCGAAAATCACTTGAAGCGAGGCTGGGTGACCGTCTGCCCCCGAAACCAGCCCAGCCGTATGCCCCCGACAACGCCCTCACAGCAGTCCATACCAACGGACCAGTCGCCCGGGAAAACATTCAAAACGAGGCCGCGGCCGTCGGCCCCAAACCAGCCTAGCCGTGTGCGCCGACAATGCCAGTACGCGGCCATACCAACGGACCACTCGACCGCAATCCACTCTGAGCGAGATCGGACAGTCGTCGGCCGCCCGAAACGAGCCCCAACGGCGTATCCCGACAATGCCGGCGCAGCCGGCTATGCCAACGGACCACTCACTTGGAAATCACCCAAAGTGAGGCTGGGCGGCCGTCGGCCCCCCGAAATCCAGCCTAGTGGCTGGCACCGACATTCTCCGGGGGGGCTGTGGGCCTGGCTAGCTTTCCGACTTCGCGGATGCGTCGGCCTTCTTGACCGTGTTCGGATTGTCCGTGGGGGCCTTTTCCGACTCCGTGGTGGGCTTTTCCGGCTCGGCGGCTGGCTCGGTGACTGGCTCTGCGGTTGCGGCCTTGGGCTCCGAGCCCGCGTCCGCCTCGGTGGTGGTGGTCGCTTCCGTGCCGGAAGTGTCCGGCTTGGAGTCGGCGGCCTTTGGCTCTGCCTTCGCCTTTGCCGGCTTGTCGGCCTTTTCCCCGTCGGAGTCCTCGGAATCCTCGGAGCCCTCGGTGTCTTCGGCGGAGTCGGAGTCCGGGTCGTCGGAGTCGGCAGAGGAGTCGGCGTCCTCGTCCTCGGCGTCCGGGTTGGCTTCGGTGTCGGACTCGTCCAGTGGGGGGGCGTCCTTGCCGCGGAGCAGGGCCGGGTCCTCGCGTTCACCGCGCGAGCGGGCCAGTACGAAGTACACGGCCGCGCCGAGGAAGACCAGGATCGACACCCACACGTTGATCCGCACGCCGAACACGTGCGTGGCCTCGTCCGTGCGCATGAGTTCGATCCAGGTGCGGCCGAGGGTGTAGCCCATGACGTACACCGCGAACGCGCGGCCGTGGCCCAGGCGCAGCTTGCGGTCCAGCCACACGACGAGCACGGCGACCAGCACGTTCCAGATCAGCTCGTAGAGGAACGTCGGGTGTACCGGGCTGCTGTCGATCGGGATGTGGTTGATCGCGACGCCGTTGAGGTTGTCCTCGGCGCCCTGTTCGTTCACGCGGCGATAGATCTCCAGGCCCCACGGCAGATCTGTGTGGCCGCCGTACAGTTCCTGGTTGAAGTAGTTGCCGATGCGGCCGATGCCCTGGGCCGCGACGATGCCCGGGGCGATGGTGTCGGCGAACGCGGGCAGCGGCACGCCCTTCACGCGGAAGCCGATCCACGCGCCGACGGCACCCAGGGCGATGGCACCCCAGATGCCCAGGCCGCCGTCCCAGATGCGGAGGGCGTCCATCGGGTTCTTGCCCTCGCCGAAGTACCGGTACCAGTCGGTGGCCACGTGGTACAGCCGACCGCCGACCAGGCCGAACGGCACCGCGAACACCGCGATGTCCACGATCGCGCCGGCCGTGCCGCCGCGGGCGAGCCACCGCCGCTCACCCCACCAGATCGCCACGATGATGCCGGCGATGATGCACAGCGCGTACGCGCGGATCGGGATGGGGCCCAGGTGCCACACGCCACGATCCGGGCTGGGAATGGTGGCCAGGAAGACGCTCGACGCCGCAGTCACGCGGGTCACCGTAACGGGCGACGCCGACACCGGGTGCGGCAGGTCCCCAACTGAATGCATCCGGGCACGATCGGGCGTATCCAAGCGGTCACGGCCTGTGCTTCCATAGCGGGTGCTGAGCGTGACGAGAGGAGCCACTTTTGGGTAACAGGGAGTACTTGCGTAACAGGGAGTACTAGCGGGCGACCAGCGGGCGGCGGACTCCTTCGGCCAGCTCCGCCGCCAGCTTCTGCACCTCGCCGATGCCCTCGGCCGCCCTCGACACGAACGCCGAACCGACGATCACCGCGTCCGCGAAGCCCGCGATCTCGGCGGCCTGCTCCCCGGAACGCACGCCCAACCCCACCCCGACCGGCAGGGACGTGTGCGCACGCACCCTGGCCACCAGCGTGGACGCGCCGGCACCGACGGCGTCCCGGGCACCGGTCACGCCCATGACCGCCGCCGCGTAGAGGAAACCCGAACTGGCCGCGGCTGTCGAGGCGATCCGCTCCTCCGTCGACGACGGCGCGACCAGGAAGATCCGGTCCAGGCCGTTCTCGGCAGAGGCCGACAGCCAGTTCGCGGCCTCGTCCGGGATCAGGTCCGGCGTGATGAGGCCCAGGCCGCCGGCCGCCGCGAGGTCACGGGCGAACCGGGCGACGCCGTAGCGGAACACCGGGTTCCAGTACGTCATGACCACGGCCTTGCCCCCGGCCGCCGCGACCCGCTCCACGACCGTGAACACGTCCCGCAGCCGGAAGCCGGCCGACAGCGCGGTGTTGACGGCCGCCTGGATCGTCGGGCCGTCGATCACTGGATCGGAGTACGGCACACCGACCTCGACCAGGTCACAGCCCGCCTCGATCATGCCGCTCAGCAACTCGGCGGACCCGTCGACGGTCGGGTAACCCGCCGGGAGGTAACCCACAAGAGCACCACGGCCCTCGGCACGGGACTTCTCGAAGACGGAGGCCAAGGTCATGACGTGAACCCGAAGTACGACGCGGCCGTGTCCATGTCCTTGTCCCCCCGTCCGGAAAGGCACACCACGACCAGCCCGTCCGGCCCCAGCTCCCGGCCCAGCTTCAGCGTGCCGGCCAGCGCGTGCGCCGACTCGATGGCCGGGATGATGCCCTCGGTCCGCGACAGCAGCCGGAACGCCTCCATGGCCTCCGCGTCGGTGACCGGGTAGTACTCGGCGCGGCCGGTGTCCTTGAGCCACGCGTGCTCGGGACCCACCCCCGGGTAGTCCAGGCCGGCGGAGATCGAGTACGCCTCGACGATCTGCCCGTCCTCGTCCTGCAGCAGGTAGGACTTGGCGCCGTGCAGCATGCCGGGCGAGCCCTCGGACAGCGTCGCGCCGTGCTCGCCGGAGGAGATGCCGTGGCCGCCCGGCTCGTAGCCGACGAGCCGCACGGACTCGTCGTCGATGAAGCCGTGGAAGATGCCGATCGCGTTCGACCCGCCGCCGACGCACGCCGTCACGGCGTCCGGCAGCCGGCCCGCCTGCTCCAGGACCTGGGCGCGGGCCTCGATGCCGATGACCTTGTGGAAGTTGCGCACCATCATCGGGAACGGGTGGCCGCCGGCCGCCGTGCCCAGCAGGTAGTGCGTGGTGTCGACGTTCGCGACCCAGTCCCGCAGCGCCTCGTTGATGGCGTCCTTGAGCGTCCGCGAGCCCGCGGTGACCGGGATGACCTCGGCGCCGAGCAGCTTCATGCGGGCCACGTTCAGCGCCTGCCGCTGGGTGTCGACCTCGCCCATGTACACGACGCAGTCGAGGCCGAGCAGCGCGCACGCGGTGGCCGTGGCCACGCCGTGCTGGCCGGCGCCGGTCTCGGCGATGACCCGCTTCTTGCCCATCCGCTTGGTGAGCAGCGCCTGGCCCAGCACGTTGTTGATCTTGTGCGAGCCGGTGTGGTTCAGGTCCTCGCGCTTGAGGAAGATCCGCACACCACCCGCGTGCTCGGCGAACCGCGGCGCCTCGGTGAGCAGCGACGGACGGCCCGCGTAGTCACGCAGCAGCCGGTTGAACTCGTCGAGGAAGTCCGGGTCCTGCCTGGCCTTGTCGTAGGTCGTGGCCAGCTCGTCCATGGCCGCGATCAGGGCCTCGGGGAGGAACCGGCCGCCGTACGGGCCGAAATGCCCGGTCGCGTCCGGGTCGTGGTCGTCCTGGTCGTGGGGCTGTTTGTCCTCGGTCACCGGCTGGGCCTCGGGCACGCTGGGTGGGAACCGGCCGTGACCAGCTGGACCAGCGCCGCCTTCGGGTCGGGTGCGGCCACCAGGCTCTCCCCGACGAGCACCGCGTCGGCACCGGCGCCCGCGTGCGTCATCAGGTCGCCCGGCCCGCGGATGCCGGACTCGGCGATCTTCACGGTCTCGAACGGCAGGCCGGGGGCCAGCCGGCCGAACACCTCGCGGTCGACCTCCAGCGTGTGCAGGTCGCGTGCGTTGATGCCGACCACGGAGGCACCCGCCTCGAGCGCCCGGTCGCACTCCTCGGAGTTGTGCACCTCGACCAGCGCGGTCATGCCGAGCGACTCGACCCGGTCGAGCAGCGACACCAGCGCGTTCTGCTCCAGTGCCGCGACGATCAGCAGCACGATGTCCGCGCCGTGCATGCGGGCCTCGTGCACCTGGTACGGCGAGACCACGAAGTCCTTGCGCAGCAACGGGACGTCGACCACCGCGCGGACCGCGTCGAAGTCGGCGAGCGAGCCGCCGAACCGGCGCTCCTCGGTGAGCACACTGATCACCCGTGCGCCCGCGTCGGCGTAGTCCTTGGCCAGCGTCGCCGGGTCGGCGATCGACGCCAGGTCGCCCTTCGACGGGCTGCGCCGCTTGATCTCGGCGATGACACTGATGTCCGAGCCACGTAACGCGGAGACCGCGTCACGCGGTGGCGGCGCCTTGGCCGCCTTCTCCTTCACGACGTCGAACGGCACCGCCGCCTCACGAACCGCGAGGTCGGCACGCACACCTTCGATGATTGAGTCGAGAACACTCACAGGCCACGCTCGCTGGTCGGTCCCGGCTTCGTGGTGGGCGACTCCGATGAATCGCTCGTGCTATCCGTCACCAGCCCTGCCCCTTCCCGCTCATGGGATGCTAACCCCGCGCCGTCTCGGCACTTTCCACGGGTTCGGGTTCACGGTTCGTCCCCGGTCGGATCCTGGCCGTGGGAGAGATCGTCCCACATGTCCTTGTCCGGGTCGCCGGACCGGCGTTCGGCGCCGGCCAGCTGGTACCTGGCGCCCATCGTCGGCAGCGCGGTCGCGTGACGCACGACCAGCAGTCCGGCCGCCAGGCACAGCACGCCACCCAGCAGCGCGAGGCCGCGTCCGGTGAACAGCGCCCACTCCCCCGGGGCGGCGACCGCCTGCCAGCACCCGAACGCGCCGGCGACCGCGATGACCGCGCCGAGCACGCGGCGCGCCCAGCCGCCGACGGCGAACATGCCGAGCAGACCGGCGAGGGCGAGCACCGCCAAGGCACTGAAGCCGGACTCCAGCTGGTGGTCCGACCCCCAGCTGACCTTCGTGGCGCCCCAGAGCGCCGCCGCGGTGCCCAGCAGGAGCACCACGATCATCCACAGTGGACGTTTAGTCATGGGCCGCCGGACGCATGGTCTCCGCGGTGGCGATCGCGGCGAGGACCGCACCCGCCTTGTTGACGCACTCGTCGTCCTCCGCGACCGGGTTCGAGTCGGCCACGATGCCGCCGCCGGCCTGGACGTAGGCGGTGCCGTCGCGCATGAGCGCGGTGCGGATGGCGATGGCCGTGTCGGCGTCGCCGGCGAAGTCGAGGTAGCCGACGACCCCGCCGTACAGGGCGCGGCGCGTCGGCTCCAGCTCCTCGATCAGCTCCATCGCCCTCGGCTTCGGCGCGCCGGAGAGCGTGCCGGCCGGGAAGCAGGCGGCCACCGCGTCGTAGGCGGTCCTACCGTCCGCCAGCTGGCCGGTGACGGTGGACACGATGTGCATGACGTGGCTGTAGCGCTCGACCCGGAAGAAGTCGACGACGTGCACCGACCCGGGCCGGCAGACCCGGCCGAGGTCGTTGCGGCCGAGGTCGACGAGCATGACGTGCTCCGACCGCTCCTTCTCGTCGGCCAGCAGGTCCTTCTCGAGGATCGCGTCCTCGTCGGGGTCCGCGCCCCGCCACCGGGTGCCCGCGATCGGGTGCGTGGTCGCCTGCCCGTCGCGCACCGTGACCAGCGACTCGGGGCTGGAGCCGACGATGTCGAACCCGTCGAGGCGCAGCAGGTACATGTACGGGCTGGGGTTGGTGGCCCGCAGCACGCGGTAGACGTCGAGCGGGTCGGCCTCGGTGGTCACCTCGAACCGCTGGGACACGACGACCTGGAAGGCCTCGCCGGCGTGGATGGCCTCCTTGGCGGCGTTGACGGCCGCCATGTGCTCGTCCTGCGTCCGCCTGCGCGCGTACCGGGGCCTGACCCGCTCGTAGACGGCGACGGTCGACGGGGCGGGCGTCTGCAGCGCCCTGGTCATCTCGTCGAGGCTCGCGACCGCGGCGTCGTAGGCGGCGTCCACCCGTTCGGGGCTGTCGTCCCAGTTCACCGCGTTGGCGATGAGCGTGATGGTGCCCTCGTGGTGGTCGAGCGCCGCGAGGTCGGTCGCGAGCAGCATTACCAGCTCGGGCAGCTCCAGGTCGTTGGTGGCGAGGTCCGGCAGGCGCTCGAGCCGGCGGACCGCGTCGTAGCCGATGTAGCCGACCATGCCGCCGGTCAGCGGCGGGAGGCCGGGGAACGCGTCGGTGTGCAGGCGCTGGATGGTCTCGCGCAGCGCCGCCATGGGGTCGCCGCCCACGGGCAGGCCGACCGGCGGCGTGCCGGTCCAGACGGCCTCGCCGTTCCGCTCGGTCAGTGTCGCCGCCGAGCGCACGCCGACGAACGACCAGCGCGACCAGGACCGCCCGTTCTCGGCCGACTCGAACAGGAACGTGCCCGGGCGGCCGGCGGCGAGCTTGCGGTAGACCCCGACGGGCGTCTCGGCGTCGGCGAGCAGGCGCCGGACGACGGGGATGACGCGCCGGTCCGCGGCGAGCCGGCGAAACTCCGCACGCGTGGGACTGACCGCACCCAGTCCGGCGGCGGGGGCTTCGATGACACTGACCATGGGGCCATTCTGCCGGTCGTGCCGACGCCGGTCCGGCTCGGGCCGAAATTCAGGCCTTGTTGAAAAAACTTGTCGCCCCCCGCATCATGGAGTGGTGACGGAGAAGACGCAAGGGGTACGGCGACGGGGACGCCGTCCCGGTGGGGCGGACACGCGCGAGGCGCTGGTCAACGCCGCTCGTGAGGTGTTCATCGAGCAGGGGTTCGACGGGGCGACCGTGCGGGTGATCGCCACGAGGGCCGGGGTGGACGCCGCCATGGTCAACCACTGGTTCGGCGGCAAGGAGGGGCTGTTCGCCGAGGCCGTGCTCAAGCTGCCGTTCAACCCGCAGGACATCGTCAGGGACCTGCTCGCCGCCGACCCGGAACACGTCGGCGAGGCCATCGTCCGGCTGTTCGTCACCACGTGGGACAACACCGGGGGCGGGGTCTTCACCGCGCTCATGCGCAGCGTCGCCAGCCACGAGGAGGCGGCGGTGATGCTGCGGGACTTCTTCTTCAAGCACATCTTCACGCACGTGATCGGCCGGCTGGCGCCCGACAACCACGACTTCCGCGCCACCCTGGTCGCGACGCAGATCGTCGGGATGGGCATGGTCCGCTACGTCGCGAAGTTCGAACCGTTCGCATCGGCCGAGATCGACACGGTCGCCACCGCCGTGGCCCCGACCCTGCAGCGCTACATCACCGGCAAGATCGACTAGCCGGGGTCAGCGCAGACGGTCCTCGTCGAAGCAGGTCCTCGCGCCCGTGTGGCACGCGGCGCCCTGCTGGTCGACCACCAGGAGGATGGTGTCGCCGTCGCAGTCCAGGCGGACCTCGCGGACCTGTTGGGTGTGGCCGGACGTCTCGCCCTTGACCCACAGCGTGTTCCTGCTGCGGGAGAAGTAGGTGGCCTGCTCGGTCTCCAGGGTGAGCGCGAGTGCCTCGTCGTTCATCCAGGCGACCATCAGCACCTCGCCGGTCCCCCGGGCCTGGGCCACCGCGCAGACGAGGCCGTCGGCGTTGCGCTTCAGCCGCGCCGCGATCGCCGGGTCCAAAGTGGTCATCGGACGACGACCTCCGCCTGCCGCAGGGCGTCCTTGACCTCGCCGATGCGCAGCTGTCCGAAGTGGAAGACGCTTGCGGCCAGCACGGCGTCGGCGCCGGCGGCCACCGCCGGCGGGAAGTGCGCCACGTCGCCCGCACCGCCGGACGCGATCAGCGGTACGTCCACCTCGGCACGCACCTTGCGGATCAGCTCCAGGTCGAAGCCCGCCTTGGTGCCGTCGGCGTCCATGGAGTTCAGGAGGATCTCCCCCACGCCCAGCGCCTGCCCGCGGGCGGCCCACTCGACCGCGTCGATGCCCGTGCCCTCGCGGCCGCCGTGCGTCGTCACCTCGAAGCCGGACGGGGTGCCCGGCGCGCGGCGCGCGTCGACCGAAAGGACCACGCACTGCGCGCCGAAGCGTTGCGAGGCCTCGAAAAGCAGCTCCGGCCGCAGGATGGCGGCGGTGTTGACGGAGACCTTGTCCGCGCCGGCCCGCAGCAGCCTGTCCACATCGGACACCTCGCGCACGCCGCCGCCCACGGTCAGGGGGATGAAGACCTGCTCGGCCGTGCGCCGCACCACGTCGAAGGTGGTCTCCCGGGCGGCGGAGGAGGCCGTCACGTCCAGGAAGGTCAGCTCGTCCGCGCCCTCCGCGTCGTAGGCGCGTGCCAGTTCCACCGGGTCGCCGGCGTCGACCAGGTTCGTGAAGTTGACGCCCTTGACCACCCGGCCGGCGTCGACGTCCAGGCAGGGGATCACTCGGACCGCTACTGACATGCGGTCGAGGATACTGGCGGGGGCGGAAGGAAGGAGCGGCTGTGGCGCGAACCGGGCGACGGCCTGGGCAGACCCAGACCAGGGACGGCATCCTCGCGGCTGCCCGCAACCAGTTCGCGGCCCGCGGCTACGGCGGGGCGACCATCCGCGGCATCGCCGCCGAGGCCGGCGTCAACCCGGCGCTCGTGCACCACTTCTTCGGGTCGAAGGACCAGGTGTTCGTCGCCGCGTTGAACCTGCCGTTCAACCCGGCGGTGCTCGTGGAGACGATCCTGGAGGGACCGCGGGAGCACGTCGGCGAGCGGATCGTGCGGCTGTTCCTCGGCCTGTGGCACGACCCGGCGACCAGGGCGCCGTTCCTGGCGCTGCTGCGGTCGGTGGCCGCCAGTCCCGAGGTGGCCGCGCAGCTGCGGACGTTCATGGAGACCGCGGTGCTCGCGAGGGTGGCCGCCGCACTCGACCTGCCCATGTTGCGCCTGACCGCCGCGGCCTCCCAGATGATGGGCCTCGCGATGGTGCGCTACGTCCTGGCCGCCGAGCCCCTGGCCTCCGCCCCGGACGACGAGGTGGCCGACCTCATGGGCCCGGTCATCCAGTACTACTTCGACGCCTAGCGCCCGTTCGGCGCGTCCCGCCGGTGGGTCGGCCGTGACCGACCCACCGGCGGGAGGCTCAGGCGGGCAGGTCCTCGAACTCGACGACCTGCCGCACCTCGACCTCGATCTCGACGCCCGCGAACAGCTCGACGTACCGCCGCGCGAACTCGACGGCCTCGGCCCGGTCCTCGGCATTGATGAGCGCGAACCCGCCGATGACCTCCTTGGCCTCGGTGAAGGGCCCGTCGGTCACGGTGACGCCCTCGGTCCGCGCCTTGCGCACCAGCGAGCCCTTCTCGGACGGGTGCACGCCCTCCGCGGTGATCAGGATGCCCTTCTGCGCCGAGTCCTGGATGAAAGCACCCATCTTCTCGACGAACTCCGGGCTCGGGTTCCACGCCTCGGGAACGCTCTCGTCGAGCCGGTGCATCATCAGAAACCGCATGTCCACTCCTCGGGTTCGGGGCCGGTCCGGCCCAGCCAACACCACCACGTCGAACGGCCGCGCCCACCATCGACACGCGTCGCGAAAAATTCTGCGCTCCACTTACCAAGATCAACGCCGCAAGTCAGCCCGTCACCAACAGCACGACTAGCGCGTCCTTCGGGGGAGGACGCGGCCGCGGCGCCTGGCCGCCCGCAGGAACAGCACGATCGGCACGGCGCTGACGAGGATGGCGAAGACGCTGGCCTCGGGACCGAACTCGCCGCCGGTGATCAGGGTCGAGCCGGGCATGGTGGAGTGGAGCAGGCTGTGCGACACCGTGCGGCCCCCGGAGGCGGTGGCGCCGAAGATGCCGGTCTCCGCGAAGTTCCAGGCGAAGTGGATGCCGATGGGCACCCACAGGGTCCGCGTGGCGACGTACGCCGCGCCGAGCATGAGGCCGGCCTCCGCCGCGATGGCGACGGCGCCCCAGACGGTCGCCTTGGGGTTGAGCAGGTGCACGCCGCCGAAGACCACGGCGGAGATTCCCAGCGCGGCCTTCGTCCCGATCAGCTGCTCCAGGATGCGCAGCAGTACGCCACGGAACAGCAACTCCTCGGCGACGGCGACCGCGCACATGACGCCGAGCGCGGCCACCGCGTCCCAGACCGAGCCGCCGCCGGTGATCCGGTAACCGCCGAAGACCGCGATCAACGCGATCACCGCGACGAACAGGGCCAGGCCGACCCCGGCGCCGCGGAGCAGGCCGCCCGGCGCGTCGGCCCGGCGCAGCTCGACGACCTCGCGCCGCTCGGTGAACCGCACCGCGCCGGTGTAGAGCAGCAACACCAGTGCCGCGAACACGACGCCGACGACGAGGCACCAGAACGGGGCGCCGGTCGTCGCGGGGACGACGAGGCCGATCAGCAGGTCGGCGCCGAAGAACACGACGAGCAGCACGACGAGGCGCACCGCCGCGGGCCAGCGGGTGTTGGTATCTGTCGGGG
Source organism: Actinophytocola sp. (assembly GCF_045807065.1). Lineage (GTDB taxonomy): Bacteria > Actinomycetota > Actinomycetes > Mycobacteriales > Pseudonocardiaceae > Actinophytocola. The sequence continues at coordinate 1,593 of NZ_JBJMIE010000474.1, read as the reverse complement.
TCACGGTCCACTCCATGGCGTCGTCCGGGTGTCGCGGACGACGCTATGGCCGCGACGGGGCCGAGTTCATCGCGCCGAGGTGGACAGTGCGGGTAGCTCGCTCGGGGGACCTCGCTCGGGGGACTAGGAGGCGAGGCCGGTGCGATAGGCCAGGACCACGGCCTGCACCCGGTCCCGGAGGTCGAGCTTGGTGAGGATGCGGGACACGTAGGTCTTGACGGTCTCGTGGCTGATGACCAGTGCCGCCGCGATCTCCGCGTTGGACAGGCCGTCGGCGATGAGCTTGAGGACCTCGCGTTCGCGGGCGGTGAGCGTGTCCAGCGGCTCAGCGGGACCGGTGGGGCGCACCCGGTCCGCGTACCGGCCGATGAGCTGGCGGGTCACGGCGGGCGCGAGCAGCGCCTCCCCGGCGGCGACCGTGCGCACGGCGGCGATCAACTCGGCTGGCGGCGCGTCCTTGAGCAGGAAGCCGCTGGCGCCGGCGCGCAGTGCCTCGTAGACGTACTCGTCGAGGTTGAAGGTGGTCACCATGAGCACCTTCACCGGGTTGTCGACGTCCGGGCCGGCGATCCGGCGGGTGGCCTCGATGCCGTCGAGGACCGGCATGCGGACGTCCATCACGACCACGTCCGGGCGCAGGTGCTCGACGATCGTCACCCCGCTGCGGCCGTCCTCGGCCTCGGCGACGACGGTCATGTCCGGCTGGGCGTCGAAGATCGTCACGTACCCGGTGCGCACCAGCGCCTGGTCCTCGCAGACCACCACGCGGATCATGACACCCCCAGCGGGCTCGTCGCCCGCACTCCGAACGCGCCGGCCGGTGCGCCGTCGCACCGCATCCGCACGCGCATGACGCGAACCGTATCGAACGTCCTGGATTTCCCCGAACCACGGGGATGGGCGATCTTCCGTGCTTACCATCGCGCGCATGTTGCTTCGCCGGATGACCATGGTTCTTGCCGTCGCCCTCACGACCGCGCTGACCAGCGCGGTCGACAGCGGCGCGGAGACTGATCGGCAGTTGTTGTACTACAACCACTCCTACGGCGTGTTCGACCGCGCGACCGCGGACGCCATCGAGCACTCGGACTACCTGCGGGAGTTCGCGAACTTCCAGGTCCGCACCACGACCGGCGCCGGAAGCACGTGGACAGGCCGGTACCTGATGGGCCGCGAGACGTACCTGGAGCTGTTCGGCGTCGGTGACATACCGGGCCAGGACGGCACCCTCGGGTCCGCCGGCCTGGGCCTGGGCACCGACCACGACGGCGACATCGAGGCGGTGACCTCGCGCCTGCCCGCGGAGGGCGTCCCCAACCCGATCCAGTTCGTGCAGACCCGCGACTTCGGCGACGGCGTACCGATCCCCTGGTTCGACGCGGTGTTCACCGACGAGCAGTACGACGCGTTCGGCGCCTGGGGCATGGAGTACCGCCCGGAGTACTTCGCCGACCCGCGCAGCAACACCGAGCCGGCGAGCTACCCGGGCGACGTCAGCCGCGAGCGCTACCTGTCGGACGACTACCGCTCACACCTGATGCGCGACGTGTCCTCCGTCCGCATCGCCGTGACCGAAGGCGACCTCGGGGACAC
>NZ_JBJMIE010000473.1:0-39448 GCF_045807065.1 Actinophytocola sp. | reverse complement strand
GCCGACGGCACCCTGACCTGGCCTCCTCACCGGTAGCGCCCTTGGTGATCCACGCCAGAACTCACGCTCGCCCTCGGCGACTTCATGGGAAAAGGGCCAGTATCCGCCTGCCCTATCGAAGACGGCTGCCCAGTTTGAAGGCGACACTCACTCATCAGGAAACCGGTGGCCTGGGCGAGATCGCCGTGGTCTACGACCGCGAACGACCTGAGCCGGGGCGATCGCCCCGGCTCAGGTCGTCCTGCGGTATCTCGACTCAGCTCGGCGCCACCGCCCGACCGGTCTGCGGGGAGATCATCCCGGCGCACAGGTTCTTGCTGGCCAACGTCTGCGCGATGCGCGGGATCGCCGCGATCGTGTTCGCTGGCCACTCGTGCATGAGGATGATCTGCCCGTTGGTGAGGCGGTTGTTGGCGGCGACGATCGCGTCGACGCTGGCGCCGTTCCAGTCCTGGGAGTCGACGTCCCAGATGATCTGGCGCAGCCCGTACTTGGACTCGACGGCCTGCACGGTCCCGTTCGTCTCACCGTACGGCGGGCGGAACAGCCGCGGTGTGCCGCCGCCGGCGCTGGCGATCGCCTGCTGTGTGCGGGAGATCTCCGAGTCGACCTGCGCCTGGCTCTCCTGGGTCAGGTGCGGGTGGGTGTAGCTGTGGTTGCCGACCCACATGCCCGCGCTGACCTCGGCCCGGACCTGGGCGGGGAAGGACGCGGCGTACTGGCCCTCGTTGAACATCGTGGCCCGCAACCCGTTCTGCCGTAACGCGTTCAGCAGGTTCGGGGTGTTGCCGTTGGACGGACCGTCGTCGAAGGTGAGACCGACGTACCCGTTGCAGGCGGCGGGTTGTGCCGAAGCGGGCGCTCCGGCGAGGACGGTCGCCGCGGTCAGCAGCGCGACGGCCAGCCCCGTGCCGAGTGCGCGAGATTTCGTTCGCATGGCAGGGTTCCTTTCACATGCCCGGGGAGTGGGGTCAGCTCACGGTGATGTTGGAGTTGCCGCTGCTCTGGTAGCCCTCGGTCGCGAGGATCATGTAGTAGTTGAAGCTGCCGAGGTTCATACCGGCACGGGCCCACGCGTTGAAGTGGTTGTTGGTGGTGATGGTGCCGCCGGTCTTCTTCGACTGCCGCACACTCCAGTACTGGTTGAACGTCTTCGTGCCCTCGACCGACGGCGCGTTGTACCGGGTCGTCTCGTAGATGTCGTACGTGCCGCCGTCACTGGTGACCGTGCCCTTGTAGGTGCCCGTCGGCCGGTAGGTGCCCCAGTTGTCGACGATGTAGTACTCGACGAGCGGGTTGGAGGTCCACCCGTAGAGGGAGAGGTAGGCGTTGCCGGACGGGTTGAAGCTACCCGAGTAGCTCACCGTCCGCCGCGAACCGTTGCTCCATCCCTTGCCACCAACGAAGTTGCCGACATTGCTCCACTGCGTGCTGTAGTTGCCGCCACCACCGAAGTTCATGCAGACCGACCCACCACCGTCGGTCCAGAACGAGTAGTAGTAGCCGTTGTTCGTCCCGGTCTGGCTGGAACAGGTCGCGGCCACACTGGCGTTGGCGATGGCACCGGGCAGCAGCGCCATGACAAGCGCGGCGCAGAACCCACCGATGATCACCCTGACACGACTTCTCGCTCGAACCATGTGCGTACGTCCTCCTCGTCGTTGAGGTCTGGCACGGCGGCCAGGCAGCGCCGTACGAACCGACGTCCACAGTGGACCGCCGGCGTCGTACAACGCGGGGATGGGACCGACCACAAGAGCGACCTGCGAACCAGGCCTCGTGGTCAACCCGGACCGACAGCGGCAGCACCGCGTCGATACAAGCAGTGTTGGACCGACCGCAAGGAGTTGTCAACACTTTTCGGTGATGTTTCGGAACTAGAACAAAGATCCCGAAAATTAACAGAACCCGATCACCCCAGTTCAGACCCCTAAATAATCGATCAAGCAAAGCCAACCCCACCCGAAAGTCTCGCCCCAACACAATGCCCCCACCAACCCACACCGAAACTTCCGAACCCCCAATCCCAACAACCGCCACCACCCACATCACACAAACGCGCCGCGGGACGCATACCCCACAACACGAACCAGAACCACACCGGACCGAGACCACCCACACCGTGGGGCCTGCGAGGGTCGCCCCCGCAAACAATGGCGACCGACCCGGCGAGCTTGCGACAGCAAGCGAGCAGAACCGGCCAGAGGTCGTGAGCCAAACGACCAGCATAGGAACCACAACGCCGAGCCAACGACACCACTACGCAACCGGACCAAGCCGGGTCGAAACCACCCGCACCGTGGGGCCTGCGGGGGTCGCCCCCGCAGAATAATGACGACCGACCCGGCGAGCTTGCGACAGCAAGCGAGCAGGGTCGGCCAGAGGTCGTGGGGCGGGTGGGGCTCGAACCCACGGCCAAACGATTATGAGTCGTCTGCTCTAACCGACTGAGCTACCGCCCCTCAGTCGTCGCATAGGTTACTGGCTGGGGTGTCCAGCCAGGCGGTGACCTCCGCCAGCAGGCGGGACTTCTCGGCCGGCGGTGCAGCCGACGCCTGGATGCCGCCCGCCGCGATGGTGGCGAGGTCCTCGTCCGTCAGCCCCAGTGACGACCGCAGGATCTCGTACTGTCCCGCCAGTCCCACGCCGAACAGCAGCGGGTCATCGGTGGACACCGCGATCGGCACGCCGGCGGCCAGGAACGTCGTGACGGGGATCGCCGACAGTTCGTGCACGCCGAACGGCGGGTACGACGTCGGGCAGATCTCCAGCGCCACCCCACGCGACGCCAGCAGCTCGACAACCACCGGGTCGGTCGCGGCTGACGTGCCGTGCCCGATCCGGCTGGCGCCGAGAAGCTCCACGCAGTCCCGCACGTGCGTCGCCGGGGTGTAGAAGCCCGAGTGGGGTGCGGCCAGCAACCCGGCGTCGCGGGCGAGGGTGAACGCCGGCGCGAAGTCCGCCACCGAAGCCCCGCGCTCGTCGTTCGACAGTCCGAACCCGACCACGCCGTCGCCGGCGTACCGCGCGGCCAGGCGCGCCAGGGTCACGGCGTGTGACGGTGACCGGCGCCAGCTGGACGCCACCAGCACCCCGACCGGGATCGGCGCCGCGGCGGCGCCGGCGAGCACGGCCTCCAGCGCCGGCTCGAGACCGCCGAACACCGGCGCGTACGACGTCGGGTCGACCTGGATCTCCAGCCAGCCGCAGCCGTCGGCGGCGTCGTCCGTCGCCGCCTCGACGATCACCCGCTGGATGTCCGCCGGCGTGCGGAGCGCGGTGCGGGACGCGTCGTAGCGATCCTGGAAAGCCCCCCAGGTGCCGGCCGCCGTCGGCAGTGGCGGTGGCACGACGATGCCATAGCGGCCGGCCAGCTCAGCGAGCGTGGCCGGCCGCATGGCGCCCGTCAGGTGTAGATGGAGCTGCGCCTTCGGCAGCTCCCGCAGGTCACGGCTTGGCGAAGGCTGGCTCACGCAGACCGTTGCTCTGCTGCGCCGTGCCCTTGGTGCGGCCGAGGCCGGTCTTCTCCCCGACCTTGGCCCGCGCGATGCCGGCAGCGCCCTGCACGGCGGGGTGATCGGCGATCTTGCGGTACGTCCGCATGATCTGGTCGTACCGACCCCGACCGGCCTTCGCCCCCAGCACGTACCCGATCGCGGCGCCCAGGATGAACGCCTTCATGTCGTCCTCGCCTCCCATGGCTCGGCCAGCTGCTCTGGCACCATCTTCCCCCACAGCTTCCCCCTCTGCAGGAGGGTCCAAACCCGTGCGCTAGAGTTACAACTCGTCGGACCGAGTCCGACGGCGATCCTCCATAGCTCAATTGGCAGAGCATTCGACTGTTAATCGAAGGGTTGCTGGTTCGAGTCCAGCTGGAGGAGCAGGCCTCTGGCCGACCCCTGCTCGGTGCTTTGCACCTTCGCTGGGTCGGCCTGCGTTATTTTGCGGGGGCGACCCCCGCAGCCCCCACGGTGCGGTCGGTTTCGACCCAGCGTGGTTTGGTTTCGACCCAGCGTGGTTTGGTTTCGACCAAGGGTGGTTGGTTTCGACCCGGCCTGGTTGGTTTCGACCCAGCCTGGTCGGCTCGACCAGGCCTGATCGGTTCGCTCGGCCTGGTTGGTTCGGCTCGGCCTGGTTGGTTTCGACCCAGCCTGGTCGGCTCGACCAGGCCTGATCGGTTCGCTCGGCCTGGTTGGTTCGGCTCGGCCTGGTTGGTTTTGGCCAAGGGTGGATGGTTGATCATCGGATCAGCTGGTGTGGGTTTTTTGATGAATCGGTGTCATTGGTGTCATTGGTTGAGGGGTGGGTCGCCCGCTGCGGTGCGGCGGATGTTTTCCAGTTGCTCTTCTGGGAGGTCGGGGGCGGCTTCTCGTAGTCGGCGGATGAACTCGTCGGCTCTTGCGTACCGGTGTGCTCGGTCTTCGTTGTCCATGGGGGTGGGACTGCGGGGAGCCGGGGGGTGGCTCCCCGCGTCACACGATCGGGTCGAAATTACGGCTTTGGGATCGCTACCGCTGTGTACTCGGTGGTGGGGGTCGGCGTCGTGGTGAAGCGGGCGTTCGGCAGGTACAGCCGGTTTCCGAAGGACGCCATCGTCGTCGGGACGTCGAACCTCGGGTCCGTCACCGTCCTCACCAGGGACGCGCTCGTCCCGCGGCGGTCCAGTTGCAGCACCGCCACCATGTTGAACCGGTTCTGTACCACGTACAGCGTGCGCCCCGACAGCAACAGGCCGTCGCCGTTGGTGAGGATGTAGTCCAGCGCCACCTGGCGGGACACGCCGTCGAAGCCGACGCGGAACAGCTTGCCCGTGTTCGACTGCACCACCAGCAGACCGCGACCGTCCGGGGTCGGCGCGATGCCGTTGGCGTTCATGCCCTCGGCGTACACGAAGTCCCCGGTGATCGGGACGTTCGTGACCGTTCCACAGGTCAGCCGGTACAGCACGGGGTTGTTCGAGTCGGTGAACCACGCCGAGCCGCCCACCAGCGCGACGTCGTTGATGAACGTCGTGCCCGTCGCCAGCTGGTGGCTCTCGAGCACCGCACCGGTCCGCGTGTCGACCACCCGCGCGTCACCCGCGGCACCACCCGACACGTACAGCCGGCCGCGCCCGTCGAGCTTCAGCCCCACCGACGACGTGCCGGGGCCCTCACTGATGACGCGGCCCGCGCCGGTCTTCAGGTCGACCCGGTAGATGTCCCCGTTCGCGAGCGAGCCGAAGAACGCGACCGGGGCGGACCCGATCGCCACCCCCTCCGGGCGGAAACCCGCCGGCAGGGTGATGGTCGCCGGTAACGCGGGCGCGGCGGACGCGACCGCCGGGGACAGGACGAGCAGAGCAGCCAGTGCAACACCAACGCGTCGAAACATCAGAGAGTCCTAGCGTGGGAGACAGGGTCACACGACGTTACGCATTCCGGACTCTCCGGGTTCAGTTGGCAGTCGGAGGACGTCGAGCGTGGCCTGTAGCAGCACGTCACGCAGCTCCGCCTCCGCCGCCTCGACCCCGTAGTTCGACGCGGCCAGCACCGAGCCGAGCACCTCCATCGCGGCCACCGCGCGCAGCTGCTCTGCCGTGGTCGGCGCCGGGCCGGCCAGCCACCCGACGAGCCTGCGGCCCAGCGTCAGCGAGTCCTCCCACAGCGACTTGGCCACCAGCGCCACACCGGCCGGATCCCGCTGGAAGACACCGACGATCGCCCGGTTGCGCAGCAGTACGTCGAGGCACCGCTCCACGACGTGGCGCACGTTCGTCGGCGTGTGTTCCAGCGGCGCGGCGTCCTCGGCGATCGCGCGCCAGCCGGTGAGCACCGGCTCCACGACCGCCAACAACAGTGCCTGCTTCGACGAGTAGTGGTAGTACAGCGAGGCCTTCGTCAGCCCGACGCGTTCGGCGATCTCCCGCAGGCTCGTCTGCTCGAAGCCCTTGGTGGAGAACAGCTCCAGGGCTACCGCACGAATCGTCTCGCGGGTGTCCCCGTCCATCCGCGTTCCTCCTCAGCACTTTCTCAGCCCACCCACGTTACCTTTCCGCGAACGGGGAGCCTCAGACGATCTCACCTACCGGTCGGCAGGTAGACTGTGCGCGCCGTATCACCCGGGGGCGGCACTGACAGGGGAGGAACAATGTTCGAACGACTGGGACGCCTGGTCGTGCACAACCCGTGGAAAGTGATCGCGGGCTGGGTGCTGATCACCATCGCGATCGTGGCCTTCGCGCCGACGCTGTCCGACGTGACCAACAGCGACCAGGCCAACTTCCTGCCGGCGGACTACGAGTCCATCCAGGCGAACCAGGTGGCGGGGCAGGCGTTCGGCCAGAGCACCCAGGCGACCGCCACGATCGTGGTCAAGCGGCAGGACAGCCAGGTGCTGACCGGGGGTGACCAGAGCTCGGTCGGCGACCTCGCCACGACGCTCGAGGGCGCACGCATCGACCACGTCGAGCGGGTGGTGACCGGCAAGCAGTTCCTGTCCCGCAACAACAAGGTGCAGCTGGTCAACGTCGGCCTCAAGGGGCGGCCCGACGACCCAGCGCTCGTCGACGCGGTCAAGGACATCCGCGCACAGGCGACCAAGGCGCTGCGGGGTTCCAGCCTGGAGTACGCGGTCACCGGCCAGGTCGCCATGCAGGCGGACAACTCCGACGCGTTCAACACCGCGCTGCTGATCGTCGGCGCGGCCACGATCGTGCTGATCATCGGCCTGCTGCTGCTGATCTACCGCAGCCCGCTCGCCGCACTGCTGCCGATCTTCACCGTCGGCCTGGTCAGCGCCATCGCGCCGGGGCTGGTCGCGTGGCTCGCGCAGGCGTTCGACTTCCAGGTCGACCAGTCGGTGCAGATCGTGATGACGATCGTGCTGTTCGGCGTCGGCACGGACTACATCGTGTTCCTGCTGTTCCGCTTCCGGGAACGGCTGCGCGACGGCGACGACCCGAAGACCGCGCTGGTCGCCGCCGTCGCCCGGGTCGGCGAGGTCATCGCGTCCGCTGCGGCGGCGATCATCATCGCGTTCATGGCGTTGTTGCTGGCCGTGTTCGGCGCGTTCACGAGCTTCGGTCCCGGACTGTCGATCGCGGTGGCGCTGATGGCACTCGCGGCGGTCACGCTCATCCCGGCCGTGGTCTCCCTGCTCGGCACCAAGGTGTTCTGGCCGTCGAAGTCCTGGCAGCGCGCGCCGAAGGGGTCGGTGTTCCAGCGGCTCGGCAAGTTCACCGGCCGCCGGCCGGCGGTGGTGGCGGTCGCGTCCGGCGGCGTGATGGTGGCGCTGGCGCTGGGCATGATCGGCTTCAACACCGACTACGACCAGACCGGCCAGCTGCCGAGCGACACCGAGTCGGCCCGCGGCCTGGTCTACATGCAGCTGGGCTTCCCGACCGGCGCGCTGAACCCGACGTCGGTGTACGTGAAGGCCGACAGCGGCACGCTCGACCAGAAGGCGCTCACGAGGTACGCCCAGGAGCTGCAGGACGTGCCGGGTGTCGGCGGTGCGATGCCGGGACCGACCGGCCTCCCGTTCACGACCAACAAGGCCGGGAACATCGCCAAGATCGACCTGCTGCTGGACACCAGCCCGTACGCGAACGAGTCGCTCGACCTGGCCGGCGGCCCGCTGCGGGACGTGGCGCACTCCCGTGCCCCGGATGGCACCAGGGCCTACGTCGGCGGCCTGTCGTCGGTGTTCGCCGACGTCCGGGACGCCAACACCCGGGACCTGTGGGTGATCTTCCCGGTCGCCGGCGTGCTCATCGCGATCGTGCTGGGGCTGATGCTGCGCAGCATCGTGGCGCCGATCTACCTGATGCTGGCCGTGGTGCTGGGCTTCTTCAGCACGATGGGCGCGACCGTGATCGCGTTCCAGGGCATCGGTGACCGCGCGGGCGTGTCGTTCATGCTGCCGATGCTCGTGTACCTGTTCGTGGTGGCGATCGGCACGGACTACAACATCCTGATGATCGCCCGACTACGCGAGGAGGCCAAGGAGGGCCACGACCCACGCACGGCCGCCGACCTCGCGGTGGAACACGGCGGCCCGTCCGTCGGCGCGGCGGGCGTCATCCTGGCCGGCACCTTCGCCTCCATGCTGCTGGCCGGCGTGTCCTTCCTGATGGAGATGGGCTTCGCGGTCTCACTCGGCATCCTGCTGGCGGCGTTCGTGATGTCGATGTTCCTGGTCCCGAGCGTGACGGCACTGCTGGGCCACGCCGCCTGGTGGCCCGGCCACAGCGACCGCGCGACGGCCAAACCCCCAACGGAACGACGCGACCCAGCTCCAGTCGCGTAACCCGTCACGGAAGGCGCTGTCGGGACATTGAACGTCTCGACAGCGCCTTTCATGGCACTCGGGCCACGGCGAAGACGCGGCGGAACGGGAACCAGGTAGTGCCGTCGGCGCGTCGCGGGTACTCGGCGCGTAGTGTCGAGGCCAGCTCGGCGCGGAACCGCTGCCAGTCGTCGTCGGGGAGGGCGTTGCGGATCGGGCGCAGTGCGGTGCCGGTGATCCACTCCAGGACGGGGTCCTCGCCGGTCAGGCGCTGGACGTAGGTGGTCTCCCAGGCGTCGACCTCGCAGCCCGCGTCGGACAGCAGCGCCGCGTACCCGGCGGGATCGAGCACCGCGTCCTCCTCGCGCAGCACTACCGAGTCGAGCCGGTCGCGCCACGCGTCCGAGGCGGCCAGTTCCCGCGTGCGCACGTGGGACGGCGCGTCGAAGTTGCCCGGTACCTGCAGCGCCAGACATGCGCCGTGCGGCAGCCGCTTGACCCATCGCGCCAGCAGTTCGTCGTGTCCGGGCACCCACTGCAGCACCGCGTTCGTCACCACGACATCGGTGTCCGCGGCCGGCTGCCACTCCCGAACGTCGAGCACGGTCGCGTCGATCCCGCGTTCCCGTGCCGCCGACACCATCTCGGGCGACGAGTCGGACGCCTCCACGACGGCGGACGGCCAGCGCTGTGCCAGGGCGAGAGTCAGGTGACCCGGTCCGCAGCCCAGGTCGACGACGCGGCGGGGCGCCTCGGCGGAGATCCGAGCGATGAGGTCGAAGAACGGCCGCGAGCGGTGGTCGTCGAACGCCAGGTACTTCTGGGGATCCCACATGACGCATCCTCCACAGCAAACCGTACGTACGTACTGCTTACTCTAGCGCCTCGCGGATCCTCTCGGCCACCTCCGCGGCCAACGCACGCACCGCGTCCTGGTCGGTCCCCGGGTCCGGCCGCACCTGCAACACGATCCCGTCTCGCCCCGGCACCTTGCGCTGCACGAACCACGCCCCGCCGCCGGGCAGGTCCCGGTGGTGGCGCGACCGGATCGACCCGGTCACCCGCTGGTGCACGGCGTGCGGCAGCTTGCCCGGATCGACCAGCGGGTACCGCCGGGCCGGCCGATCCTTCAGCAGCACCGCCTCGCCGGCCGTGCCGACCTCGTCCGCCTCGATGACGACCAGCTCGCCGTCGCCCCAGGTGACCTTGGTGAGCATGTGCCAGCCGATGCGCCGCGGCCCGTCCTCGGTGGGCACCCACAACCCGAGCGACGTCGCGACCAGGTAGCCGCCGGTCCGCACCTCGGCCACGCTGGCGACGCTCTCATGCGGCTCGAGCGTGCCCGCGAAGTCCGGCGGCGTCCCGTCGCCGACGATCTTGTCGAGCAGCCTGCGGAACAGGGTCATGAGAGACCTCCAGCCGCCTGTTCGCCGAGCGCCTTGTAGTACTGCTCCAGCGCGACCAGGTCGCCCCAGAGCGTGCGGGCCTCGTCCGGCTCCTCGATGGGTGACAGCCGCTGCAACCGCGACTTGATGTCCGCGATCTGCCCCGCGAGCAGCTGCCGCTGCAGGGCGGCGAGCATCCCCGAGGCGTACCGGTCGAGCATGTTCTGCCTGGCCGGGATGGCTTCGACGGCCAGCTCGGTGACCAGCGACCGCACCGTGCCGGCCGTACAGCACTTGCTGACCGCGTCGAGCAGTTCCGCACCCGCGAGCCCGCTGGCCGTGCCGCCCGCCTGCAGCACGGCCCGGTGCAGCTCCGCGTACGCGGGATGGGTGAACACCTCCAGCGGCAGCGAGTCGTACATCGGCCCGGCGAACGCGGGCTCCTGCAGCGCCAGCTTGATCACCTCGCGCTGGACGTGCAACTGCGGGTCACGCGGGTTCGGCCGCGGTGGTCCATCGACGTCGACGGCGAGCGCGCCCTGGTTGGGGTCGGCCGGTTTGCCCCGCGAACCCGTCGGCGCGGGCCGGCCGCCCGCGGACTCCCGCACGCGGCGCACGACGGTCGCCGTGTCCTCCCAGCCGACCCAGCCGGCGAGCTGGCGGGCGTACTCGTCCCGCAGGGAGGAGTCCTTGATCCGCGCCACCATCGGCACCGTCCGGCGCAACGCCTCGACCCGGCCCTCCGCGTTGTCCAGGTTGTGGTCGGCCAGCTCAGTTTTGATCGCGAACTCGAACAGCGGGCGCCGGCGGGCGATCAGGTCGCGGACCGCGGGCTCCCCCTTGGACTGCCGCAGCTCGCACGGGTCCTGACCGTCCGGAGCGATCGCGATGAACGTCTGCGCGGCGAACCTCTGGTCCTCGTCAAAGGCCTTGCGCGCGGCCTTCTGCCCCGCCTCGTCGCCGTCGAAGGTGAAGATCACCTCGCCGCGGAACGCGTCGTCGTCCATGAGCAGCCGGCGCAGCACGGTGATGTGCTCGGTGCCGAACGCCGTGCCGCAGGAGGCGACCGCGGTGGGCACGCCGGACGCGTGCATGGCCATGACGTCCGTGTAGCCCTCCACTACCACGACCTGGTGCCGGCGCGCGATCTCGCGCTTGGCGAGGTCCAGCCCGAACAGCACCTGCGACTTCTTGTAGATCGGGCTCTCACTGGTGTTGAGGTACTTGGCCTGGATCTGGTCGTCGTCGTACAGCCGCCGCGCGCCGAAGCCGACGACGTCGCCGCCGAGGTCCCTGATCGGCCACAGCAGCCTGCGGTGGAACCGGTCGATCGGCCCCTGCCGACCCTCCCGCGAGAGCCCGCCCTTGATCAGCTCCTGGAGGTCGAACCCGCGGCCCAGCAGGTGCTTGGTGAGCTTGTCCCAGCCGGCCGGGGCATAGCCGCAGCCGAACTGCAGGGCCATGGCCTGGTCGAACCCGCGCTCGGCCAGGAACTCGCGGGCCGCGATCGCGTCGGGGGTCGTCAGCTGGTCGGCGTAGAACTCCGCGGCGGCCTTGTGCGCGTCGACCAGCCGGGTCCTGGTGCCCTTGTCCCGCTGCCGGGTCGGTGCGCCGCCTTCGTAGGTCAGCTGTATGCCACCGCGTTCGGCGAGCCGCTCGACCGCTTCCACGAAGCTCAGGTGGTCGATCTTCATCAGGAACGCGATGACGTCGCCGCCCTCGCCGCAGCCGAAGCAGTGGAACGTGCCGTGCGTGGGCCGCACGTTGAACGACGGGGTCTTCTCGTCGTGGAACGGGCACAGGCCCTTCAGCGCGCCGCCACCGGCACGGCGCAACGACACGTACTCACCCACGAGGTCGTCGATCCGACTGCGGTCGCGGACCTGCGCGATGTCGCTTTCCCGGATCCGTCCTGCCACGTTGCCCGAGTTTAGGCGTCCCCACCGACAGTAGGATCGGGGGTGTGACAACCACCGACGAGGTCCTCGCCAAGGAGTTCTCGTCGCACCGGGGACACCTGATCGGCGTGGCGTACCGACTGACCAGCACGATCTCCGACGCCGAGGACGCGGTGCAGGAGGCGTGGCTGCGGCTGTCCGGGCTCGACGAGAGCCGGCGCGCGCAGATCCAGGACCTGCGCGGCTGGCTCACCACGGTCGTCGGCCGGATCTGCCTCGACCGCCTGCGCTCGGCCGCGGCGCGGCGGGAGCGGTACGTCGGGCCGTGGCTGCCGGAACCGGTCGTGACCCCGTTCGTCACCCCGCCGAGCGATGACCCGCTCGAGACGGTCGTGCGGGACGAGCAGGTGCGGCTGGCCGCGCTGGTGGTACTGGACAAGCTGACACCGGAGCAGCGGATCGCGTTCGTGCTGCACGACGCGTTCTCGGTGCCGTTCGGCGAGATCGCCGGCCTCCTCGGCGTGAGCGAGGCGACCGCGCGGCAGCACGCGTCCCGCGGCCGGCGCGCGGTGGCGGACGCGGAAGTGCCGGACCCCACCGACCTGGCCGAGCAGCGGGCGGTCGTGGAGAAGCTGGTGACCGCGCTCGCGAGCGGCGACCTGGACGGCGTGGTCGCGGCACTGCACCCGGACGCCGTGCTCATCGGCGACAGCGACGGCAAGGCCTCCACCGCCCGCCGGCACATCGTCGGTTCCGACAAGATCACCCGGTTCCTGGCGGGTCTGGCCAGGATGTACGGCGTGCACCGGCTCACCACCGGCGAACTGGTGCTGGTCAACGGCGATCTCGGGGTGATGTTCCCGGAGCTGCCCGCGGAGCCGGGCTTCCGCGCGCTCAGCCGGAGGGTCACGACGTTCGAGATGCGCGACGGGCGGATCCGGCGGATCTACGACATCGCCAATCCCGACAAGCTCACGCACGTCCGGCTCTGAGGTCGGCTTCCGGCAGGCGGCACGACGCTCACCGGCGTGGTCGTCATCGCGCGAGCCGTTCCTGACGCGTGTGGGTCGGTGAGGTGTGGACGAGGAGGAGTGCCGTTATGGGGCAGGGTTGCTGACCCGAGCGAGGAAGTACACGACACCGGTCTCCTGGTGGCGCACCACGAGCAGGAACGGGCGGTTCACGTGCACCTCGATCGGCTTGTCCGTCGTCATCGAGACCATGCGCATCATGACCGCGGTGGCCGCGGCGCCCTCGAAGCCCTGCTCGTCGATCTTGAGCACGGACTCGTGCAGCACCCGCTGGACCGCGATCCGCGCGGCGGTGATCCCACTGAGGTCCGCGGCGTTGGTGAACACCGTGTGCACGCCGAGCTGGATGAGCGGGTCCGCCAGCTCGACCTGCGTCCGCACCGTCACCTTGGGCAGCAGCAGGTTGACCTGCCGCGGGCGTGGCGCGTCGAGCAGGTTGGCCAGCAGGTCGGCGTCCAGCTCCGGCTCGGCGCTCGCGAGGTCACCGTCGGGCAGCAGCACGGCGGCCTCGACCCCGCCGATCGCGGGAAGCCGGACGACCTGCCAGCCGTCCGTGGCCGCGTGGCCGACCCGCTCGGACAGCGCCATCGTCGGCACCTCGACCGTCCCGCCCGGGGCGTGGAACGGCAGCGGTGTGGTGGCGCCCTCGGTGAACCGGAACCGCCACGCGCACTTCAGGTAGAGCGCGTTGACCAGCGCCGACACCGTCTCCGCGGTGATCGCGCCCGGCGGCAGCAGCTCGGGGATGAGGTCCCTGGTCGTCTTGGCGATGTCCAGGTTGATCAGCTGGCGGGCTCCTCCCGGGTCCTGCTGGAACGGTGCACTCTGGACCACCCCGTTCGACCAGCGCCCCAGCTCATCGACGAACGAGGCCAGGACCTCGACCGACTCGTCGGTCCAGAGCGTGTTGGCCACGGCGATGACCGGCTCGTCCTCGTTGTCGCGGGCCGGCGCGAGGACGCCCGCACGCTGCAGCAGCGCACCGAGCTGTCCGATGTCACCGGACTTCTCGCCGGTGAGCACGAACGCCAGCTCGTCACGGGTCATCCCGCGGGCGCCCTGCGTGAGCAGCCCCAGCGCGCTCGCGACCGAGAACGGCGACCAGCACGCGTTGGCGGTCAGGTCGGGCGCGGTGACCCGGTGCAGGTTGAGCGTGAACGCGAGGTGCGTCACCGGCGCGGATCCGGCAGCGTGACCGCGAACTGCGGCTGAGGCGTGGGCAGCTCCCCCGCGTCGGCTCGTGGCCCCAACGGTTTCGGGTGCCGCGGCTCGCGCACACCGGCCGAGCCGGCGTCATCGCCGCCGTCGTCACCGAACCTCGGGTCGAAGTCCTTCGTGCCGGTGGCCGGCACGGGCTCGCGCTTGGGGCTCCGGTACGCGAGGCGCCGGGCCACCTTGCCGCGGCGCCGGCCCTTCTCGTCCGCCGGTCGCTTCGCTTCGTCTCTGGCCATGCTGGTGGCTCCTCCCCGGTTCACGTCGAGTGTGCCACGTCACTCCCCTCTTGTCCGCCGACGAACGCCCGGTGCCAGCTGACCGCCTGGGCGTCGGTCAGCGAGGCCACCTGGTCGACCACCACGCGCAGCCGGCCGGCATCGCTCGCGGCGGCCCTCCAGGCGGGCACGAACACCGGCTCCAACGCGTCCGGTGCGCGCCGGATCAGCACCGCCACCAACTCGCCGAGCAGCTCCCGTTGCCGGGCCTGGAGCGCGAGCCGCTGCGGGTCGCTCATCACGTACCGCAGCGCGACCGCCTTCAGCAGCGCCACCTCGGCCGCCACCCGCGGCGGGATGACGAGATCGGCGTTGTACCGGGTCAGTGCGCCGTCGCCGTGCGCGCGGCGCGTCCCGGTGACGGCGGCCGAGACGAACCGGCCGACCAGTTCGCTCGTCAGCCGCTTGAGCGCGACCTGGGCGCCGAGCGAACCGTCGTACCCGGCGACCGTCACGTCGGCCACGACCGGCAACCGCACCAGATCCCGCGCCGCGTCCTCCAGTCCGGACACCGGCTCGGGGCTGAAGTGCTTGGCCGCCAGCTCGGCGACCGCCGCCAGCTCGACCGGATCGGTCAGCTCGGCCAACGAGATACGCCCTGCGCGTACGCCGTCCTCCACGTCGTGGACCGAGTAGGCGACGTCGTCGGCCCAGTCCATGATCTGCGCCTCGAGACAGCGCCTTCGGGCCGGCGCGCCATCTCGGAGCCAGTCGAAGACGGGCCGGTCGTCCTCGTAGACGCCGAACTTGACCGTGCCGGCGGTGCGTGGCCACGGGTACTTGGTGGCGGCGTCGAGCGAGGCGCGGGTGAGGTTGAGGCCGCGGTCGGCGATCTTGGGCTCGAGTCGGGTGAGGATCCGCAGGGTCTGCGCGTTGCCCTCGAACCCGCCGCACGTCCGGGCGGCCTCGTCGAGCGCGCGCTCGCCGTTGTGCCCGAAGGGCGGGTGGCCGATGTCGTGGGCGAGGCCGGCGAGGTCGACGACGTCCGGGTCGCAGCCCAGCTCCTCGGCGATGCCCCGGCCGATCTGCGCGACCTCAAGCGAGTGGGTGAGCCGGGTGCGCGGCACACCGCTGACCTCCGAGCCCTCGCCGGGCCCGACGACCTGCGTCTTGCCGGCCAGGCGGCGCAGGGCGGCCGAGTGCAGCACGCGCGCCCGGTCGCGGTCGAAAGGGCTGCGGCGCGACGGCCACGCGTCGGCCAGCAGGGCGTCTTTCTCCTGCTCAGCGACAAGGCGAGCGGTGTCGTGCTCGCCGTACCCGATGGTCATGGCCGGAGGCTACTTGTCCGCACCGACATCTCCGGCGCCGTCGGCCGGCGCCCTGGTCGCGCGGTAGTACAGGAGCGCGGCCGTCTCGTAGAAGATGTAGCGGATCTGGGTCTGTCTCGTCTGGACGATCGGACCGCTGTGCGTCGGCGACGTCCAGGCGTCGAGGCCCACGTCGGAGGCCATGGTCCTGGCCCGCAGCGAGTGCCACGGGTCGCTCACGATCACCGCGGTCCGCCAGCCCCGCTCGTGGATGCGCTCGGCGGCGGCCCTGAGGCTGCCGAGGGTGTCGTTGCCCTCGGCGACCGGGATGACCCTGTTCTGGGGCACCCCGTGCTCGGTGAGCCAGCGAACACCCGCGGTGGCCTCGGTGTAGAGGTCGCCTGGCCGGTTGCCGCCGGTGGTCACGATGTAGGGGGCGACGCGCTGGTCGTAGAGGTTCTTGGCGTGCCGGAGCCGGGCCTCGAGCACCTTGGACGGGGTGCCGTCGTACTGGGCCGCACCGAGCACGAGCACCACGTCCGCCGTGGACCGGTCGTCGACACGGCCGACCTGCCAGACCCGGAAGCCGGTGCCACCGACGACGAGCACGCCGACCAGCAGCACGCCGAGCACGAGACGCCGCAGGAAGCGGCGCGCAGGTCTCGGCTCTCCCGGGTTCACCGGACCCATCCTTCCAGATACGGACAGCAAACGTCGGATACTACCCGCGACCACCGACACCAGCGGCTCCTCGGCGGCTCCCTGACCAGGAGTTATCCACAACCCATCCACTTATCCACATCTTGATCTTCCCCGCTGGCCACCCCCTCCCCCACCCGCTTTGCTTGTCCCATGACCCACAACCGCGCCGCCCTCAACCTCGACGCCATCCCCACCGTCTTCGACCACCTGCTCGCCCCGGTGCGAGAACTGCACGCGCTGGGCGTGTCCGCACATGCCATCTCCGAGCGCTGCCAACCGGGCGGTCCATGGCAACGCCTGGAACCGAACCTGATCCTGCTGACCGACGAGCCGCCGAACCGAACGCAGCGCATCCACGCGGCCCTGAAGGCGGCCGGCACGGGGGCGGTACTGACCGGCCTGGATGCGCTGAAGCTGCACGGGATGTCCGGCGCCCAACTCCAGTCCTCGATCCACATACTGATGCCGGCCCACCGCCGACAACCCAGGCTGGTGGACGGGGTCTACTTCGACCGTACCCAACAGCTCCCCGAAGCACTGCTGGTGAACGGCTTCCCAGTGGCCCCACTCCCGCGAGCCACAGTGGACACCGTACGCAGGACCAAGGTGTCCAAACACGTGGAGGACCTACTGGCCGAAACCATCTACAAGGGAAAGGTGACCCCGGCAACCCTGCGCGACGAGCTGGACCGAGCAGGCGGCAGAGGCCTGACCCTCCCCCGACGAAAACTGGCGGAGATAGACGACAAGGTCCGCTCCATGGCACGGGTCTGGGCCAAGCGCCTGGTGCAGCAGGCAGGCCTACCCATGCCCGAGTGGCAAGTCCCGATCACCTCCCCGAACGACACCCACATAGCGACGGCAGACGCCTGGTGGGACGAGGTGGGCCTGGCCTGGGAGGTCGACTCGTACGCGTTCGACCTGTCCCCGGTGGACGCCACAGCCGCCCTGACAAGAGCGGCCCGCCTCACCGCACACGGCGTCCTGGTGGTGCACACGTCCCCAACCCAACTACGCGAAGAACCGTCCAGAGTGGCCGCCCTACTCCGCGCCGCCTACGAACGAGCCAAGGCCCGCCCGAAACCGGAGGTAAAAGCCCAGTGCAACCCGCCGAAACCCAAACGCTCAACACCCCCGACACCCACTCCGCTCAACAAGACCCCCAAACCGGAGCCTCGTCCCGACCAAACACTCCAGAAAGCTCCCGACCCGGAAGCCCAGCACCCCCAGGAAACCACTCACCCCACCCACTCCACCCCGAAGACTCCCGAGCCCTGACACGCCAGAACACCACCCAACCCCAGAACACCACACGGCTCCACACCACCCGACTCCAGAACAGCACACGGCTCCAGGACAGCTCTCAACCCCAGGAAGCCTCGCAGCTCCACGAAGCCTCGCAGCCCCACGACCCGGCTCCACCTCAAGACAACTCTCCCTCCCAAGACAACTCCCACCCCCGAGACACCGCACAGCCCCATGACACCTCCCAACCTCAAGACACCCCACAACCCCGACACACCTCCCAACCTCAAGACGCTTCACAACCTCACAACACCTCCCAGCCCCAAGACACCCCACAATCTCAAGGCATCTCCAAGACCCAAGGCAACCCCGAGCCCCAAGACAACTCACGGCCCCAACACACGACACAGCCCCAAGACAACTTCCAGCCCCGGGAGGCCCCTCAACTCCTGGCAAGCCGTGACGTCCCCCAGGTCATGACCAACCGCAGGGCAGCCACCCGCCTGAGAACCCTGATAGCCCAACTGAACCAGCAACCCCCACCACTGAGCACCCGCCTGATCACAACCCTGACCCCAACCCCGGAGGAACGCCAACTGCTGTCCATCCCCCGCCCAACCCCGGAGGAAGCCGCCGCATGACCTCAAAACCGCCCAACCGAAAGGAGTCCAATCAGGACAAAGCGCACCATCGCACACCCGGTCTCCGCGACCTGCCCGGACCTGCCTTCGCCGCACCTGTTGCAGACAGCACCCGCCGATCGTAATCGGTCACCACCAACGACTGCTTCCCCTCGGTGACGTGCGGCCGCAGGAGGGTTGCCGTGACGCGGCTCCGTGATCCGCAGCCCGAGCAGCTCGCCGTCGAACGGTGACGGTCCTTCGGCACAAGTCGACTCCTGCCGTGTCGGAGGAATGCTCGGAACCTGTGGATGGCTGGGAAGGGGCGTTCCTTCCCGGTGGCCGGATGAAGATTCCAAGCATGGTCGACGCGCCAACGTCGGCCGGGAAGGTACGGCCCGGTGCTCACCGTAGCCCTGATCCTGCTGCTGGCGTTGAGAGTCGTCCTGCCGGCTCGTCGTCGTTGATCGATGAGATCGTACGCGAGGGTGCACGCCGGATGCCGGCCGAGGCCCTGCAATCCGAGGTGGACGCCTGTATCGCACGGTTCGTCGGCGAGCGCGGCCACCGCCTGGTGGTGCACGACGGCTACCACGAGTCCCGCGAGGTGGTCACTTCCGCGGGGGCGGTGGAGGTGACCGCGTCGCGGGTCGACGACAAGCGCATCGACCCCGACACCGGCGAGCGGATGCGGTTCACCTCGGCGATCCTGCCGCCGTGGGCGCGCGAAACCCCGAAGATCACCGAGGTCCTGCCGCTGCTGTAGCTGCATGGTCTCTCGTCGGGGGATCTCGTGCCGCCGGCGTGCGCTTCGACCGGGACAAGCTCGTCGAGCGCCCGCCCAGCCCGACTCCGGCCAACACCGGAAGCGGCATGATCAACCCAGTCAACGTCATCAGTATCAGGAACGGGGACACCTCGATGGACGACGGATCGGCGCGCAGCGTGGTCATGCGCTACTTCGACATGTGGAACACCGGCGACACCACGATCGCCGACCAGATCCTGCACCCCGACTGGGTCGACCATGCCCACCCCGAGGTCGGCGGACCCGCCGGCGTCAAACAGGCCGTGCAGACCATCCGGGCCGCACGTCCGGACCTGCACTTCACCATCCACAGCATCCTGAGCGACAACGACCTCATCGCCGTCGTGGGCTCGATTGGCCAGCCGCAACAGACCACCAACTCACCCGGCCACCTGATCTGGCTGATCCGCCCCCTCAACGGCCTCATGGCCGAGATGTGGACCTACCAGCAGAACCAACCACCACGCTGAAAACTTCACCCAGGTATTGACAATTGCTCGCCGTGTCGCGTGGCGGATATGCGCGGCTGGCGCGTTGGCCAGCGCCGCAGCGGTCGATTTGGCATGCTGCCCAGGAGGGCACGGGCGGGCGGCACACCACCCTCCGCCGTCGGAGGGGTGATTCCTCCACGCGGTCCGGGGAAGTGACGAGGATGGCGATGAGTGAGCTACAGGAACGGATTCAGCGTCATCTCGACACGCTGGTCGATACCGGTGCGGAGACCGGTGTGCAGGTCGCGGTCTACCAGGACGGCGCGCTGGTCGTCGACGCGGTGGCCGGCACGGCCGACTCGGCCACCGGGCGGCCAGTCACCTCCGGCACGCCGATCTTCAGCTTCTCCACCGGCAAGAACGTGGCGGCCACGCTGGCGCATCTGCTCGTCGCGCAGGGTTTCCTCGGTTACGACAGTCCGGTCACGGATCTCTGGCCCGAGTTCGGTGTGCACGGCAAGGCCACGGCGACGCTGCGGCACGTGCTGACCCACACGGTCGGCCTTCCGGCCATGCCGCGCGAGATCACGGCGGGCGACCTTCCGAACTGGTCCAGGGTGTGTGCGTCGCTGGCCGCCGCCGAGCCGCGCTGGCGGCCGGGCGCCGCCATGGGCTATCACTCCTACACCTTCGGCTACCTCGTCGGCGAACTGGCCCGCCGTGCGACGGGGCGGTCCATGTGCGAGCTGCTGCGTGAGTGGATCACCGCGCCACTCGGTATCGAGGGGCAGCTCTACTTCGCCGCTCCGAAGGAGTCGCTGCCGGGGTTGGCGCGTCTGGAGCAGCAGGCGCGGCAATGGCCTACCTACCCAGACGACGGTGATGCGATCCTCGCGCCGTGGGAGAACCAGCCGAGTGCGGATTTCGGCAACAACGACGAGATCCTGCGCGCCGACATACCGTCGGTGTGCACCGCCACCGCGCACGGTCTTGCCGCGATGTTCAACGCCGTGCTGCGAGGCGAGCTCGTGGACTCCGCGCGGTTGGCGGAGCTGTCCGCGCTCGCGTTCGAGGGTACGGATCAGGTGTTCGGCACTCCGGCGCGGATGGCGCTGGGCTTCCCGATCGGCAGGCTGGGCGCTCCCGCCGAGGAGAGCTCCGTCGCATTCGGATGGCCGGGTGGGGGCGGGAGCTACGCCTACGCGGACCCCGCGCGGAGGGTCGCCTTCGCGCTGACGAAAACCCGGCTCGTGCCGAACTTCGACACCGCGCTGTCGGTCACCACGATCCTGGCCGACCATCTCACCGGGACGCGCTGAGCGGCACCCGCCGACGCGCCGGGACGATCACAAGGAGAAAGTCATGTCCACTCATACTGCCGACGACTCGACCGCGCCGCAGACCAGCCTCGGTCCGTTCTCCTCGCCAGGCGCCAGCCCGACGCCGTGGGAGGCTACGGAGTGGGCACTGCGCCGGATCCAGAAGTTCCAGCTGTGCACGGTGCGCCAGGATGGCCGCCCCCACGTGACACCGCTGCTGGCGATCTGGGCACTCGGCGCGATGTGGTTCACCACCGGTGACGACGAGCAGAAGGCCAGGAACCTCAGCGCCAACCAGCACTGCGCGCTGACCAGCGGAACAGACACCCTGACCGGCATGGACTACGTCATCGAAGGCACTGCGAGCCTGGTCACCGACCAGGCCACCAGGCAAGCCGTGGCGACCGCCTTCGAACAGGCCTATGGCTGGCAGCTCACCCGCGAGGACGGAACCTGGTACCAACTGGGCGACGCCGTTCGGACCGGGAGTGTCCAGCTCTACCGGGTCCAGCCGGACAAGGGGTTCGCCTTCGTCACCGGCAGCGAGTCGTCCCAGACTCGCTACCGGTGGAGCTGAGGGCACAGCGCCGGCTGCTCACGCCGCCAGCTCCTCCGCCCTCGACGGCGACCTCCCGACCAGCCGCCCCCACCGGGCAACACAACTAGAGCCAGCCGCGGTCCTCGGCGACGCGGGCTGCCTCCGCGCGGGTTCGGGCTCCTGTCTTGCCGATCGCGGAGGACAGGTGGTTGCGGACGGTGCCCTGGGAGAGACACAGGATGCGGGCCACGTCGGCGATGGTGCCGCCCGAGCTGGCTACTCGGAGCACGTCTCGTTCCCGGTCGGTCAGGGGGCTCTGTCCCGTCGCCAGGGACTCGGCGGCCAGTGCGGGGTCCACCACGCGCAGGCCGGCGTGCACCCGGCGCACGGCGTCGACGAGTTGCTCCGGTGGGGCGTCCTTCACCACGAAACCGACGGCGCCGGCGGCCATGGCTCGGCTCAGGTAGCCGGGACGGCCGAACGTCGTGCACACCACGATTCGGCACGACGGCTGCTCCCGGTGCAGTTCGGCGGCCGCGGTGATGCCGTCCTTGCCCGGCATCTGGACGTCCACCAGCGCGACGTCCGGCGCCGAGGCGCGGGCGGCCGGCAGGATCTCCTCGCCGGAGCTGACCTGGGCCACCACCTCGATGTCCGGTTCCAGTCCGAGCATCGCGGCCAGTGCGCCTCGTACCAGGGCCTGGTCGTCGGCCAGGAGCACACGAATCACGCTGTCACCGCCGCGGGAACCGATGCGCGGACCACGAACCCACCCGTCGGGGCGGCGGGGCCGGCCGACACCGCGCCGCCGACCTTGGCCAGCCGTTCCGACAGACCGACCAGGCCGTGACCGTGACCGTGACCGTTGGAGGACGGCTCCTCGGGTGGCGTGCCGTCGTCGCGGATCTCGATCCACGACTGACCCAGGCGGACCGAGCAGTGGCGTGCGTTGGAGTGCCGGATCACGTTGGTCACCCCTTCGCGGAGCACGTAGGCGAACGGTTCCTGCAGCTCGGCCGGCACGTTGTCGACCGCGTGGGGCAGGTCGGCCGATATCTCCGCCGCCTGCAGGGCCACCCGCGCGCCGACCAGCTCCGCCGCCAGTGACGCCTTGCGGTGGCCGGACACGGTCGACCGGACCTCGCCCAGTGCGGTGCGGGACAGGGTCTCGACGTCGCGGAGTTCGGCGATGGCGCGCTCGTCGTCGCCGGAGCTTTCGAGGATCCGGCGTGCCAGGCCGGCCTTCACGGCGATGGTGGTGAGGCTGTGGCCCAGGACGTCGTGCAGGTCCCGCGCCATCCGCGCCCGCTCCTCCGCGACCGCGAGCGTCGCGATCTCGTCGCGGGCCGCGCGCAGCTCCGCGTTGGCCATGATCACCTGCCGCATGCCGAACATCGCGACGGTCAGCACCACGAGGATCGACGCGGAGTTCCAGTCCGGGGCGCCCTCGGCGATCTGGGTACCGATGAGCAGGGTCGTGGTGGTGCCGAGGCCGAGCAGCAGGCCGACCATCGGCGGCAGCTGCATGAGCGCGGCGGAGATCGCGTACGTCAGGAACATGAGGTCGTCGGGACCGAGGACCACGGCCAGCATGATCCCGCACGCGAACATCGCCACGACGCCGGCGATCCGCACGCGTCTCGTGAACCTCGTCCGCCGCAGGGAGAACGCCATGTAGACGGCGGTGTAGATCACGGCGTAGACCGCCACTGTCACGACGACCAGGACCCGCGCGGCTACCGGATGCGGGTGCTCGAAGACCTGTTTGATCGGGCTGACCAGATAGATCAGGAACACCGTGGACATGACGATGCCCGCGATGCGCCCCGCACGGGTGGGTGGCCCCGCCGGCTCGTCCGGCCAGGACCACCCACTCTTTTTCCGTTGCTCGGCCACGGACGTCACCGTACGACCTCGGCTACACCCGCGCGCTGTCGCGCCGGTACCGGCGGACCACCCCGAAGCCCAACACGACCGTCCAGATCGCGAGCACCAGCACGGCCTGGCCGAGGTCGACCGACAGGTCGGTGGTCACCGCGCCCCGGCCCACCTGGCCGAGCCAGTACGAGGGCAGGATGTGGGAGATCTTCATCAGCCAGTTGGGCATCGAGTCGATCGGGATGAAGATGCCGCCGAGCAGGCTCATGGTCATCATCGTGATGCTCATGATCGGCTGCATGCTGTCGGGCGTGCCGACCTGGCCGATGAGCAGGCCGATCAGGGTGAACGGGATGACCGCCAGCCAGATGCCGATGGTCACCCGCAGCCAGCCGGTCGCGTCGAGCGACACACCCTCGGCGACCGCGGCGATCAACGGCACGAGCACCACCGCCGGCACGGCCAGCATCATCCCGGTGATGCCCTTGGCCAACAGGTAGCCCGAGCCGGACAGCGGCGTGAGCCGCAGCTGCCGCTGCCAGCCCAGCGACCGTTCCAACGCGACCCGCCCGCCGGCGAACAGCGCTGCGGACAGGGCGCCGAACGAGGTCATGTTGACCATCAGGATGCCGACGACGGCCTTGTCGCCGTTCGCGAAGATCCCCACGTAGAGGAGGAACAGCAGGACCGGGAACAGGATCGAGAAGATCAGGAACCGGCCGTTGCGCGTCGCGCGGCGCACTTCGAGGATCAGGTAGGTCAAGCTCATGACAGGTCAGCCCCGTTGGTGTCGTCGCTGGTGAGGGAGAGGAAGGCGCCTTCGAGACCCATGGCGGTCACCTCGATGTCGTGGGCCTGCGGATAGGTCGCGAGCAGCTCACGCAGGGTCTTGTCGGAGTCGTTGGTCGAGATCACCGCGCGACTGGCGCGGAACTCGACCTCGGTCACGCCGACCATCATGGCGAGCGCGTCCTCCCTGGCCTCGGGCACGACGGCCCGGATGACGCGGCCGGACACGAGCGAGGTCACCTCGGCGACCGAGCCGTCCGCGACGATCCGCCCGGCGCGCATGAGCACCACGCGGTCCGCGTAGTTCTCGGCCTCCTCCAGGTAGTGCGTGGCGAACAGGACCGTGCGGCCGGTGTCCGTGAAGCCGTGCATGGACTTCCAGAACTCACGGCGGCTCTGCACGTCCATGGCCGCGGTCGGCTCGTCCAGCACCAGCAGGTCCGGGTCACTCACCAGCGCGACCGCGAACCGCACCCGCTGCTTCTGGCCCCCGGACAGCTTGTTGCACCGGCGGTTCGCGAGCTCCTCGACGCCGCTGCGGCGCAGTGCCTCGACGACGGGCATCGGCGAGCGGTGCAGGGACGCGACCATCGCGACGGTCTCGCCGACGGTCGCGTCGTCGAGCAGGGCACCGCCCTGCAACATCGCGCCGATGGTGCCCTTCGCGACCGCCTCGTGCGGGTTCGCGCCGAAGACGTGCACGATGCCGGCGTCCGGCTTCGTCAGGCCCAGCAGCATGTCCACAGTGGTGGACTTGCCCGCGCCGTTCGGGCCGAGCAGCGCCACCACCTCGCCCGGCGCGATCGTCAGGTCGATCCCGGCGACCGCGTGGACATCCCCGTAACTCTTGCGCAGGCCGGCCAGCATGACCGCGGCGCCTGCGGAAATCCCTGTTTCGTTCACGGTGATGACGATGCCGCCCGCGGACCACCGCCACGCAGGTCGCGCGTCACGACTCCACCGTGACAAACGTCAGGGGCGGGGATCGCCCCCGAAGCGTCATGACCGCTCCGCCGAAGGCGGCGAGCGGAGCCGTCCCCCAGAGGTTCGTCCTCAGCAGCCGATCAGCTGAGCCGCCAGGTAGCCCTGCAGCTTGTCCATCGAGACGCGTTCCTGGGCCATGCTGTCGCGCTCCCGCACGGTGACGGCGTGGTCCTGCAGCGAGTCGAAGTCGACGGTCACGCAGAACGGGGTGCCGATCTCGTCCTGGCGGCGGTAGCGGCGGCCGATGGCGCCCGCGTCGTCGAAGTCGACGTTCCAGTACTGCCGCAGGGTGGCCGCGACGTCGCGGGCCTTCGGGGTGAGGTCCGGGTTGCGGGACAGCGGCAGCACCGCGACCTTCACCGGCGCGAGGCGGCGGTCGAGGCTGAGCACGGCCCGCTTGTCCACCCCGCCCTTGGCGTTCGGGGCCTCGTCCTCCCGGTAGGCGTCGAGCAGGAACGCCATCATCGGGCGGCCGACACCGGCCGCCGGCTCGATGACGAACGGCCGGTAGCGCGAGTTGGTGGCCTGGTCGAAGTAGGACAGGTCCACACCGGAGTGGTTGGTGTGGGTGGTGAGGTCGAAGTCCGTGCGGTTGGCGATGCCCTCCAGCTCACCCCACTCCTGGCCGCCGAACTGGAAGCGGTACTCGATGTCGACCGTGCGCTTCGAGTAGTGCGACAGCTTCTCCCGCGGGTGCTCGTAGAGCCGCAGGTTCTCGGCGCGGATGCCGAGGTCGGTGTACCAGCGCATCCGCTCGTCGATCCAGTACTGGTGCCACACCTCGTCGCTGCCCGGCTCGACGAAGAACTCCAGCTCCATCTGCTCGAACTCGCGGGTGCGGAAGATGAAGTTGCCCGGCGTGATCTCGTTGCGGAACGACTTGCCGATCTGCCCGATGCCGAACGGCGGCTTGCGCCGGGACGTCGTGAGCACGTTGAGGAAGTTCACGAAGATGCCCTGCGCGGTCTCCGGCCGCAGGTAGTGCAGGCCCTCCTCGGACTCCACCGGGCCCAGGTGGGTCTTCACCATCATGGTGAACTCGCGCGGCTCGGTGTACTGGCCGCGGACGCCGCAGTGCGGGCACGGCACCACCTTGAGGTTGCCCTCGGTGACGTTCAGGCCGGTGCGGGCCGCGTACTCCTCGACGAGTTGGTCGGCGCGGTAGCGCTTGTGGCAGGAGAGGCACTCGACCAGCGGGTCGTGGAAGGTCTCGACGTGTCCCGACGCCTCCCACACCTGTCTCGGCAGGATGACCGAGGAGTCGATGCCGACGACGTCCTCGCGCCGCTGCACCATCGACCGCCACCACTCGCGCTTGACGTTGTCCTTCAGCTCGACGCCGAGGGGCCCGTAGTCCCAGGCGGACCGGGTACCGCCGTAGATCTCCCCGCAGGGGTAGACGAAGCCTCTGCGCTTGCACAGGCTGACGACGGTCTCGACGAGATCGGCGGACATCTTCACTCCAACTTCTCACGCGCTTGGGGCTTCGAAGCGAAGCTTGCGGAGCGCCTATCGTTGTGGCGTTCATAGCGCTCAACGGCGGTCGACAAAGAGTAGCCGGACCGCGACGGACACGAACGAGTGATTTCTGACGTTGCTGGCGGTAAGGAGGCTCCAGGGTGCGAGCGAGGCGTTCGACGAAGGCGAAGCTGGTCGCCGGTGAGGGCCCGCTGTCCCGGGTGCCACCGCTTCTGGCGTTCCTCGTGGTGGCCGCGCTGTTCGTGGTCGGCGTGGTCGTGCGCGGGGTGCCCGGCGCGCTGGTGCTGGGTGCGCTCGCGGCGGCGATCGCGGTCATGCTGGCGGTCACCTGGCGCACGCTGGCCCCGGGGCAGCGCGCCGGACGGGTGCTCATCCTCGTATTGCTGATCATCATTGCCGTGTCGGTTGCGCAGGTGAAATAGCCGCGACGCCTAGGATGTTGAACACGATATTCCGTTTCAGCAGCCAACCGAGAGGACGATGTTCCCCGTGACCTCGGATGCCACCTCGTCCCCGGAACTGACCGCGCTTCACGACGTCGACCGCGCGACGGTCACCGCGGTCGAGACGCGGCCGGTCGTCACGCTGCAGGCCGCGGGCGACCTGCTGCGTGCGCTCGCCGCTCCGGTCCGCATCGCGATCGTGCTGGAGCTGCGCGAGCACGACCGCTGCGTGCACGAGCTGGTCGAGACCCTCGGTGTCGCGCAGCCGCTGATCAGCCAGCACCTGCGCGTGTTGAAGGCGGCCGGCGTCGTCCGAGGCGACCGGCACGGCCGCGAGGTGGTCTACCGTCTTGTCGACGAGCACCTCTCGCACATCGTGGTGGACGCGGTGGCACACGTGGAGGAAGGAGCCGGCAGGTGAGTGAACGCGAGGCTCCCACGGTCCCGGGCCGGCGGTCGACGCGGCAGCGCGCCGCCGTGGCGAGCCTGCTGGAGCAGCTGGAGGACTTCCGCTCCGCCCAGGACCTGCACGAGGAGCTGCGCACCCGAGGCGAGGGCATCGGCCTCACCACCGTCTACCGCACCCTGCAGTCCCTCGCGGACGCCGGCGAGATCGACGTCCTGCGCATCGACAGCGGCGAGGCCGTCTACCGCCGCTGCTCCCGGCACCACCACCATCACCTGGTCTGCCGCGCCTGTGGCCGCACGGTCGAGGTGGAGGGCCCGGCGGTGGAGAAGTGGGCGGAGAAGATCGCCGCCGAGAACGGCTTCTCCGAGGTCAGCCACACGGTGGAGGTCTTCGGCACCTGCGCCGACTGCAGCTAGCCCGCGTGTCCAACGCCCACGAACCGCGTGTCCAACGAACCGGACGCGTGAGTTCAACGAACCGGACGCATGAGTTCAACGAATCCGCGCACGGCCGGCCGACACGATTCGTCGAACTCACCCGTCGCGCCGGTTGGACACGCGGGTCCTGGGGGTTGGACACGCGCGTACCGGAGGCCGGGGGCGTTTTTCAGCTGCCCCGGCCCCCGGTAGGTCTTCCTCAGCCCTCCGCGGCGGGGAGGCCGTTGTTGCCGATCACGTTCGCGTACCAGCGGGCGCTCTCCTTCAGCGTCCGCTTCTGGGTCCCGAAGTCGACGTGCACCAGGCCGAACCGCTTGCTGTAGCCCTCCGCCCACTCCAGGTTGTCCAGCAGCGTCCAGCAGAAGTACCCGCGCAGGTCGGCGCCCTTCTCGATCGCCGCGTGCGAGGCGCGGAGGTGACCGTCCAGGAACGCGATCCGGTCGGTGTCGCGGATCTGGCCGTCCTCGGTGAACGTGTCGGGGTAGGCGGCGCCGTTCTCCGTGACGTACAGCGGCACGCCGGGGTAGTCGCGAGTCAGCGACACCAGCAGGTCGGTCAGCCCGTCCGGCTGGACCTCCCAGTCCATCTCCGTCTTCGGGTGCCCGGACTGCAGGAACCGCACGTCCGACGAGCCGGGCCACTCCGACGGCCCGTCGACCGCGTCGTCCGCCGACACCAGGTAGGCGCGGTAGTAGTTGATCCCGAGCAGGTCGACGGGGGCGCTGATGACCCCGAGGTCGCCGTCGTGGACCAGCTCCGGCAGACCGAAGGGTGCCAGGTCGGCGAGCACGTCAGCCGGGTACTCGCCACGCAGCACCGGGTCGAGGAAGATCCGGTTCTGCAGCCCGTCGATCCGGCGGGCGGCGTCCAGGTCGGCCTCCGAGTCGGTCGCCGGCCGCACCGGGAACAGGTTCAGCGTGATCCCGGCCGGGACGTCCGGTGCGGCCGCGCGGATCTCCGACATCGCGAGCCCGTGACCGAGGAGCAGGTGGTGCGTGGCCGCGACCGCCGCCCGCGGGTCCTGCACACCCGGCGCGTGCACGCCGTTGCCGTACCCGAGGAACGCCGCGCACCACGGCTCGTTGAGCGTGAGCCAGCCGCTCACCCGGTCACCGAGGCGGCCGACCGCCGCGGCCGCGTACTCGGCGAACCGGTACGCGGTGTCCCGGTTCGTCCAGCCGCCCTCGTCCTCCAGCGACTGCGGCAGGTCCCAGTGGTAGAGGGTCGCCCACGGGGCGATGCCCCTCTCCAGCAGGCAGTCCACCAACCGGTCGTAGAAGCCGAGGTTCGCCAGGCGCGGCCACGCGATCGAGAACCGGTACGCGCCCAGTCCCAGCGTGGACATCAGCTCGATGTCCTGCTCATACCGGCGGTAGTGGTCCGCGGCCGGGTCGCCCGAGTCGCCGTTCGCCACGGCGCCGGGACGGCGGCAGAACACGTCCCATATCGAGTCGACGCGGCCGTCCGCCCTGGTCGAGCCCTCGATCTGGAACGAGGCCGTGGCCGCACCCCACACGAAGCCTGTGGGGAAACGAAGCGCTGTCGACCCCGCGGCTTGCGGCACTACTGACGACGTCTGCGGCACAACTGACATGGTCACCCCTTCACGGCGCCCTGCATGATTCCCGCCACGATCTGGCGGCCGAGTACAACGAACACGAACAAGATCGGGATGGTGGCCAGCGTCGTCCCGGCCAACACCAGTGAGTAGTCGACGTAGTACCCGCTCTGCAGCCGTTCGAGCGCGATCTGCACGGTGGGGTTGTCGGCGTTGAGCACCACGAGCGGCCACAGGAAGTCGTTCCACGAGGTCATGAACGTGAACATGCCCAGGAACGCCGCGGCCGGCCGCACCGCGGGCAGGCATACGTGCCAGTACACCCGGATCATCGAGCAGCCGTCCACCCGCGCGGCCTCGATCAGCTCGTACGGCACCACCTGCGCGGTGTACTGCCGCATCCAGAACACGCCGATCGCGGTGACCAGGTTCGGCACGATCACCGCCTCCAGGTGGCCCGCCCAGCCCAGCTCACCCATGGCCATGTACAGCGGGATGATGCCGAGCTGCGTCGGCACCGCCAGCGTGGCGACCACGAACAGGAACAGGCCGTCGCGGCCGCGGAACCGCAGCTTGGCGAACGCGAAGCCGGCGAGCGTGGAGAACAGGACGGTGCTGAGCGTGACCGCGCCGGACACGACCACGCTGTTGCCGAGCGCCTTCCAGAACGGGACGGTGTCGAACACCCGCGCCGCGTTGGACAGGAAGTTGCCGCCGGGCAGCAGCGGCGGGACCCGCTCGGTGAGCATCGAGCTGTCCCGCGAGGCCACCAGGAACGACCAGAAGAACGGGAAGACCGACCCGAGCATGAACGCGATCAGCAGCCCGTACACCCAGAAGGAGGCACGCCGGTCGCCCGTCTGTGCGCGCCGCGTGACCCGGCGCAGCGAGATGGCCGTCATGAGGCCCTACCTTCGACGTTGTCCACAGCGCCCGAGTAATCCACAACCAGCCGGTAACAAGCCGGGAATGTCAGCCCCGGCCGGTAGACTGGCAAGGCGGGACGCCCCCGGGACAGGGTGGGGGTTGGGCAACGCGCGCGCGAGGTCATGGTGCCTCCTCCGCGCCGCTCGACGAGAGTCGCCTGGTCAGCAGGAAGTTGAGTACCGCGAAGATGATGATCACCAGGAACAGCACCCAGGCGATCGCCGACGCGTAGCCGAGCTTCTGCGTCTCGAACGCGGTTTGGTACATGTACAGCGTGATCGTCTGGAACTCGTTGGACGGTCCGCCGTTGTTGGAGCCCGGCATGGCGTCGAACAGCTTGGGCTCGGTGAAGATCTGCAGGCCGCCGATGGTGGAGGTGACCACCACGAAGATCAGTGTCGGCCGCAGCAGTGGCAGCGTCACCGAGAAGAAGCGCCGTGCCGCCGAGGCCCCGTCGATCAGCGCCGCCTCGTAGATCTCCTTCGGGACGGCCTTCATCGCGGCCAGCACGATCAGTGCGTTGTAACCGGTCCAGCGCCAGTTGACCATGGTGGCGATGGCCAGGTGCGAGGCGAACCGGTTGGTCTGCCAGTCGATCCGGTCCAGCCCGATCGCCTTCAGCAGGCCGTTGACGAGACCGTAGTTCTGGCCGAACAGGTTCCCGAAGATGAGGCCGACCGCGACGAGGCTGACCACGTACGGCAACAGGACCCCGACCCGCCACCCGGTCGGGGCGCGCAGGTGGGTGTTCAGCAGCGCCGCGAGCCCGACCGCGACCACGATCTGCGGCCCGGACGACAGTACGAAGATGCTGATCGTGTTGAACAACGCGTTCCAGAACTGGCTGTCCCGGAACAGCTCGGTGTAGTTCCCGAAGCCGATGAACGTGCCCTCGGTGTCGAGCAGCTCGCGGTCGAACAGTGACAGGTACGCCGTCCACAGCAGCGGGAACAGGCCCACCACGCCGAAGATCACGAAGAACGGCGCGATGTAGAGGTAGGGCGACCACTTGACGTCCGCGAGGGACAGTCGCTGGCGGAAGGTGAGCTTCGGCTTGCGCGGTGGGGCGGGCGCCACCCCCTGGTGTGACGCCCGCCTTGTTACCGTAGTCATCACTTGACGATCTTCTTGGCGGAGTCGACCGCCTGCTGCCAGCCCTCCTCGGGCGACTTGCCCTGCTCGACCGCCTGCAGTGCGGGACTGGTGGCGTTCTCCTGGATCTTGCCGTCACCCGGCCCCTTGTACTGCGCCTTGCCGACCTTCTGCGCCATCGTGGCGAACAGCTGACCGGTCTTCACACCACCGAAGTAGTCGTTGGTGGTGCCCAGGAGCTCCGGCGAGTCGAGCGCCTTGACCTGGCTGGGGAAGTTGCCGGTCTTCTCGAACGCCTTGATCTGCTGCTCCGGCGCGGTCAGCCACGCGGCGAGCGCCGCGGCCTCCTTCGGGTGTGCGGACTGCTTGGGCACCGCGAGGTACGAGCCGCCCCAGTTGCCGCCGCCGTTCGGGAACGCGTCGGTGATCGCCCACTTGCCGGCGTTGTCCGGGCCGGCCTGCTCCTTGACCACGCCCAGCATCCAGGACGGGCAGGTCTTGGTGGCGAACGCGCTCTGCTTGAAGCCGGTGTTCCACTCCGGGCTGAACGCGACGAGCTTCGCGCTCTGGCCGCCCTTCACCGCGGCGGTCACCTTGTCCCAGTTGCGTTTGATGTCCTTGTTGGACTCGATCGCGAGCTTGTCGTCCTTCGAGATGTAGCCCTCGTCGAGCTGGTTCTGCATCGCGTTGAACACCTGGGACGCCGAGTCGAACCACGGCTTGCCGGTCGCCTTCGTGTACTGGTCACCTGCCGCGAAGTAGGAGTCCCAGCTCGTGAAGTAACCCTTGACCGAGGCCTCGTCGGTGGCCATGTGGGCCGCATCGAGAAGGTCCTTGCGGTAACACATGGCCAGCGGACCGATGTCGGTGCCGTAGCCGATCCAGGTGCCGTCCTTGGCCACGCCCGCCTGGTACTTCCAGTCGAGCCAGCGGTCCGGTTTGACGTCCTTCGGGCCGATGTCGGCCAGGTTGTTGAACAGCTGCGGCTTGTCGATCACATCCGGGATGTGGCCCTCCTCGATGGCGACCACGTCCTCGAGACCGTTGCCCGCCGCCAGCTTGGTCAGCAGCTGCTGATGGTAGGGACCACCTTCACCGGTCTTGTGGTGGGTGATCTTGATGTTCGGGTGGAGCTTCTCGTACTCCGGGAGGAGGTCCTCGTACCCGAACTCGGTGAACGTACCGATGCTGAGCTCGATCTTCCCCGAATCAGATCCGCCCGAGTCACCGGAGGAGCCGCACGCGGTCAGGCCTACCGCTGCGGCAAAGGCGATCGCACCGGCGAACACCCGTCGTTGGTTGCTTCGCACGTCTGTTGTCCCTTTGCGTCCTGTCCTCGACTGCGCCGTCACATTTCTGGGAGCGCTCCCAGTTTGGGGAGTTCCGAGTGTGGTCTGGATTACGGGGAAGTGTCAAGAACTTTCCGGGAGCGCTCTCAGAAGTGGCCACTCCGTTACACTTCGACCATGCCGATCGACGGACGTCCCACGCTGGAGGACGTGGCCGCGTACGCGGGCGTCTCCCGCTCGACCGCGTCGCGCGCGCTCAACGACGACGCCTACGTCAGCGTGCGTGCGCGGGAGAAGGTGCTCGGCGCCGCGCAGGAGCTCGGCTACTCCCCCAACCAGGCGGCCCGGTCGCTGGTGACCCGCCGGACGGGGGCCGTCGCCGTGGTGCTGTCCGAGCCCGAGGCCAAGGTCCTGGACGACCCGTACTTCGCGTCCGTCATGCACGGGGCGTTCCGCGAGCTGTCCGCGGTCGGCGCGCAGATGCTGCTGATGTTCGTCGACTCCCGCGACGACGTGCCGCGGACGATCAAGTTCCTCGAGGGCGGGCACGCGGACGGGGCGCTGGTGTTCGCGCCGCACAAGGGGGACCCGCTGCCGACCGCGTTGCGGCTGGCTCGCCTCCCGGTCGTGTACGGGGGGCGGCCCGGCAACGGGAAGCGCGGGTCGCACGCCGTCGACTTCGACAACAAGGCGGGGGCGCGGCTGGCCGTCGAGCACCTGTACGCGTCGGGACGACGCCGGATCGCCACGGTGACGGG
Organism: Actinophytocola sp.; assembly: GCF_045807065.1. Taxonomy (GTDB): domain Bacteria; phylum Actinomycetota; class Actinomycetes; order Mycobacteriales; family Pseudonocardiaceae; genus Actinophytocola. The sequence continues at coordinate 6,423 of NZ_JBJMIE010000473.1, read as the reverse complement.
CATGGTGGACCACCCGGCCGCTGCCGACCGGCTGGACGGCTGGCGGGCCGGGCTGGCCTCGGTGGGACTCGGCTCGGTCGAACTGGCGGAGCCCGGCGACTTCACCATGGGCAGTGGCGAGGCGGCGACGGTCAGGCTGCTCGCTCGGTGTCCGGAGCTGGATGCGGTGTTCGCGGCCAGCGACCTGATGGCCGCCGGGGCGATGAAGGCGTTGCGTGCCGCCGGACGACGGGTTCCCGATGACGTGGCCGTGATCGGGTTCGATGATCACCCGGCGCTCGCACCCGCCATGGAGCCGCCGTTGACCTCCATCCACCAGGATCCCCGCGAGCAGGTGCGACAGATGGTGCGGAAGTTGATGGCCCTGCTCGGCGGTGAGGACGTGCGTCCGGAGACGACGATCTTGCCGGTGACACTGGTGGTTCGCGAGTCGGCCTGAACCGTCCCCCGATGTTGGGTGGCTTGGGGCGGTCTCGGCGAACTGTTGTCAGTGGGAGTCGACTGCCGCGGCGCTCTTGAGGGTGTCTGGGTGGTGTGGGCCCAGGACGCGCGTTCGTGCCGCCAGGATTTCGCGGTGTGCGGCCCGGGCCTCCGTCGGGTAGGCGCGCCATCGCAGTAGTTCGGCCGCGTCGTACCTGGACTCCAGGGTCGTCGGGTGGTCGGGGCCGTACAGGCGGGTCATGCCTGCCACCACCGTTTCCTGTGTCTCGGTCGCCAGGGCGATCTGGCCCCGTGCCCTGGCGACCCTGGCCAGGCCCTGGCGGGTGGCGAGCGAGCAGCTGTGGGACGGCGGGCGGTCGCGGCGGGCGGCGGCGGTCAGCAGCTCGCGTTCGGCCTCGTCGGTTCGGCCGACCTTTTCCAGTGCGACGCCCAGCATGTGGCGCGTGCACAGGACCATCGAGTCAGCGGGGCCGGACGCCGTCGTTCGGAGGGCCACGGTCTCCGCGAACGCCCGCACCGCGGCGGCGGGTTGGTCGGACATCAGCAGTGCGTCGCCCAGGACCTGCATCGTGCACAGGGTTACCTCGGCGTTCGCGCCCCAGCGGGTTCGGCACTCGGCCAGGAGGCCGTGCAGTTCGACCACCGCGTCCTCCGCGTGGCCCATCGCCGCGCGGACGTGGGCGACCGACGCGCGCACCAGGAAGTCGTTCGGGTCGTTCGGCGGGACGGACAGTGCCCGGTACAGCGCCAGTGCCTCGCCGAACCTGCCCATCGCGAACAGCACGCCGGCACGGCCCTGGCGCGCGGCACGTGCCACCGGCCACGGCGCGTTCGTGGCCAGGGCGGTGAACTCCGCCAGTGCCTCGGGGAGGCGGTCCAGCTGGAACAGCAGGTCGGCGAGCGCGGTGCGGGCCTGGAGCGGGTCTTCGGACACCACGACGTCGTGCCGCAACAACTCCTCGGCCTCGTCCGCGCGGCCCATGCGGACGAGTCTGGCCACCTGTTCCATCCGGGTGGCCCGGCTAGTGCTCATACGGGTCCTCGGGCTGGTCAACCCGTCGGACCGAGTGGATCGTGGCTGACGGGACGTACTCGTCAGCCCTGGTCGCCGAGCCTGGGCGCAGTGTTACGTCGGTCTGGATCCAGCTGTTGACGGGGAGGTTCGACAGCTCCCTGCCCAGCAGTCTGATCTTGACGGGGAACGCGTCCGCCGCGCAGCAGGTGATCGCCATGCGTGCGACGTACGTGTCGGTGCCCTCCTGCACGACGAAGCCGGTGAGGCGTGCCGTGCGGTGGTCCAGCGAGTGCGCCCTGTCCCACGCGGCCCGCGCGGAGAAGTCGCTCAGCTGCAGCGCGATCGGGTTCCCCGCCGGCAGCGGTGGGAACAGGTCCGAGCCCCCGCCCTCGGTGGACGGCTTGGCCGGCGAGTTGCCCGCGGCCCGCTCGACGGAGTCCGCGCCCAGCGGGGGTGGGCCGATGAGGAACACCGCGAGCACCGGCAGTACCAGCAGCCACGCGCTGCGGGCCGAATGCGCGTGCCCGTCGCCGTGCTCCCGCGCGCCGCGGATCTCGCGGATGATCGACACGGCCGCGAGCAGGACCATCACGGTGCCGCCCGCGATCAGCAGCCACTTGTGGCTCGGCTTCACGTACCGCAGGTAGGTGCCGGTGAACGAGATCTTCAGCAGCGCGCCGCCGAGCAGCACCAGCAGGATGTTCTGGGTCTCACGTCTCACGACCGCTCCTCGCAGGCTCCGACCGCCCGTGCTGCCGATGATTCGCTCCGCATGCTCCGCTCATGGCAGCACCACTATCCCGACGGCCACCGCGCTCACGATCGCGACCACGAACGTCGCCGGCGCGAAGCGGACGGCGAAGCGGCGGCCGAGCGTGCCGGCCTGCAGTGCGAACAGCTTGATGTCGATGGCCGGCCCCACGACCAGGAACACCAGGCGGGGCAGCATCGGCATGGTCGACAGCGACGCGACGACGAAGGCGTCCGCCTCGCTGCACAGCGCGAGCACCACCGCGAGCACGGCCATGACGACGATGCCGAGCAACACCTGCTCGCCCAGCGTGTTGATCCACGACCGCGGCACGACCACGTTCAACACCGCCGCGGTCAACCCGCCCACGACGAGGAAGCCGCCCGCGTCCACCAGGTCCTGCCGCGCGGTCTCGAAGAACACCGCCCAGCGGTCGCGGTGTTCGCCCGGCTCGGGCAGCCGCCGCAACGCCCGCTCCGCGAACCACTCCATCCGCCCGAACCGCGCCCACAGCCAACCCATGACGACCGCGGTGGCCATCGAACCGAGGAACCGGGCGAGCACCACGCGTGGCTCGCCGGGGAAGGCGACGGCGGTGGCGACCAGCACGATCGGGTTCACCGCCGGCGCGGCGAGCAGGAACGTCACCGCGACCGCGGCCGGCACGTCCTGCTGGATCAGCCGCCGCGCCACGGGCACCGCCGCGCACTCGCAGTTGGGCAGCGCCACGCCCGCCACCCCGGCGACCGGCACGGCCAGCGCCGCCCGACGTGGCAGGAGCCTGCGCAGCAGGTCCGCGGACACGAACGCGGCGATCGCGCCGCTGATCAGCACGCCGACGACCAGGAAGGGCAGGGCCTGCACGCAGACCGCGACGAAGACCGTGGCCGCCGTCTGGACGGCCGGCACGTCGAGCTGGTCGGCGAGCCACTGCTGGCCGACGAGTGCGAGCACGAGCACGCCGCACAGGACCTCGAGCGAGGTGATGCGCGGTCGCCGCAACGGCTCGTGGTCGGTCGGCTCGTCCTCGATCGGGTCGGCGGCCGCCGTGGTCGCTGGTTCGGTCACTCGCTCTTGGCCTCGCCGATCAGCTCGGTGCGCAGCTGGGAGGCCGTCGACACCACCAGCATCAGGAGCGTGCCCAGGGCGGCCTCGCCGATGCCGTCGGCCGGGAACGCGTACCGCAGGGTCACGTCCATACCCCGCTCGGAGCGGACGACGCCGAGGGTGCCGAAGAGTCCCTGCCCGGCGCGTTCCGCCGCGGACGACGCGAGGTGCGGGTCGTCGGGCAGGTCCCAGGCCACCACGCAGGTGAGGCTGAGGACGGTGAGCCCGTCGGCGAGCTGCATGGCCTGGACCGCGCACGGGACGTCGACGTGCCGGAAGGTGAGCGCGCCGTCGTCGTCGACGTGCACGTCGTGGAAGGCCTCGAGCGCCTTGCGGGCCTTGGTGAGCAGGTCCGCCGTGCTCACCGCCTCTTGCTCGGTCATGAATCTCCTTTGAGTACCGCGGCGACCTCGTCGCTGTCCTTCGCGCTGCCGAACCGCCGGTCCCGCCGCGCGTACTGCTCGACGGCGCGCCACAGGTCGCGCCGGTCGAAGTCCGGCCACAGGATGTCCTGGAAGACCAGCTCAGCGTAGGCGGACTGCCACAACATGAAGTTGGAGGTGCGCTGCTCGCCCGAGGGCCGGATGAACAGGTCCACATCCGGCATCTCCGGCTGGTAGAGGTACTTGGCGAGGGTGCGCTCGTTGACCTTCTCGGGGTTGATCCTGCCCGCGGCGACGAGCCGGGCGACCTCGCGGGCCGCGTCCCCGATCTCGGCGCGGCCGCCGTAGTTGATGCACATGGCCAGATTGAGGACGTTGTTGTGCTTGGTCCGCTCGGCGGCGGACTCCAGCTCCTGGATGACGCTGCGCCACAGCCTCGGCCGGCGCCCCGCCCAGCGGACCCGCACGCCCAGGGTGTCCAGCTCGTCGGTGCGGTGCCGGATCACGTCCCGGGAGAAACCCATGAGGAACCGGACCTCCTCGGGGCTGCGCCGCCAGTTCTCGGTGGAGAAGGCGTAGAGCGACAGCCACTTGACGCCCATCTCGATGCACCCCTTGGCAACCTCGACGACCTGCGCCTCGCCGCGCTTGTGCCCCTCGATGCGGGTGAGGCCGCGCTGGTTGGCCCAGCGACCGTTGCCGTCCATGACGATCGCGACGTGCTGCGGCACGAACTGTGCGGGGATGGCGGGCGGTTGGGCGCCGGACGGGTGGGGTTCCGGTGGTTGTGGTCGGGTACGGGGACGCAGCATGGCCTGACACTACTGAACGGTGCCGACACCGCCGGTGGACTGGACCCCTCCCCGGCGTTCGACCAGCGGAAGCGACCGCAGCTGCCGCTCCAGGTGCCACTGCAGCAGGGCGGCGATCAGCCCGGAGCCCTCCCGGCGCGCGTTGCCGGTGGACCGCTCCGCGACCTGCCAGTCCCCCAGTTGCAGCGCGCCCATCAGCTCGAGCGTCTCCGGGGCGGGCGCGGCCGAGCCGGCCGGACGGCACCGCGGGCACACCGCTCCCCCGGCCTGGATGGAGAAGCTACGGTGCGGCCCCGGCTCGTTGCAGCGCGCGCACTCGTTGACCGCCGGCGCCCACCCGGCGAACGCCATGGCCCTGATCAGGAACGCGTCCAGCACGAGCGAGGGATCGCGCTGGCCGTCCGCGAGCGCCCGCAACGCCCCGGCCACCAGCAGGTACAGCCGCAGGACGGGCTCGCCCTCCTCGGCGGACATGCGGTCGGCCGTCTCGAGGATCGCGCACCCGGCGGTGTACCGCTGGTAGTCGACGACGATCCCGGCCCCGAACGCGTCGATGGTCTGCACCTGGGTGATCACGTCGAGCGTGCGCCCGGTGTAGAACTGCACGTCGACGTGGGCGAACGGCTCCACCCGGGCACCGAGCCGCGAGGTGGTGCGCCGCACGCCCTTGGCGACCGCCCGCACCTTCCCGTGGCGCTGGGTGACGAACGTGATGATGCGGTCGGCCTCGCCGAGCTTCTGGACCCGGAGCACTATCCCGGTGTCGCGGTAGAGGCTCACACCCCCATCGTCTCATCCACCACCGACAGTGCCGGCGTGGCTCACAGGGTGGCGATGAGGACGATGTTGACGAGCCACACGACCACGCCGAGGCCCGTGGCGACAGTGCAGAACATCTTCGCCTTCTCGGAGCGCATCTGCGCCTCGGCGTGCTGCCCGTACTGCCAGGCCGGGTCGACCTTCGTCGCGTTGATGATGGCCGGGATGGCGACCGGCCAGAACAGGAAGATGCAGCCGATGGCCCAGCCCAGGTAGTTGCTCGGCTTGCCGCCGGAGGGGCTCCACCCTTGGACGCCGTAGGGCTGCTGGCCGTAGCCGGGCTGGCCGTAGGGCGCCTGGCCGTAGGGCGGTTGACCGTACGGCTGCTGCGCGTAGGGCTGCTGCTGCGGGTACGGCTGTTGCCCGTACTGCTGCTGCTGGCCGTAGGGCTGGGGCTGGCCGTAAGGCTGCTGTGGCTGACCGTACGGACTGCTCACAACGGGCTCCTCTGAACTGGGGTGAACGCGATGGTCCGTTCGGACGATAGCGGCACCGGCTCTACGGTGTACGGCGGTCCCGGAAAACGGGTCAGACCAGGAAGGCGGTCACCGTGCGGGCGAACGACTCGGGGTCGTCGAGCCAGGGGAAGTGGCCGCCGGCCGGTCGCACGACCAGCTCGGCGTGCGGGAACAGCCCGGCGTACTCGGCGGCCCGCTTCGGCGGGAGGCCGACGTCGTACTCGCCCGCGACCAGCAGGACCGGCGCGTCGAGGTGGCCGAGGGCGGCTCTGGTCGCGTCCGGGTCGACTGCGCCGTCGGAGTAGTAGACCTCCGTCGCGGCCATGTTGGTCTCGGCCGCCGTCGCGGCGTAGTTGGCCTGGCTGACGGCATCCCAGCGGCCGTAGTGGAACGGGGCGATCCCCGTCCAGTTGGCCGGCGAGAAGTCGCCGGCCCAGATCCGCTCGAACGCGGCGAACGCGTCCGGGAACCAGGGCTCTCCCCGGCGCTGCTCGGCGACCTCCCGCCGGTCCGCGTCGGCGATCTCCAGGCCGACGACGATCGGGGTGGGGGTGACCAGCACGAGGTGGTCGACGCGATCGGGGTGGCGGGCGGCGTAGAGCACCGCCACCGCGGCGCCGGCCGAGTGCCCGAGCAG
>NZ_JBJMIE010000472.1:0-5857 GCF_045807065.1 Actinophytocola sp. | reverse complement strand
TCGCGCTCGACGTGCGGGACCGCGCTTTCGGCTACCCGTTGGAACTGTTGTTACGGGCGGCAGACGCGGGCTGGACGGTGGCCGAACACGACGTGGCGTACCGGCCCCGCGCCGCCGGCACACGCTCGAAGGTGTCCGGTTCGGTCCGTGGCACGCTCCGCGCGGTCCGCGACATGGCGGGAGTGCTGCGATGAGGCGCCAGGCGCCGGCCGCCGTCGTCCTCGTCGTGGCGAAGGCGCCGGTCGCGGGACTCGCCAAGACCCGCCTCGCCGCGTCCGTCGGCGCCCGTGCGGCCGCCCGGCTCGCCGCCGCGGCCCTGCTGGACACTGTGGACAGTGCACGCGCGGTGCGGGACGTCACGGTGGCCTGCGCGCTGACCGGCGACCTGGCCCAGGCGGAACGCACCGGCGAGCTGGCCGCCGCGTTGCGGGGCTGCGTGGTGTTCCCGCAGCGCGGCGTGGACTTCGCCGACCGGCTGGCGAACGCGCACGCCGACGTGGCGGCACGCTTCCCCGGCGCACCGGTGCTGCAGGTGGGCATGGACACCCCGCAGGTGCGGCCGGCGCTGTTGACGGGCGCGCTGACCCGGTTGGGCGAGACCGACGCGGTGCTGGGTCCCGCCGTCGACGGCGGCTGGTGGGCGCTGGGCCTGCGCCGCCCGGCGGACGCGCGGGTGTTGCGGGGGGTGCCGATGTCCCGGCCGGACACGGGTGCGCTGACGGCGGCCGCGTTGCGCGGCATCGGACTCCGCGTCGGCCCACTGCCCATGCTGTCCGATGTGGACACCGTGGTGGATGCGGTCCTGGTGGCGGCACAGGCGCCGTCCTCCCGGTTCGCGCGGGCGTTCGCGGCGGTCGGGAGGTGAACGACTTCGAACCGGGGCTGCTGGGCCACCACTGCTGGCTGGAGCTGGCGACGGGTGAACGGATCAGCCTGCCGACCGAACGGTGGCGCGCCACCCCGGACCCGGGCGACGAGCTGCTGCTGAACAGCTGCACCGGCCCGACCATCGACATCGGCTGCGGTCCCGGCCGACTGACCGCCGCGCTGTCGGAACGCGGTGTGGTCGCACTCGGCACCGACGTGTCGGCGGTCGCGGTGCGCCTGACCCACGCGGCCGGCGCACCCGCGGTACGGCGTGACATCTTCGACCGCCAGCCCGCCGAGGGCCGGTGGCGGCACGCACTGCTGGCGGACGGCAACATCGGCATCGGCGGGGACCCGGTGCGCCTGCTCAACCGGGTGCGGGAACTGCTGTGTGCCGGCGGCAGCGCGCTGGTCGAGGTGGAGCCCCCGGGCACCGGCCTGCGGCGCGGCCGGGTACGCGTGTCGACGGGCGAGTCCCTCGGCGCCCGCTGGTTCGACTGGGCCTGGCTCGGCGCGGACGCGGCCGCGCGGACGGCGTCCCGGGCAGGCCTTCGGACGAACTGGCTGCGCGACGCGGGCGGCCGCTGGTTCACGGAACTGGTGCGACCATGAACAACCACCCGAACGAGCACACCCCGAGCGAAAATCCCACTCGTGCGCCAGGGGGTCCCCCGGATTCCACGCTCCCGGTGAGCACCGACGGAAAAGGGCGGCTCGGCCGAGTTGTCCACAGGCTGCGGCCCGCCGAGGACGGTCGGCTCGGCAGGCTCATCGACCGGCTGCAGCCGCCTCGCGAGGGGGACTTCCACGGTCCCGCCCACCACGAGACGGTCACCGCGCGGCTCGGGGTCTGGCTCGGGATCGCGTTCCTGCTCTGCTTCGTGACCGGGTTGGTGAGCCACGCCGTGCAGAAGCCGCCGTCCTGGTTCGTCTGGCCGGCCGAGCCGGTGAACCTCTACCGGATCACGCAGGGCCTCCACGTCCTGTCCGGCATCGCCGCGATTCCGCTGCTGCTCGCCAAGCTGTGGTCCGTCTACCCGAAGCTGTTCGCCCGTCCCCTGGTGCGTTCACTGCCGCACGCGCTGGAACGGCTCACCATCCTCGTCCTGTCCGGCGCCGCCTTCTTCGAGCTGGCGACCGGGCTGTTCAACGCCACCCAGAACTACCCCTGGGGCTTCTACTTCCTCGCCGCGCACTACGCCGTCGCCTGGGTCGCCGCGGGGTCGATCCTGCTGCACGTCGCGGTCAAGCTGCCCGTGCTCCGCCGCGGTCTCACCCGCCTCGAGCACGAGCCCGACTCCGCGGCGGTGTCCCGCCGCACGTTCCTGGCCACCACCTACGCCGCCGCCGGGGCCGCGGTCGTCGCCACCGCCGGGGCCACGGTTCCCCTGCTGCGCGAGGTCTCCCCGCTCTCGTGGCGGTCGGACCGGGGGGCGCAGGGCCTGCCCGTCAACCGGACCGCCAGAGCCGCCGGCGTGACCTGGGACCCCGGGTGGCGGCTGGCGATCACCGGCCCGCACGGCACGACCCGCCTGTCGCTGGCCGAGCTGGACGCGCTGCCCCAGCGCAGCGCCGACCTGCCGATCGCGTGCGTCGAAGGCTGGAGCCAGTCCGCCACGTGGACCGGCATCGCCGTCGCCGACCTGATGCGGCTCGCCGGCGCCGACCCCGACCACCCGGTGCGCGTGACCTCCCTCGAACGCGCGGGCGCCTACCGGACGAGCGTCCTGCCCGCCACCCACACGCGCGGCACCCTGCTCGCCCTGCGCCTGGGCGGCGAGCGGCTCGCACTCGACCACGGCTTCCCCTGCCGCGTCATCGCGCCCAACCGGCCCGGCGTGCTGCAGACGAAGTGGGTCCACCGCATGGAGGTGCTGTGATCCGCGCGCTGTTCGCCCTGTCCGGACTGGCACTGCTCACCTACGGTGCTCTGCTGGTCTGGGACTTCGCCACCTCCCGGACCGTGAACGCCGTGCAGGGCGCCGCCTGGTTCGTCGGCGGCCCGCTGATCCACGACGGGCTCGTCGCGCCCGCCGTCGGTCTCACCGGGGTGGTGCTGACCCGGGTCCTGCCGAAGCCCTGGCGCGCACCGGTCACCGCCGGCGTGGTGCTGAGCGGCGTCCTGACGCTCGTGGCGATCCCGCTGCTGTGGCGGCCGTACGGCACCGCCGTCAACCCGGGTCTGCACGACCGGGACTACGGCGCCGGCCTGGCCGTCGCGCTGGGCGCCGTCTGGGCGGCGGTGCTCGTCACCGGCCTGGTCCGTCGGCGCCGGTCGGCGCGTCGTCCGCGCGCCGGGCAGTCGTGAAAGACCGGCGGGAGTCGTTCGCTGCCACGGGTTTCGCCGCTACCCGCGCTGGCCCGGTCCAGCGTGGGTGGTCAGCACCCCGGCGCCGAGCGCGACGGCGCCGACGAGCGGGATGAGAGCCGCGAAGGTCCAGGTCAGCCCGATCCCCTGGCCGAGCCAGCCGACCAGCGCCGGTCCGGTCAGGATCCCGGTGTAGGTGAACGTCGCGACGCGGGCGACGAACGTGGCCGCGCCGTCGCCGCCGATGTGCCCGACCGTGCTGAAGATCAGCGGCACCAGGACGGAGGTGCCGTAGCCGAGCACCGCGAACCCGGCGATCGCGACGTACTGCGACGGGCCGAGGACGACGACGGCGAACCCGGCCACGACCACGCAGGCGTGTGCCCGGAACACCCGCACGCGGCCGAACCGTTCGGTCAGCCGGTCCCCGCCGAGCCGGCCGAGTGTCTGGCACGAGGTGAACGCGCCGTAGCCGACCGCCGCCACGGCCAGTGTCGCGCCGCGGTCCTCGTGCAGGAAGACACCGCTCCAGCTGATGACGGCCGCCTCGCAGAGCATCAGGACCAGACCGATGGACCCGAACACCAGCACCGGCCGCGTCCACCCGGTGCGCCAGGTCTGCCTCGGCGTGCCGCCCGCTGTCTGCCGGTCGGTCCCGGTCGGCAGCAGCCACCGACCGACCACGACGCCGGCGGGCAGGGCGACGGCGGCCACGCCCGTGGTGTGCACCCAGACGGGGATGCCGGCGGCGGCCGCGCCGGTCAGCGAGGCGATGATGGAGCTGGTCCCCCAGGCGGCGTGGCACCCGTTCATGATGGGTCGCCCGAGCAGCCGCTCGACCGCGACGGCGTGGGAGCTCATCGCCACGTCGAGGATGCCGTGCACCGCCCCGGCCAGGGTCACGGCCGCGGCCAGCTGGGTGACGTCGCCGGCCGCGCCGATCCCGGCGAGCGCGAACGGCAACGCGGCCAGCGTGACCCGGATGACCCGGACACTGCCGAACCGCGCGACGAGCGCGCCGACGGACTGCATCGCGAGCAGCGCGGCCACCGAGAAGCACGTCAGCACGCCGGCCAACTGCGGCTCCGTGAGGCCCAACCCCACCCTGAGCGACGGAATCCGAACGAGATAGGTGGCGATGAGCAGCCCGTTGACGAAGAACACCCCGGTGATCGCCCAACGCGCCCGCGCCACGACGGGCCCGCGCACCGCATCCTCGCCGGACACCGTCGCGGTGGTCTGACTCGTCATCCGCTTGTCTCCCTGTGCCGGGGCGCCCACACCCACAGGGGCGCCGCACACAGGGACGACGCGACGCCCGCACCAGATCGACACCTCCGGCCGACCGACATCTCCACGACCCCGGCCGCGCGAGTTCCTGGACGCCGTGGGCACCTGGGCGAGCGCACGGCGTTCGGTCCTCGCGGCCGCGAGGACCGGACGGCCGGGTCCGCGACGTCAGCGCATGCAGACGAAGCTCGAGGCGCTGTCCGGATCGCCGGCGCGGTACCTGGGCCAGCCCGGATACTCACACAGTGGACGGGTGCGGTCGTGGTTCGCGTCGGCCACGATCGGCCTCGCGGGTGGCTGTCCCCTCTCGACCCAGCGTTCGAGTGCGGACAGCGAGTCCCAGCTGGCGGCGAACGCCGGTGTGCCGAAGTTCGCGTGGTTCGCCCCGGGCACGAGGTAGTACCGCATGAACGTGTCGGTCGTCCCGGGGCCCACCACGTCCCGCACCCGTTGGTAGTAGTCGTTGGTCGAGCGGGGTGAGACCAGCTCGTCCGCCGCGCCGTGGAGCAGGATCAGCTTGCCGCCGGCGCGGGCGAACGGGCGGAGGTCCGCGTCGTTGCGGTCCTCGATCGTGGACAGGTGGCTGATCCGGTCGAGCCACTTCCCGGGATGCCGGGGATCGATGTCGAGCGAGTTGTGCTCGGGGTCCCGCGTCAGGAAGTACTTGACCCACTGGTCCCAGTACTGCATCCCGTAGCCGCTCGTGACCGGCATCGGACTGGCCGGGGCCGTGGTGCCGAACCCGAGGAACGGGGTTCGCATGTCCGCCCCGGAGAGGAACGGGAAGCCCGGGTACCCGGTCTCGCCACTGGCTATCCGGTACGGCCACCGGAACGGGGTGGACATGGCGATCACGGACGTGATCTGGGGGTCCGACAGGCAGGTCGGACCGGCGTCGACGCCGCCAGGGCAGCGAAGCGCATGCGGATCGAAGTGACAGGCACCCGGGTTCGAGACGACGTTGTCCTCGACACCGTCCAGACCGTCACACGCCTTGATGACGCTGTCGTAGAGCAGGGTCTGCTTCTCGACTCCGGGGAAGGCGCCGGGGCGGGACAGGATCTGCGTCAGATACCCCAGGTCCAGGATCTCGGCGAGGTTGTTCCAGGCGGGAAAGGCGGAGATCACGCCGTCGAACGCCGTCGGCCACCGCTGCGCGACGACGAGGGCTTCGCGGCCGCCTGTCGAGCCTCCCGCGAAGTAGACCTCGGCCGGGTCGGTCCCGTAGGCGCGCCGGATGAGGAACAGGCTCGCGTCGCGCGTCTTCTTCAGCGCGTCACCGGCGGCGAAGTTGGTGACGGCCTCGTCGTTCACGCCGAACGACCCGTCCAGACTCGGCACGGCGATCGGGCTCTGCTGGTGGCCGGAGTCGCTGGCGAACGTGGCGTACCG
>NZ_JBJMIE010000471.1:0-7038 GCF_045807065.1 Actinophytocola sp. | reverse complement strand
CAGGTATCCGACCTGCCGCGTCAGCTCACCGACGGCGGCAGACCGCGGATCGCCGGTGCCCGCCGCGCGGACGAACAGCTCGCCGGCCTCGGTCGGGGACAGTATTTCCAGGGGCATCATCACAGCTCCGTCGAGCGCGGTCAGCCGGCGGCGCGCGGTGATCAGGACGCAGGCGCCGGAGGCGCCCGGCAGCAGGAGTCTGACCTGCTCGTGGCCGACCGCGTTGTCCAGGACGACGAGTATTCTCCTGCTCGCCAGCCTGTCGCGCCACAGCGCCGCGCGCTGGTCCAGGTTCCGGGGTACGGCACCAGGTTCGACTCCGACCGCGGACAGCAGCGCCTGCAGGGCGTCGGTCGGGCTGACCGGCGATTGCCCGGCGGTGTGCGCGTGCAGGTCCAGGAACAGTTGGCCGTCGGGAAAGCTCCCGACCAGCCGATGAGCGGCGCGCACCGCCAACGCCGTCTTGCCGACACCGGCCATGCCGTCGATCGCGATGATGCCGACCGTGCCGGCCGACTTCGCCGACGTGATGGCGTGGGTCAGGTGCTTGAGTTCGCGTTCGCGGCCGGTGAACGTGGCGATGTCGTGGGGCAGTGTTCTGGCCGCCGCGACCGCCGCCGGCGCCGTCCGCCGGACGTGCCGCCCGATGGCGTCCAGCTGCCCCTCGAGCTCCGCGTGTCTGCGTTGCCAGACCGCGAGGTCCGTCGCCATCGGCGGCAGTGTGCGCGATGCCGCCCGTGCCAGGTTCGAACACGCCGTCACGAACTCGGCGACCAGGCCCCAGTCCGGCGCGGTGGTGATTTTTGCCGTCAGTACGTCGGAAAGCGTTGAGATACCCGGCTTGCGCGACATTTCGACACGCACCGCCGCGAGCGGAGGCTGGCCTGCGGCCCGTCGCAGCTCGCGCAGTGAAGCACAGAAGGCGGCCAGCGGTTCCGCGATCGGCCGGGAACGCGCCACTCCGAGTCCTCCTCACCGTCGCGGGCGTATTCGGTCCCGTATGCGGTCGAAGCCGGTGGACCTCCGTCGAGTTCCGGTGGTTTTCGGACTCATCCGGGATCACTTCTGTCGTTTGAGAAGATTCGCACACTATTGGCATGAGAACAACGATCACGCTGCTCCTCGCGGCCAGCGCCTCCACCGGTGCCGTCCCATCGCTGGTCATCGGCGGACTCGCGCTCTTCTTCTGCGCCGGTGTCGCGTTGCCCGCGATCTGGTCGACACGCACCTGGCGGAGGAAGGCGGCGTTCGACGTGCTCCGCCTGTTTTCCCGCCCTGGCCACAATCCGATCACGGCCACGCCGCGGCTCGTCCGCGATTGTGGTCCGCGCGCCGTCGATCGCGCAGCCACCGGAGCCGGTCCCGGTAGCGGCTGTTGTCGGTCCGCACGGGGGTAGTGTCCCCGCGACGCGTGTTGCCGCTTGAGGATCAAGTTCTCCCGCTCGAGATCCTTCAACCGCTTCGCATCATCAGCCTTCAACCCATCAAACTGGTCACGCCACCGATGCTAGGTTTGCTCCGAAACGCCCAGCTCGCGGCACACCGCCGCCCCGTCCTTGCCCCTGGCCAACAACCGATCCGCCGTCATTAACTTCCGCACAACCTGCTCCGATGAATGCCGCTTCCTCGTCACCATGCTCATCGAGCCTTCCTGCCCGTCTCGGGCGTCCAGACTCTTATTCGGACCAACGAAACGGGGTCAGGCCAGGGTCAATCCGATCACTGGTTGGCGGGCGGTCGTGTCGCGTGCCAGTTAGGCGTCGGCCGGGTTCTCAGGCTTTCCGGCCTTCTCGTTCCAACTCGGCGGCGTCGGCCGAGCCCGCGCTGCCGACTCGGCCTACCGCCGATTCTGTGCTGTCAACGCTGTGCGGCGAAGAATGTGCGGATGTCGTCCACCACGACTTCGGGAACCTCGAGCGCGGCGAAGTGGCCGCCCTCCTTGAAACGGCTCCAGTGCACGATGTTGGAGTTGTCCCGTGCCGCGAACACCTTGATGGTCTGGAAGTCGTCGGCGAACACGGCCACGCCGGTCGGGGCGGCGTTGACCGGTGCCGGCTCGTCGGTGGCGGCGGTCGCGTTGTCGAAGTAGGACCGACTCATGCCCGCGGCGGCGTTCGCGAACCAGGCGACGGACACCTCGGTGAGGATCGTCTCCAGCGGCACCAGGGAAGTGCCGTTGCCGAAGGAGTTGAACAGTTCGCTGTAGGCGAGCAGCCCGACCGGTGAATCGCTGAGACCGGCCGCGATCGTCTGCGGTCTGCTGGCGTTCATGGTGTTGTAGCCGCCGACTTTCTGGAACCACTGCATGTGCGCCAAACCGGCGTGGTCCCGCGGCTCGAGCCGTTCGAACTCCGCGGGGTCGCCCGACGGGAAGGAGAACAGCTGCAACACGTGCAGCCCCAGGAAACCCTCCGGGTCGAGGATGCCGAGTTCGCGGGCGACCAGCGCGCCGTGGTCGGAGCCGTGGGCGCCGTAGCGCTGGTAGCCGAGCCTGCGCATGAGGGTGTCGTAGGCGCGGGCCACCCGGGCGGTCGTCCAGCCTGGTTCGGCGACCGGGTTGGAGAAGCCGAAACCGGGCGCGTCCGGCACCACGACGTGGAACGCGTCCTCGGCACGCCCACCATGGGCGACGGGGTCGGTGAGCCGATCGATCAGGTCGAGATAGTCGACCGACGAACCGGGATAGGTGTGCGCCAGCAGCAGTGGCGTCGCGCCGGCGTGCGGCGACTCGACGTGGATGAAGTGGATCGGCTGGTTCTCGATCTCGGTGGTGAAGTGCGGGTAGGAGTTGATGCGCTCCTCGGCGGCGCGCCAGTCGAACGCACGCCATGCCGCCACGGCCTCGCGGAGGTAGTGGTTGGGGGTGCCGTGCTCCCACGTGTCGCCCGGTGCCGGCTGCGGCAGGCGGGTGCGGTCGAGGCGGTCGGTCAGGTCGTTGAGCTCGGCCTCGGTGACCTCGATGCGGAAGGGGCGGATGTCCGTGTTCGTCATGCCGCAGACGCTAAAGTGTCTATAGGAAAGATTCGTTCCTATTTGGTGAGGGTTGCTGAAGTGACAGCGGACACATCGGCACGGCTCCTGGCGCTTCTCGGGCTGCTCCAGTCGCGTCCGTCGTGGAACGGCACCGAACTCGCCGACCGGCTGGGCGTCACGACCCGCACCATCCGCAACGACGTGGAGCGCCTCCGCGTGCTCGACTACCCCGTCGAGGCCACCCGCGGCGCGACGGGCGGCTACCGACTCGGCGCGGGCGGCAAGCTCCCGCCGCTGCTCCTGGACGACGAGGAGGCCGTGGCCGTGACGATCGGGTTACGCGCCGGCCGGGGCATCGCCGGGCTCGAGACCTCCAGCGCCCGCGCGCTGGCCAAGCTCGAACAGGTCCTGCCGCCACGCCTGCGGCCGACGGTGGAGGCGCTGGCCTCGGTCGTCGACCACGCACCGGAGAACACCGGCACCGACGCCCCGGACCCCGAAGTCGACCCCGCCGTGCTTCGCACCATCGCCACCGCGATCCACGACGTCGAGTGGTTCCGCTTCGACTACCGGGACACCTCGCGACTCGTCGAGCCCTACCGCCTGCTCGCCTGGCAGCGACGCTGGTTTCTCGTGGCCCGCGACCCGTCCAGCGGCGAGTGGGACGTCTACCGCGCCGACTGGATCACGCCACGCATGCGCACCCACCGCCGCTTCGCCCCCGCCACCCTCCCCGACGACGACTACACGACCTTCACCATGCGCCGCGTCGCGTCCAGCGGATGGCAGGTCCACGCACGCCTGCGGATCGACGCCCCCGCCCACGCCGTCCTCGGCCGGATCAACCCGACCGTCGGAGTGGTCGAAGCAATCAGCGAAACCACCTCGGTCCTGGCCACCGGCGCCGACTCCCTGGACACGATCGCGGCCTACATCGGCATGCTGGGCATGGACTTCACCGTCGAGTCACCCCTCGAGCTCCGGGCACTGCTGCACGCCCTCGCGGAACGCTACGCCCGCGCCTGACCCCCGCTGAGGACCAGTCGTCGGCCAAGTCCTGGCTTTGGCGAGTCGGCCGAGTGCGGTGGGGGCTGACTCGCAATCCTTGTCGGGAGGAGGTGATCTGTTCAGGCGCGATCGCCGATGGTCCATCCGGGGCCCGTCTCTCACGGGCGCTCAGGTCAATGGGGTGGTGACGATGATGGCGGGGCCGCTGGTGCCGGTGACGCCCTGCGGGGGTGAGGCATTGCGCGGGTGTCGTGTTGAGCAGGGCGGCGGTCATGACCACGGTGGCGCCGGTGAACGACCCCGCGGTCACCGTGCCCTGGCAGACCGGCGAATGGTCACCGTTGCGTCGCCTGTTCTGAACGAGCAGGGCGAAGCGCTGGCGGTGACCGAACCAACGGGTTTTCATAAACCGGCCGACCTTGCGTCCGCCATTCTTCCCATCGCTGGCGCGGCTTGCGTGACAACGAGTGTGGCGAGACCCGGTGACAGACAACATGGACGACCCGCTGGTGATCGAGACGAGGAGCAAGCCGATCGATGCCAGCGCGAAGACCGGGTGCAACGTCATTTCCGCGGACCGACTCACGTCCACCTCTCGTCAGTTGCGACTCTGCGAGGCTTCGAAGCTTCCCCTGAGCGTAGGCGTCTCATAGCCCCGGTGGTCGACGTGTTCCACCCGGCGGCACAGACGAGCACGATGGATTATCGCCCGCCGGTCGGCCAACCCGGCACAGCGACGACAGGGAGAAGCCTGATGACTGCACTTCGGCCGCATCCGCCGGTGCTGAGCTGATTTCTCGAATGGTATCCGCGGTGAACGCCGATCGTGGGGTGCGGTAAACCCGTCCCCTACGAGACGGTCCGCACCAACGCACTGGCACCGTGGCTGCCCGGGCACCAGCGGCGCGTCACCTGGCTCCTCGACGGGCAGAGCGTGATGCCAACGACTGGACGGCATCCTTCACGAGTACCACCACGCCGTCTGACCTGCACGGATGACATTTGCGGCAAGCACAACACCCTGAGGCTCTTGGGGCGGTTCCTTGTCCGGCGCGCCGCGGTGTTCCAGGTCATCACGCGCATGCTCGGGAAGATTACCGCCCACCACGCCAGCCGCCGCCGGCTGCTTGGTGATCAGGCAACCACCCCCTGACAAGCCCGTGAACCCGAGCCAGTACCCGCCACGTGCTACGAAGGTTTCGCGGCCCGATACATGATCATGTGCCGGTCCATCGCGATACCGCCGCCGGCGTGCATCCGTCGGGCACCGGAGAGGAACCTGCGGCGAAACTCCTCGGCCCGGTCACGGGGTTGCCGGACCACCGCCCCCGTCGACTCCGCCATCGGCAGCCGTGCGGCGAACAGCTCCCAGAGCGCCAGTGGCCCGGCGATCGGGACGGGCAGGTGGAAGTCCCGCCGGTTCTGCCCGGTGAAACCGGTTCCCGCGAGCAGCGTCGGTATGTCCACAGTGGCTTCTGGCGGTGTGTCTTCCTGGATCGCTGTCGGGTAGAACTCCTGTGCGAGGTCGACGAGCCACTGCCAACGCTCGCGGTGGGGAAGCAGGCCCGGTACGGACAGGGCCACCACGCCGCCCGGCCGGAGCACACGCCGCGTCTCGGCCAGCGCAGCGGCCGGGTCGGACAGCAGGTCGAGCACGAATCCCGCGGTCACCACGTCGAACTCACCGTCGGCGAAGTCGAACCGGTGCGCGTCCATTCGCGACACCGTGATCCCCGGGAAGTCCTCGCGCAGCTGGGTGACCATGCTCGGCGCGGCGTCGATGGCCGTGACCGCGCAACCGCGGGCGGCCGCCTGCCCGGCCACCGCGCCTCGGCCGGCGCCGACGTCGAGTAGCCGGGCGCCCGGCGGCGGGTCGGCGTAGTCGAGCAGTTGCCGGCCGAACTCGACCGTCGCCGGGTCCATCTCCTGATAGATCTGCGCGTTCTGTTCGTACCACTGCCAGGACTGCGTGGTGTGTGTCATGGTATGTCTCCGTGCGGCACGGTGAAGAACGTGCGGAAGTAGTCGGGTGGGTATTCCTCGCCGATCACGACACCGTCGACTTCCACCCACGCGTGAGCGTAGAACGGGGCGAGGCGGCGCGCGCCGAGGCACCACGTGGGCCAGTACCCGTACGACCGGCACAGCAGAACCGTTGCCAGCGAACGGATCAGGCATCCTTCGCGACCGGCGCAGGCCAGGCTCACGGACACCACGGCCTGCCGTGCGTCCGACGCCTCTCCCGCGGTGGCAGGGCGGGCGCCGCGCCGCAACCACGTCAGCACGGCACGGATCCGTTTCGGCGGCCTGCGGGCCAACAGCCGGGCCGCCGCGACCGCCACCCGAACCCTCGTGCGGCGCAGGAGCGGAACCGCACGCGGATCGTGGAAGATCGCCTCGGGACTGGTCATGGGGCCGGCCTCCTAACCTTCGACCATTCGCGTCGTACGTAGGTGTGTGAGCAGGTCCTCGACGTCCTGCGCCGCCTCAGCGAGCTCCACGGCGTATTCCTCGGTGAGTGCTTGTGCTGCCTGTCCCGCCGTTCCTCCCGACAGGAGAGTGCGCAGTACCAGCGCACCGCTCTCGTTGAGGTCGAAGTACCGGCCACTCTCTCCGTCGAGTAGGACGATCCCGTACTCGGTCTCGGCTTCGAACACGGTGGGTCGGAGTTTCAGTGCCACGACGGCCTCCTCGTCCGGACTTGCGGTGCGGAGTTTCGTTCCAGCGCACGTAGCCAGATCTCGCACGCCAGGGTCGGGTACAAGGCGCTGAATTCCAGCCGCGTTGGCAGTGGCCGGCGGCAGACCTCACGCAGGGCGGCCGCGTCGATCACCCCGAGCCGCCCGAGTCGGGAGTCCTCGCACAGGGCGAGGATGTCCGCGCGGTTTTCCCGGAACCCGACCTCGACCTCGTGTGAGCCGATGGCCTTCGTCTGCCGGTCAAGGCTTTGGTCTGGCACGATGCCTCTCATCGCCGCCGCGGCGACGGCTTTGTACCGCCACGGCGTCACTCGCTCCTCGGGGCGGACCGACAGCCCTGCCTCGATTACGTGGTCGT
>NZ_JBJMIE010000470.1:0-6132 GCF_045807065.1 Actinophytocola sp. | reverse complement strand
CTGCGCGTGCCGACCGGGTCGCCCGCCGCCGAAGAGTCCACAGTGGACTGACAGTCCCGGTCGGACGCTTCCGGTAGGGTTCTTCGGTATGGCTGGCGCTGAGGAGTACGTGCCCGCGGGTGCGGGCATCGAGGAGTTGGCCGCGGCAGTGCACGACTGCCGCGGCTGCGACCTGTACAAGGACGCGACGCAGGCCGTGTTCGGGGAGGGGCCTGCGAACGCGACGGTCGTGATCGTCGGCGAGGTGCCGGGCGACCAGGAGGACAGGCAGGGCCACCCGTTCGTCGGGCCGGCCGGCAAGCTGCTGGACCGCGCGCTCGTCGAGGCCGGCATCGACCGGACGAAGGTCTACGTCACCAACGCGGTCAAGCACTTCAAGTTCAAGCAGGCGGAGCGGGGCAAGCGCCGGATCCACCAGAAGCCTGGCCGCACGGAGGTCGTCGCGTGCCGGCCGTGGCTGCTCGCGGAGCTGGACACGCTGCGGCCGGACCTGGTGGTGCTGCTCGGCGCGACCGCGGCACAGTCCCTGCTCGGCACGGGTTTCAAGGTGACCCAGGAGCGCGGCAAGGTCGTCGAGCTGCCGGAACGGCCGGCACGCGCGGTGGCGACGGTGCACCCGTCGTCGGTGTTGCGCTCGGACGACCGCGAGGCGGCCTATCAGGGCCTCGTGGAGGACCTGAAGTCGGCCGCCTCGGTCATCGGTCAGCGCCAGACGCGGCGGTAGTGCGAGACCCGGCGCGGGCCGGGCAGGGCGAACTTGCGGATCAGGTAGGTCAGCAGCGCCGCGATGACCAGCCACAGGATCGCGGCGAGGCCGTCGTTGAGGAACGTCCGCACCTTCTCGTTGGCCGGCACGAACAGGTCGCGCAGACCGAGGGACACCGCGGACGACCAGCTGTTGATCATCGAGGCGAACCCGTTGCTCTGGTTGGCCGAACCGAGCACCAGGATGATGTGCAGCGCGAGCACGACGGCGAACAACGCGCAGAGCACGTTGATGACCGTGCACACCACGTTGACGGTCTTGCGCCGCTGCTGGTCGGGGTCTCCGATCTCCTCCTGCTCGGCGATCGGCGGCTCGGCGATGGCCGGCTCGCTGACGCGCCGCTCCGCGTAGGCGGGCTCGGCCATCGGTGGCGGAGCACCGGGCGGCGGCTGGTGACCGGGTGGAAGCGGATCGGCAGGGTTGAGATCGAGACGAGTCCTGTCGGGATCCGGACGATTCATGGCGAGGCCTCTCCTCCGGCTGGTACAACCAGGACAGAGCTACCCGCATCGCGCCTCGGCAAACCTGCGGACACGGGAAACACGGGGATCGCAGCGGGGGTTCGCGAGTGCGCCGGTTGTCCTTTAGCGTGATCGTGTGCGGGTTGGGCGGGCTCGGGTGCGGGCCACACTTCGGCGGCGTGGGCATGCTCTGCGGCTCATGGCCCTACCGATCCTGCAGTGCTCCGTCGCGGCGGCGATCGCCTGGCTCGTCGCCACGCGGATCTTCGAGCACGCCCGGCCGTTCTTCGCGCCCATCGCGGTCGTGATCTGCATCGGGGTCGGGTTCGGGCAGCAGCGGTTGCGGCGGGTCGTGGAACTGGTGCTCGGGGTCAGCCTCGGGATCGGGGTCGGCGACCTGTTCATCTCCTGGGTCGGCACCGGTTGGTGGCAGCTCGCGATCGTGCTGGGGCTGGCCATGACCACCGCCGTGTTGCTCGGCGGGGGCGCGCTCGTCACGATGCAGGCGGCCAGCTCCTCGATCCTCGTCGCCACGCTGTTGCCGCCCGGCGGCACCGCCGGGTTCGACCGGATGCTCGACGCGCTCATCGGCGGACTGCTCGGGCTCGCCGCCGTCGCGCTCATGCCCGGCGATCCCCGGGACGCCCTCGACAAGCGGGGCCGCGACCTCCTCGCCGAGTTGGCCGCCGCCCTCACCGCGGCCGCCGACGCCATCACCAAGAAGGACCGCGAGATCGCCCAGGAGGCCCTTCGCCGCGCCCGTACCCAGCGGACCGGTGACGACTACCGCGCCGCCCTCAGCGCCGCGCAGGAGACCGCCGCCATCTCGCCCCTGCACCGCCGCCAGCGTCACCGCATCGCGCGGTACGTCATGGCGACCGAGCCCGTCGACCTCGCCCTCCGCAACAGCCGGGTGCTGTTGCGGCGTACGCGTTCCGCGCTGACCGACGACGAGACCTTCCCGGCCGTCCTTCCCCAGGCCCTCCGGCAGCTGGCCGACGCGGCCGCCGACTTCGCCAGGGTGCTCGAGGACGACGGGGACCCCGCACTGGTGCGGGAGGCCATCCGCGAGGCGGCCAGGACCGTGGACGCCCACGACCTCGACCACGTCGGCTTCTCGGCACGGGTGGTCACCGCGCAGCTGCGGTCCGTCGCCGTCGATCTCCTGCAGGCCACCGGGCTCGACCACGACAGGGCGCGGAGCTTCCTGCCCTCCATGGGTTAACGGTCCGGGTCCGACGCTTAAGCTGAGCTACATGCTCGACGTGCGACGGTTGCAGGTGCTCAGAGCCGTGGTGACCAGCGGTTCGGTCACGGCGGCGGCGACCAACCTCGGCTACACGCCCTCGGCGGTCAGCCAGCAGATCGCCGCGCTCGAGCGGCAGGCCGGGCTCCCGCTGCTGGAGCGCGTCGGCCGCGGTGTCCGCCCGACCGCCGCCGGTCGGCTGCTCACCGAGCACGCCGCGGTCATCGCACAGCACGTCGCCGAGGCCGAGACCGCGCTGGCCGACCTGCGGGCCGGTCGCACCGGGCGCCTCGCCATCCGCTACTTCGCCACCGCCGGCGCCGCGCTCGTGCCGCCCGCTCTGGCCAGACTGCGTGCCGAGTACCCGCGCGTGCAGGTCGACCTCAAGCTGATCGAACCCGGCGACCAGCTGGCGGAGGTCGAGCGCGGCGACGCGGACCTCGCGCTCACCGTGTCACCCCGCGAGCGGCCGAGGGACGGCATCCGGCTCGTGCACCTGCTCGACGACCCCTACGACGCCGTCCTCCCCAAGGGGCACCGGCTCGCGGCCAAACGCGTGCTGGATCTCGCCGAGCTGGCCGACGAGCCGTGGGTCAACAACGAGCTGTCCGCCGGGCCGTGCCTGGAACGCATGCTCGAGGCGTGCGCGGCGGCCGGGTTCACCCCGAACTTCGTCGTCGAGAGCGACGACTACGCCACCGCGCAGGGATTCGTCGCCGCGGGACTCGGCGTAACACTCATTCCCCGACTGGGTCTTGGGCAGCGTCACCCGGGCGTGGTCGTCCGGCGCGTGCGCAAGCCCGAGCCGGTGCGCTCGATCCATGCCGCGGTACGTGAGACATCCCTTGCGCTGCCGGCACTTGTGGGTCTGATCGAGGCGCTCAGGGACGCCGCGAAGCAGTAACGTCACCCGACCGGTCTAACCGAACTCACGTTTATCCCGAATATGTGACATGTGCGTGGTTCATCCATGACGGTTTGCACTAAGGCCAGGCAATGCAAGTGACCCACGATGTGTGTCGGAACGTGAACCGATGAGCGGAGCAACCGGGCATGGATCAGGACTACCAACCGTTCTGCATGGCGGACCCGTCCTTTTACGACGCCATGCACTCGGTGGAGACCGCGGGCGAGTCCTTCGCCACCGCGTCCCGGCCGTTGCCGGACGGTTGGACCCTGCGCGCCCAGGACGACTGGCTCGTCGTCCATCCCGCCGAGCGGCAGCAGACTCCGTTGCAGGGCTGGAAGATCCACGCGTCAGCCACGCAGAACAACGCCGACCGCGTGCTGGACGCGGTGTGGGAGTACTGCGTCGCCCGGGGCATCTCGTTCAAGTTCCTCCGTTCGTCCTCCGCGCTGCTCGCCCGTGTCGCCAAATACGCCCCCCGAGGATACGCCGGCAAGCTGGTGACCATTTATCCGGAAAGCGACGAGGCCTGCGAGAAGATTCTCACGGAGCTCGGCGAGCAGCTCGAAGGCGAGCCCAGTCCGTACATTCTCAGTGACCTGCGCTGGGGCGACGGTCCGCTCTTCGTGCGGTACGGCGCGTTCGCCAATCGGTACACAGTGGACAGTGCCGGTCAGGTCGTCGACGCCATCGCCGACCCGGACGGGAACCTCGTGCCGGACAAGCGCGACCCGGTGTTCTACCTGCCGCCGTGGGTGACGCTCCCGACGTTCCTGGAGCCGCACCTGGCCGCCCGCAACGCGGTCACGACCACCGACCTGCCCTACACGATCGAGAGCGTGCTGCACTTCTCCAACGGCGGCGGCATCTACGTGGGCCGTGACACCCGCACCGGCGAGCAGGTCGTGCTGAAGGAGGCCCGCCCGCACGCCGGCCTCGACTCGTGGGGCCACGACGCCGTGCGCCGCCTGCGGCGCGAGTACGAGACGCTGACGAAGCTCGCCGGCGTACCCGGGATTCCGCGGGTGCACGACTACTTCCTGCTCGGCGAGCACCGGTTCCTCGTGATGGACCACGTCGAGGGCGACGTGCTCGGCAAGGCCATCGTCCTGCGGTACCCGCTGATCGACCCCGCGTCGACACCGGAGAAGTACGCCGAGTTCAGCGAGTGGGCGCTCGACATCCACCGCCAGGTCAGCAACACCATCGCCATGGTGCACGAGCGCGGGATCGTCTACGGCGACCTGCACCTGTTCAACATCGTGGTGCGGCCCGACGACACGATCGCGTTGCTGGACTACGAGGTCTCGTCGCCGGTCGAGGAGGCCACCCGGCCCGGCCTCAACAACCCCGGCTTCGCGCCGCCCCGGGACGTGCACGGCTTCGACATCGACAACTACGCGCTGGCCTGCCTGACGTTCGCGCTGTTCCTGCCGATGACCAACCTGCTCGGCCTGCACCGGTTGAAGGCGCGGCACTTCGCGGACATCATCGCCGAGCACTTCCCGGTGCCGACGGACTTCCTCGCGCAGTCGGTCGACGTGATCGTGCCACCGGAGACCCCGCGCCTGCCGAACCCGAAGCTCGAACCGGACCCCGCCGCGTGGCCCGCGCTGCGTGACGACCTGGTCCGCGCGATCCGCGCGAGCGCCACCCCGCACCGCGACGACCGGCTGTTCCCCGGCGACCCGCAGCAGTTCGCGGTCGGTGGGCTCGGTCTCGCCTACGGTGCCGCGGGTGTGCTGTACGCGCTGGACGTCACCGGTGCCGGCCGAATCGAGGAGTACGAGAACTGGCTGGTCAAGCGGGCCACCAACCCGGCGGGCGGCACCCGGCTCGGCCTCTACGACGGGCTGCACGGCGCCGCGTTCGCGCTGGCGCACCTCGGGTACCGGCAGGAGGCGCTCGACGTCGTCGACATCTGCCTGCGCGAGAACTGGGAGTCCATGGGCCACGACCTGCTCGGCGGCGTGTCCGGGTTCGGGCTGAACCTGTTGCACCTCGCCGACGCCACCGGTGAGCCGGCGCTGCGGGTGGCCGCGCGCCGGGCCGCGGAGCTGGTCGCGCAGACCCCGGAGTCCACGAAGGACAACCCCATCAGCGGCTCCGGACAGCCGTGGGCCGGGTTGTTCCGGGGCCGGTCGGGTCCCGCGCTGCTCCTGATCCGGATGTATGACGACACCGGCGACGCCGCGTACCTCGACCGCGCCGCCGACGCGCTGCGGTTCGACCTGCGGCGCTGCGTCTGGCGGGACAACGGGACGCTCGAGGTCAACGAGGGCTGGCGCTCGATGCCCTACCTGGACGGCGGCAGCATCGGCATCGGCATGGTGCTCGACGAGTACCTGCGCCGCCGCGGCGACGACGAGTTCGCGAAGGCCGCGGCGGCGGTGACCCGCACGGCGCGCTCCCCCATGTACATCCTGCCGGGCCTGCTCACGGGCCGCGCCGGCGTGCTGCTCTACCTGGCAGGGCGGTCCGCCGACGCGGCGGCGGACCCGGACGTGGCCCGGCAGGTCCGCAACCTCGCGTGGCACGCGCTGCCGTACGGCGACGGGATGGCGTTCCCGGGTACGGGACTGCTGCGCCTGTCCATGGACCTCGCGACCGGCACCGCCGGCGTGCTGCTCGCGCTCGGCGCGGCACTGCACGACCGCCCGGTGCACGCCCCACTGCTCGCGCCGTCGCGCGTCGAGCCCCCACAGACCCCCACGCCAGCTGGCGTGGGTCAGTAGAAAACCCCCGACAAAGG
>NZ_JBJMIE010000469.1:0-23097 GCF_045807065.1 Actinophytocola sp. | reverse complement strand
GGCCTGGCCGAGGTGGCCGATGTTGGACTTCACCGACCCGATCGCACAGTACTGCTTGGGCAGGTTCGGGCCGCCCACGGTGCGGAACGCGTCGATCAGCCCGGTCAGCTCGATCGGGTCGCCAACCGGCGTCGCCGTGCCATGGGCCTCGACGTAGGAGATGGTGCGCGGATCCACGTGGGCGGCCCGCAGCGCCCGTTGGACGCATTCGCTCTGCCCGTCCACGCTGGGCGCGGTGAAGCCGGCTTTCCGGTTGCCGTCATTGTTGATCGCCGAGCCGAGGATGACCGAGTAGATGGTGTCCCCGTCGGCCAGCGCCCGGGACAGCGGCTTGAGGAGTACGGCGCCGACCCCGTTGCCGAAGTTCGTGCCGGTCGCGTGTTCGTCGAACGGCCGCGGCACGCCGTCCACCGCGAGAATGCCGCCCTCGAGGTAGAGATACCCGGCGTGGAACGGGAACTCGACGTCCACACCGCCGGCGATCGCCATGTCGCAGTCGCCCGCGCGGATCGCGGTGCACGCCACGTGTACCGCGACCAGCGAGGTCGAACACGCGGTCAGCACCGTCATACTCGGGCCCCGCAGGCCGAGTTTGTACGACACGAACGTCGACAGGTAGTCCGGCGAGCTGGAGATGTCCACCGCCAGGTACCCGACCGAGTCGATGATGTCCGGGCGCCGCTCGACGAAGTCGTAGCGGTACCGGTTGACGTTGGTGCCCGCGTACACGCCGATGTGTCCGGTGTAGACCGACGGGTCGTAGCCGCCGTGTCCCAGCACGGCATGCGCGGTCTCCAGGAACAGCCGGTACTGCGGGTCGCGCAGCTCCGCCTCGCGCGGGGTCATCCCGAACGCCTTGACGTCGAAGGCGTCCTCGTCGTGCAGGATCGGGCGTCGCGGCACGTACCGCGGGTGGTCGATCATCCCGCGTCGTTCACCGTAGGCGAGCATCTCGTCGGCAGGCAGGTCGGAGATCGACGCGCGACCACCGAGGATGTTGTCCCGGAACTCGTCGATGTCCTTGGCGCCAGGGAAACGCCCGGCAAGGCCGACGATGGCAATGGGGTCCGAACCGCCCATTCGACGAGCTCCTCCGCTGGAAACTTGCGGCGACGTGGTGGGCGGCCGCGACATCGTCGCGAGACGACCTCGCGTGTTCGACCGACCCGCGACTACGCGACCGATAGTGGACCGCCCACGACGGGCCAACACGTCCCACAATCCCGCGACAGATCCCCTGTCGGGACGGCCCCCTGCCGCGGATCGCGGTCGCGCGCAGTCCTGTTTTTCTGGGACGCGACCGACGAGCCGGCCAACGTGCAGGATCACCTCCGGGATGTGGCGGGCGGTGCGCCGGCGAGTGAGTAGGGAACCGGATGGCGAGGAGCGAACGTGTCGGATTCAGACCGCGAGCGGGACGAGTTGCTGGATCAGCTGGTGGAGATCTGGCGCGCGGAGCTGTTGCTCGGCGCCGCGACACCCGACGTCGACTTCGTCGAGGTGGACGGTTCGTCGTTGACAGCCGTGCGGATCATGAACCGGGTGCGGGAGACGCTGGGGGAGGACATCGAGACCGCGTTGATCTTCAACCACTCCACCCCTCGGGCGCTGGCCGCCGAGATCGTGTCCAGCCGGAACTGATGTCCCGGGAACCGGTGACGAGCAGGCCGTCTCTCGCGGCTGGTCATCGAGAGGACGCCGGGTGACCGTGCTCGACACGCCATCGGACTTCCCGCTCACGGGCAAGGAACAGGCACAGTGGATGTTGCACCACCTCGCTCCGGGGCGGGGCATCTGCAACGTCGGTTTCGCCTGGCGCGTGGACAAGATGCTGCGCTGGTGGCCGTTGCGACAGGCCTTCAACCACATCGTCGACCGGCATCCCGCGTTGCGTGCCACCGTGCGGGCGGCCGGATCCGCGCTGCGGAAGCACATCTCGCCGGTCGAGGACGTCGAGGTGCCGCTCGCCATGCACTCGTGCTCGGCAGAGGACCTGGAAGCGTTCGTGACCCGGCTCGTCGGTGAGCCGTTCGACATCGAGCGAGCGCCGCTGGTGCGGGTCCACCTGATCGCCGTCCCGGGCGGCAGCGCGGTGTGCAGCGTGATGCACCACCTCGTCAGCGATGCCGTCACGGTGCAGATCCTGGCACGTGAGCTGGTGTCGCTGTACGACTCGTATGCCAGCGGCGCCGAGCCCGCCGCCGAGCTGCGGGACGAGATCTCCCTGCACACCGGCGTTCCCGTCGCCACCGCGACCGTCGAGTACTGGAAGGAGCACCTCAAGGGTCTCGACAGCGGGTTGCCCGCCCTCGCGGGCGCCAAGCTCGCACCGCCGCGGCCGACGTTCGCGGGCGACCGCCTGGGCCACACGCTCGGCCCCCGCTGTGCCGCCGCGGTGGAGCGTCTTCGCGTGCGCACGAGGTCCACGACCAGCATCGTCCTGCTGGCCGCGTACTACCTGCTGCTGTCCCGGCATGGCGCCGGGAGGGAGCTGGTCGTGGGGGTGGTGACGAACGCGCGCCGAGGCGCGGTCGAGTCCGGCGCTGTCGGCTACCACGCCAACACCCTGCCCGTCCGCGTGCGCGTCGACGAGGACATGACGTTCGCCGAGCTGGTCTCCCTGACGCGCACGGCATTCCTCAACGGACTGCAGCACGGTGACGTGTCCTTCGAGGAGCTGCAGCGGGAGTTGCCACTCCGGTCGGCGGACTGGCGGGTACCGCTGTTCCGGCACTCCTTCAACTTCATGCCGCCCGCGATCCGGCAGATGACCATCGACGGTACCGTCGCCACGCCCATGGACGCGTTCCACGGCATGAGCAGGCTGGACCTCGAGCTGG
The DNA here is from genome assembly GCF_045807065.1 of Actinophytocola sp. Lineage (GTDB taxonomy): Bacteria > Actinomycetota > Actinomycetes > Mycobacteriales > Pseudonocardiaceae > Actinophytocola. The sequence goes on along the minus strand of NZ_JBJMIE010000469.1, from coordinate 20,257 downwards.
GAGTGGTTCCCGAGGCCACCGGAATCGGTCTGATCGCGGTGTACAGCACCGAGGTGCACGACCGGGCGGACATCGCCATGCTGCTGGCGCGTTACGAGAATTTGCTGCTCGCGCTCGACCGGTCGGCGGAGGATCCACTGAGGACGGTCGACCTCGCGGTGGCGGCCGACCGCGAGCTGGTGCGGGTGGTCAACGACACGGCCCGCACGTGGGGGCCGGAGACTCTCCTCGACGTGATCACGGCCCAGGCTGCCCGAACGCCCGACCGGCCGGCCGTCGACGGGATGACCTACCGGCGGTTGCTGGCCAGGGCCGCCGGCGTGCGCGACGCGCTGGTCGCCGGCGGCGTCCGCGCGGGAGACGTGGTGGGCCTGTCCTGCCGGCGGGGTCCGGGGCTGGCCGCGGCCGTGCTCGGCGTGTGGTCCGCCGGTGCGGCCTACCTGCCGCTCGATCGGGCGCACCCGACCGAACGCGCCGCCTACGAACTCGACCACGCGGGTGTCCGGATGTTGATCGCCGACGGCGCCGTGTCCGCGGCGTGGGCGTCCGGTCGCCGGGTGGTCCGCCTGGCCGACGTCGGCGAAGGCCAGCCCACAATCCCCGCCGAGCCGAGCCACCTCGCGTACGTCACCTACACGTCCGGATCCACCGGCCGCCCCAAAGGCGACGACGTCACGCACGACAACCTGGTCAACGTCGTCCGGCACTTCGCGGAGCTGCTCGATGTCCGCAGCGGTGACCGGGTGTTGTGGATGACCACGTTCTCGTTCGACATCTCCCTGCTGGAACTGGTGGTCGCACTGGCCGGCGGCGCCGGTGTGGTCTCGGTCGCCGACGACGTGCGGCTGGACGGCGAGGCGGTGGCACGCCTGATCGAGGCCGAGGCGGTCACCGTCGTCCAGGCCACCCCGACCACCTGGCGCCAGCTCGTGCCGCATCTGCGTGACGGGCTGCGCGGCCGCCGGGTGTTGTGCGGGGGCGAACCGCTGACCGCCCCGCTGGCCGAGCAGTTGCTCGCGGCGGGGTGCCGGCTGTTCAACGTCTACGGCCCGACCGAGACCACCATCTGGTCCACCGTGGCCGAGCTGCGTTCGCCGGTGCCTGACCGGGTGCCGATCGGAACGCCGATCGCCAACACCGAGGTCTTCGTACTCGACCCGACCGGCCGCACCGTCCCCTGTGGACAGCCCGGCGAGCTGTGCATCGCCGGCGCCGGTGTCGCGGCCGGTTACCGGTCAGCTCCCGCACTGACCGCCGAGCGGTTCCCCACCGCCGACGGCGTGGGCCGCTACTACCGGACCGGTGACCAGGTCCGGCAACGTCCCGACGGGCAGTTGGAGTTCCTCGGCCGAGCTGACCGGCAGGTCAAGGTCCGGGGACACCGGATCGAGCTCGCCGAGGTCGAGTCCGTGCTGGAGGAACTGCCCGAACTGGTCGCCGCCGCGGTGTTCACCGAACCGGATCCGGCCGGCCACCTCCGGCTGGCGGCTGCGGTGCGGACCGCCGGCGGCGAGGTCGACCTGAACCGGCTGCGTGCCGACGCCGCACGCCGGCTGCCCGCGGCCGCGGTCCCGTCGCGGTTCGCCGTGCTGACCGAGTTCCCCCTGACCGGAAACGACAAGATCGACTACCGGGCGCTGGCCAAGCTGGTCGCCGCACCCGATGGCGAGGTGCCACCGCTGCCCGCGGAACCGCTGCCACGCATGCTCGTCGAGCTGTGGCGGCAGGTGCTGGACGATGACCGGCTGTCCGCCGACACCAACTTCTTCCTCGCGGGCGGCCATTCCCTGCTCGCCGTCGAGCTGGCCGACCGGATCACCGACCGGACCAGCATCCCGGTGAGCTTCGAGCTGATCTTCGAGGCGCCGTCGCCGGCACTGCTTGCCGAGCGCCTGGCCGGCGGGGAGGTCACGCGGTGAGCTGCGCCCGGGACTGGTTCGTACGGCTCGGCGACCCCGGCGGCGAGCCGGTCTTCGCATTCCCCCACGCGGGCGGCGGCTGCGCCCAGCTCGCCGAGCTGGCCAGGACCGCCGAGGTCGAGCTCTGGGCGGCGAACCTGCCGGGCCGCCAGGCGCGGCTGAGTGAACCCGCCTGGACCGACTACCCGAGCCTCGCCACCACACTGGCCACCGAGCTGGCCGACCGGCTCGACGGCGAACCGTACAGCGTTCTCGGGTACTGCGGCGGAGCCTTGCTGGCCTACGGCGTGCTCCGGCGGCTGCACGCCGGGACGGTGCCGCTGCCCCGGCGGTTCGTGGTCGTGTCCTACGAGGCACCGGACATCGCGCCGCGGCCGCGGCGCGTGGCCGACCTGCCGTCGGACAGCTTGTGGGACTACCTGACCGACATCGGGGGCGTGCCCGCCGGTCTCGCCGCCGACCCACGGCTGCGCAAGGTCGCCGAGCCGGCTGTCCGGGCGGACTTCACCGTGCTCGCCGGCTACCGCCACGAAGTCGCGCCGCCGCTGCCGCTGCCGATCACGGTCTGCTACGGCGAGCGGGACGGTGAGACCCGGCGGGGCGCGCTGCTCGGGTGGCGCAGGCACACGTCGTGTCCGCTGGAGCTGCACGGCGTCCCGGTCGGACACTGGCTGCTCGATGAGGCCTGTGGCGAGCTGGCCGCGATCCTCGGCGACAGGACCGGTCGATGAGCGATCTGGAGCCGAGCGTCCAGGCGCTGTGGGCGTTGCAACACCTGGTTCCCGGCAAGGGCGTGTCGAACAAGGCGGTACGGATCGAGCTGGACCACGCGGTGCGGTGGTGGCCGCTGCAGGAGGCGCTGAACTGGCTGGTCGACCGGCACTCGGCAGTGCGCTCGTCGTTCCCCGTCGTCGACGGCGCGCCGGTGCGGCGAGTGCTGGGTCCCGGGCAGGTGCGTGCGGTGATCGACATGCACCACAGCGGCGAGGACCACATCGTCGACGACCTCCGGCAGTTCGCCGCGCACCCGTTCGACCTGGCCGTGGCGCCGCTGATCCGGGTGGGTGTCTTCGCGACGGGACCGGCGAAGCACGTCGTCTGCGTGGTCGTGCACCACATCATCGTCGACGCGACCAGTGTGGACACCCTGGTCGCCGAGCTGACCGACGCGTACGGCTCGCTGTGTGAGACCAGCGCGCCACCCCCGCTTCCGCCCGCGCAGGCAGCACCGGTTCCGGAGCCCGACCCGGCCGCGCTCGACTACTGGCGTGCCCGGGTCGCCGGCTTCGACCCCGCGGGCATGCGGCTGGAAGAGGCACGCACGCCGGGCAACGGAGCGCCGTCGTTCAGTGGCGAGCTCCTGGAGACGTACCTGTCCCATCCCGCCGTGGCGGCACTGACCTCGCTGCGGGAACGGTGCCGGACCACCGAAGCGGCGGTGTTGCTGGCGGCGTACCTCACGACCCTGCGCGGGCACGGCGCGGCCGAGGACGCCCTGGTCGGTGTCATGACCGACACCCGGGCCGGCCGGGGCGGCGCGGCGGTCGGATTTCACGTGGTGACCATGCCGTTGCGGGTCCGGGTCGCCGGGGAGACGACGTTCGCCGAACTGGCCGCGGCGGTCGCCAGAGGCGTGGTCGACGGCCTCGACCACGGAGTCGTGTCGTTCGAGGTGCTCGCACAGGAGAACGACACGTTCGACCCGGACGACCCGCAGTGGTGGCGGCACCGCCTGGTGCGGCACCTGTTCAACTTCCGGCCGGGGCGGGCGGCGGAGCAGCCGCTGGGGCCGGGCTCGGCGCTCCGTGAGGTCGACACCGGGCTGAGCCGCTTCGACCTCGAGCTCAACGCCGAGTGGTTCGGCGCACGGGTCGTGCTGAAGCTGTTGTACTCCACCGAGTTGCACGACGGCGCGTTCGCGCGGCGCTTCCTCGACCGGCTGGACCTGGTGTTGCGCACCGCCGCCGCGCGACCGGACCTGCCACTGGCGGAGCTCGACCTGCGCACGGACCACGACCGGCGCGTGGTGACCGAGGCGAACGCGACCGCGGGCTCGTGGCCGCCGCCACACACCGTGCCCGGCATGGCCTTCGCCGCGGGCGAGCCGGATGCGGTCGCCGTGACGTGCGATGGCAGGCCGACCACCTATGCACAGTTGTGGGCGGCGGCTGCCGCGGTCCGTACCGCGGTCCGCGGGCACGGCGGGGGCGTGGTGGCTATCGCCGCGCCCCGTGGCGCCGGTGTCGTGGCGGCCGTGCTCGGCGTCTGGTCGGCGGGGGCGAGCTACCTGCCGATGGACCCGGACCATCCGGCCGCCCTGCTCGCCCACCAGCTCGACGACGCCGGATGCGACCTCGTCCTCGGCGGTGCGGACCTGCCGGAGAGCGTCCGAGCCGGCCGCGCCTGCCTGCCGGTACCGGATCCGTCCACCATGACCGGTGTGGTCGAGGCGCCGCCGGAGCCCGCACCGGACAGCGACGCGTACCTGATCTTCACGTCCGGTTCGACCGGGTTGCCGAAAGGTGTCCGGATCACCCACCGGAACCTGGCCAACGTCGTCCGGCACTTCGCCGCGGACCTGGCACTGGGGCCCTCGGCCGCGGTCGCCTGGCTGACCACGTTCGCGTTCGACATCTCGGCGTTGGAACTGTGCCTGCCGCTCGCTGTCGGCGGCCGGCTCGTGGTCGCCTCGGACGCCATGCGCGCCAGCCCCGGACCGCTGCTGGACCTGGTGGAGCGCGAGTCCGTGACGATGGTGCAGGCAACGCCGACGACGTGGCGGCTCCTGGCGCCGGTGGCCGCCGGACGGCTGCGCGACCGGGTCGTGTTGTGCGGAGGCGAACCGCTCACGGGCCCGCTCGCCGAGGCACTGCTCGCGACGGGTGCCCGCGTGTACAACGTCTACGGCCCGACCGAGACGACGATCTGGTCGACGTCCGCGGCGCTGAGCGATCCGGACGCCCCGATCACCGTGGGCAGGCCGATCGCCAACACGTTCGTCGACGTCCTCGACGAGCGCGGCCGGCCCCGCCCCATCGGCCTGGCCGGGGAGCTGTGCATCGGCGGGCACGGCGTCACCCCGGGATACCTGCACCGCCCTGAGCTGACGGCCGACCGGTTCCGGACCGGCGCGATGGGCCGGTACTACCGGACCGGCGACCGCGCCCGCTGGCTGCCCGACGGCACACTCGACCTGCTCGGCCGCGACGACCGACAGGTGAAGCTGCGGGCGCACCGGATCGAGCTCGGCGCCGTGGATGCCGTGGTGCAGGCTCATCCCGCCGTGTCGGCGGCCGCGGTGGTCCTGCACGGCGATCCCTCCGCGGACGGGATGCTGGTCGCGTTCGTCGAGGCGCAGCCACGGCCGGGACTCGACCGGGAGCTGTGGCACCACGCCGCACGGGTACTGCCCGGCTACAGCGTGCCGTCCCGGTTCGTGGTGCTCGACGCGTTACCGCACACGGGCAGTGGGAAGGTGGACCACAGGGCGCTGTCGAAGCTGGCCGAGTGCGTCGACGACGTCCCGCAACCCGCCGGTGCGCCGGCGGACGGGCTCGAAGCCGACCTGGTCGCACTCTGGCGACAGGTGTTGCGCCGCCCGTCGCTCGGCCGGGACGCGAACTTCTTCCTCAGCGGCGGCACCTCGCTGCTCGCGGTGCGGCTCGCCGAGCGTGCGGCCGTCCAGTGTGGAACGACCGTCACCATGGTCATGGTCTTCCGTGCGCCGACCCCGGCGGCCATGGCGGCGCTGGTGCGGGCGGAGCAGGCGCGATGAGCACCTCCATCGCGGACACGATCGACGAGGTGATCACCGAGTGCGCCGGCGCACCGGTGCCGGTCGATGCCGTCTTCTTCGAGGCCGGGCTGACCTCGTCGGTCATCGTGGCCGTGCACGAGCGGCTGCAGTCGGCACTCGGCACCCGGTTCCCCGTCGGCGTCTTCTTCGACCACCCGACCAGGCAAGCCCTTGCCGAACACCTCACGCGTGCCACCGCCGCCGGTCAGGTCGGGCCGGCCGCGGTGGTCCCGGAGGGCGAGTGGACCGCGCGGTCACGTCGCGACCTGCGAACACAGCTGCGGCGGCGGAAGGGATGAATGTGACGAACGCGGTGGAGCCGATCGCCGTGATCGGCCTGGCGTGCCGGTTGCCCGGCGCGCTGGACATCGAGGAGTTCTGGCGGAACCTCGTCACGGGCATCGAGTCGATCTCGGTACTCGACCCGGCGGACCTCGTCGCGGCAGGCGTGTCCGAGAAGGACATGGCGAACCCGGACTACGTGGCCGCCGCGCCGCTGATGCCGCTGGCCGATGAGTTCGACGCGGACCTGTTCGCCATGCGGCCCAACGAGGCCCTGCTGTGCGATCCCCAGATCCGGGTGTTCCTGGAGCTGTGCCACGCGGGGGTGGAGAACGCGGGCTACGACCCGTTCGCCCTGCCGGACAGCGTCGGGGTGTACGGCACCACGGGCGACAACGGGTACCTGCGGCAGAGCATGCGCAGGCGTCCGGATCTGGTCGAGGAGAACCTGCTCGTCTACACGCTGAACCTGCCGGACTACCTGTCCACACTGGTCTCCCACCGCCTCGACCTGCACGGGCCCAGCCTGACCGTGCTCAGCGCCTGCTCGAGCTCGCTCGTCGCCGTGCACCTGGCCGCGCAGGCGTTGCGCACCGGTGACTGCGACATGGCGCTGGCCGGCGGCTCGGTGCTGTCGATGCCGGTCGGGCACGGTTACGTGTGGACCCCGGGCAGTATCCACAGCGCGGACGGGCACTGCCGGCCGTTCGACGCGGCGGCGTCGGGCACGGTCTTCGGCAGCGGCGCGGGCCTGGTGGTGCTCAAGCGGCTCGACGACGCGATCGCCGCCGGGGACGACGTCAAAGCCGTGATCCTGGGCAGTGCCGTCAACAACGACGGCGGCGCGAAGGTGTCGTTCAGCGCTCCCAGCGTGTCCGGGCAGGCCGCGGTCGTGGCCGAGGCCATGGCGCTCGCCGGGACGCGGCCGGCGGCGATCGACTACGTCGAGGCGCACGCCACGAGCACCGAGCTGGGCGATCCGATCGAGGTACACGGGCTCGCGGAGGCATACCGGACCCTGTCGGATCAGCGGGCCGAACCCGGCCGCACCGCGATCGGCTCGGTCAAGTCGAACATCGGACACATGAACTCGGCGGCCGGCATCGCCGGTCTGATCAAGACCGTGCTGATGCTGGAACGCGAGACGATGGCGCCCACCATCAACGTCGAGACGCCGAACCCCCGCCTGGAGCTGGACCAGACCCCGTTCCAGCTGGTGACCGCGCTGCGGCCGTGGCCGCGCAACCCGGACGTGCCGCGGACGGCCGGTGTCAGCTCCCTGGGGGTCGGCGGCACGAACGTCCACGTGGTGGTCGGCGAGGGACCGGGGAGGCCGGACCGGGTGGTGGACGACCGGGCACGGATCCTGCCCTGGTCGGCCCGCGGGGACGACGCGGTGCGGGAGTACCGCGAGTCCCTGGTCACGTACTTCCGTGAACGGCCTGCGGAGCTGTTCGCCGATGCGGTCGCCACTCTGCAACACGGCCGTACGCCGCACCCGGTGCGCTCGGCCGTCGTGTGCGGGCCCGGCGACGTCGTCGCCGCGCTCACCGACTCGGCGCGGGTGGTCAGCGGCCGGGTGCGGCCGGACGGCACCACCGTCTTCGTCTTCCCCGGCCAGGGCGCGCACCTGCCGAGGATGGCCGCCGGCCTGTACGGCACGGTGCGGCCGTTCAGCATCGCGATGGACGAGTGCCTCGAGCTCTTCGAACGTGAGGGCATCCACCTGTACGACCGTTGGCTCGGCGCGGAACCGCTGTGGGAGACCGAGGTGGTCCAGCCGTTGCTGTTCGCCGTCGAGTACTCCCTGGCGGCCATGTGGACCGAGTGGGGCGTCGTTGCGGACGCGGTGCTGGGGCACAGCGTCGGGGAGCTGACCGCTGCCGCGGTGGCCGGGGTCTTCGACCTTGCGGACGCCGTGCGCCTGGTCGCCGCGCGCGCAACCGCGATGGCGGCGAACCCGGTGCCCGGAGGCATGCTCGCGGTACGCGCGGACGACCTCCCCGAGCTGGTGTCCGACGTCGTCGTCGCGGCACGCAACGGGTCGCGGCAGACGATCCTCTCCGGGCCGTCGGCCGCGCTGGACGAGCTGGCGGAGAAGTTGTCCTCGTCGGGCATCGGGTCGCGCCGCCTCGACGTCCCGCTGGCATTCCACCATCCACACTGGAGCACCGCGGCCCAGGAGTTCCGCAGGACCGTCGACACCGTGGCGGCCCGGGAACCACGGATCCCGTTGTACTCCGGCCTGACCGGCGAGCGGGTGAGTGCCGCGCGGGTCGCGGAACCGTCGTTCTGGTCCGATCAGCTGACCAACCCCGTGCTGTTCGGCAGCGCGCTGGGAGCGGTGCTCGAGCAGCCTGGTCGGCTGGTGCTCGAGGTCGGGCCGGGAAGGACGCTCACGGGACTGGTTCGACACCACCCGGCAGCGGATGCGGTGCCGACGGTGGCCACCTTGGCGGCCGGCCACGGAGCGGAAGCGGTGCTGGACGCCGCGGCCAGGCTCTGGGTCGCCGGCGTGCCGGTGGACTGGACCGCCCTCGGCCAGCACCCACCGGTGCGCAGGGTGTCGGTTCCCGGTTATCCCTACCAGCGCGAGCGGTACTGGATCGACTCCCTTCCCGGCGACCACCATCCCGTCGAGCCGGTGCGCGAGTCCGCGACCGAGACGGGCCCGTTCGCCACCGTGGAGTGGGTGCGCGGGGACCGGCCGGCCGACGCGCCGGCGCCCCCTGCCGGTCGCACCGCGCTGGTGATGCTTCCCCCGAGCGCCGAGCGGGCCCTGGACGCTGTGCTCGCCGTGGAAGGCGCCGGCTACCGGACGGTCCGGATACGTCCGGGCGACACCTACGCCGAAGGCGACGGTGAGTTCCAGGTGCGGCCGGGTCAGCCGGACGACGTGACCGCCGTGTGCGCACGCCTGGCCGAACGGGGCGTCGTGCCGGATGCCGTGGTCCACGCGATGACCTTCGATCGGGCCGTGCCGGAGAAGGACCTCGGGGAGCGGTTGGACGCCGCGTTCACCAGCCTCCTCGCCCTGGCCCGGCACGCCGTACGTGCGGGGCTGTCCCGGTTGCTGGTCCTGACGTCGGCATCGGTGGACGTGTCGGGAAGCGACGTGCTCGACCCGGCCAGGGCGACGGTCCACGGCCTCGTGCGCAGCCTGCGGTTCGAGGAGCCTGGCCTGCGGTGCGGGGTGATCGACGTCGGCGATCGGGTCGGCGTCGCCGACCTGACCGCCGAGCTCCGCGTCGACAACCCGCCGTACGCGGTCGCGCTGCGGGGTGGCGGCAGGCGGTGGCTGCCTGCGGAGGTTCCCCTGTCCGTGCCCGCGGCGGGGCGTGACCTGCTCCGTCACCGTGGGGTGTACCTGGTCACCGGCGGGTTCGGCGGACTGGGGACGGCGGTCGCCCGGCATCTGGCGAGCAGAGGGCTGCGGCCGCGTCTGGTCCTGCTGGGCCGGCGCGATCCGTTCGACACGGCGGTGGGCGACGAGTGGGGCGCGCGTGTCCGCGCGCAGGTGTCCGACATGCGGGCGCTGGGCGCGGAGGTGACCACGATCGCGTGCGACGTCACCGACGGCTCCGCACTGCGAGCGGCTCTCGCCCGGGTGCGGGACGAGGTCGGCCGGATCGACGGTGTGTTCCACCTCGCCGGGGTGCCCGGCGACCGGATGATCGCATTCCGGGACTCCGCCGACGCGGCCGCGGTGCTCGCCCCGAAGACACGGGGGACCGAGAACCTTCTGGCGGCCCTGGAGGAGCCACCTGACTTCACCGTGCTGTTCTCCAGCCGAGCGGCGGCCAGCGGGCTCATGGGCGGTGCTGACTACGCCGCCGGGAACTCGTTCCTGGACGCGGTCGCACAGGCCGCCCCCGCCGACGGTGGCAGGGTGCTGAGCATCGGGTGGCCGGTGTGGCTGGGTGCGGGCATGGTCGACCACGGCGGCCCTGACCTGGTGCGGCTCGCCGAGGTCGTCGCCGGGCTCGGCACCGGTTCGCCGCCTGCGGTCACCTGGGAGGGTGAGCTCGGTGCGGCGAGCCACTGGGCGCTGGACGAGCACCGGTCCGGGCGCATCCCGGTGTTTCCCGGCTCCGCGTTCGTCGACCTCGTGATCACGATCTTCACCGACGAGTTCGGCGTTGACGGTGGCCCGGTCGAGCTCCGCGACGTCGTGTTCCACACGGCGTTCGCCGACGAACGGGCGCGCATGGTTCGCGTCGCGTTCACCGCGGCGGAGACCGGGTACGAGTTCCGCGTCTCGTCCCAGGTGGACGGTTCATCGGTGGTGCACGTGACGGGACGCGTCGCCAACGCGTGCGACGCGGCGGCGCCGGTCGACATCTCGGCTGTGCGGGACCGTCTCACGGCGACGAGCAACGGCATCGTGCCCCCGTTGGACGTGCCGTTCACACTAGGTCCGCGCTGGTGGGGCGCCAGACGCGAATGGCGTGCCGGGACCGAACGGCTTGCCCTGCTCGAGCTCATGCCCGCCCTCGTGAGCGACCTGTCCGAACACCGGCTGCACCCGGCCCTGCTCGACCTGGGCACCGAGGCCGTCCTGCGCGACCCGGGCGAGGGAGAGCTCGCGGTGTGCGGGATCCGGCGGTTGGTGCGCTACGGCGACATACCCGCGACGCTCTACAGCCACGCCCGGCGCGACCAGTCCGGTGCGGCTGGCGTGTCCGGTGACGTCGACCTGGTCACCCCGGCCGGCGAGGTCGTCGTCGCCGTCGAGGGATTCACCATGGGCGCACCGGGGGTGACCTCCGAAGCCGGCACCCGGCAGGCACCGCGCGCCGAGGACTCCGGATTCGGCCTCGACCCGGAGGTGGGGGTCGGCCTGCTCATGCGTCTGCTCGGCAACGACGTCCCGGCCGCGGTGCTGGTCCGTCCACATCGGAACGGGAAACCCGAACCGCTCGACACCGCGCCGGTAGTGGCGCGGGCGGCGGAACCCGTGACCGCGCCGCGGCCTGCCGAGGCCGCGGCGGCCGAGGGCCTCCCCGTGGTCGAGCGCCTGCGAGAGCTGTGGACGGCCGCGCTCGGCTCGCCACCGGAAGGCGACCGGCAGGACTTCTTCCAGGCCGGCGGGGACTCGCTGGCCGCCGTCGAGCTGGTGGCCCGGATCAGGGCCGAGCTGGGCGTGCGCCTCACCGTCGGGCTGCTGTTGGACGCCGGCTCGTTCGGCGGCTTGGCCGAGATCGTCGAAAGAGGAACACCATGAGTACGCCCCGACGTGCCGCTGTGCCGACGACCGCCTTCCGTCCGGCGTCCACGTGAGAGGGCGGGCCTGGTGACCGGGCAGGGCGCGCGGACAGTGGCCAGCAGTCCCGCGCAGCGAGAGCGACGGCGTCAGCTCGACGAAGCGGGCCAGGTCGGCCTGCTGCGGCATTGCCTGACGGTGGGCGTGGAGCTCATCGGGACGGTGACGCTCGAGCCGCTCCAGCGCGCGGTGGACTGGGTTGCCGAGCGGCACCCGGCTCTGCGGTCGACGTTCCCGGTGGGCCAGGACCACCACGTGGTCCATGACGATCTGCGGATCCGGGTGGGCCGGCGGTTCATCACCGGTCCGGAGCCGGACCAGCGCTGGGAACAGGCCGTCGACTTCGCCTACCAGGACAGGATGAGGCCGTTCGACCTCGTCGCGGGCCCGCTGCTGCGGGCGAACCTGCTGAGTGTGGGACCCGAGCGGCACCTGCTGGTGCTGAGCTTCGACCAGATGGTGACCGATGCGCGGTCCGCTGTCGTCGTCGTGGACGAGATCGTCGAGTGCGCGCACCTCCTCGGGAGCGGCAAGCCGCTGGCTGTCCCTGGTTCGGACGGTTATCCCGACTTCCGGCGTGACTCGGTGGCATGGCTGACCGGCCCGGCGGGCACGGCGGCGGTTCGTGACCGCCGTGCGGCCCTGCGGGGTACGACGCACGCGTTGCCCTGGCGGAGGATGCCCGACGAGGGCGACGGGGACTCGTTGGCCCACACCACGATCTCCCTGCCGGACGATGTGAGCGACAAGCTGTTCGAGTCGGCGAAGGAGATTCGCGTGCTGCCGTTCGCCGCGGCCGTGGCCGCCTTCGCGCTCATGGCCGCGGGCGCGGGGGGTGTGGACCGGTACACGGTGACGTCGATGTTCGCGTGCAGGCTCACCCGGGCGGCCGACGACGTCGTCGGCTGGCTGGCCAACCGGGTCGCGGTCGTCATTCCACAGTGGACGGGAACGGTCGAGGACGTGGTCCGCGCGGCACACGGCGAGGTGATGGCCGCGTTGGACAAGCAGCGCGTGCCGCTGGAACAGCACGGGAACACCGGCCACAACCTGACGGCATCGTTGCTCTACCTGTCCGAGCAACTCAGCGGGGCCACACAGACCGACATGCGGATGGGCCGTGCTGCCGCGCGTCGCCTGGCGGTGTCGTTCTGCCCCACAGGCGCCGACGTCGACCTCTTCCTGGCCGAGGGCGTGCGGCAGCTCACCGGTGAACAGCCGAGGCTGGCGGTCGGCGGCGTCAGCGTCCGGTCCCGGGTGGGACATGCGCAGTTGCGCGACCTGGTCACGAGCTGCGCCGGGGCGCTCGAGGTGGTCGCGTCCGTGCCATGGCGGACGTGCACGGCGGCGGACGCACTGGCGCGCGTGCGTGACCATGTGCCAGCGGTAAGGGCGAGTTGACATGCGCGTCGATGAGTTGTTCGCCGAGCGGGCCCGCGCACGTCCCGAGGCCATGGCCGTGGTGGACGGTGCGGTGGCTCTCACCTACGGCCGGCTGGAACGAGCGCGGGACGACGTGGTCGTCCTGCTGGCCGAGGCGGGCGTGCCGAGGGGCGCGGTTGTCGGGCTGCGCCTGCGCCGTGGACATCGGGTGATCGCGGCGGTCCTCGGAGTCTGGCGGCACGGATGTGCCTACGTCCCGATCGACGTGACCCATCCGCAGGCGCGGCAGTCGGCGATCATGGCCGACGTAGGGATGGGATACCTGTTGGAGGAGAACGAGTCCGGACTCACCGTGCGGGTACTGCCGCCCCCGCCGGCCGGCGTTCGGGTACTGCCGCCGGAGACGGCCTACGTGCTGTACACATCCGGTTCCACCGGCGTCCCCAAGGGGGTCGTGGTACGGCACGAGAACCTGGTGTCGCTGTTCGCCGCCACCAGGTCGGTCTTCGACTTCGGCCCCGAGGACGTGTGGTCGCAGTTCCACTCGCACACCTTCGACTTCAGCGTGTGGGAGACCTGGGGACCGTTGCTCAGCGGCGGCACGTGCGTGGTGGTCCCCGCCGACGTGGTGGCGGACATGCGCCGTCTCGGGGATTTCCTGGCGGCCGCCGGGGTGACCGTGCTCGACCTGGTGCCCAGCGTGTTCAGGCGGCTGGTGGACGTACTCGACGCCGACCGGATCCGGTTTCCCGAACTGCGGTATCTGATCCTGGGCGGGGAAGCGGTGTCATACGACCCCGTCGACCGCTGGCTGCGTGGCGGGTCCGCGCCCAAGGCCTTGCTGTACAACATGTACGGCATCACCGAAACGACCGTGCACACCACGGTCAAGCTGCTCGACCGGGACGAATGTGACCGGTCCGGTCCCCAGCTGTCGATCGGCAGGCCCTTGCCGAACGCGTCGATAGCGCTGGTGGCGGATGGGCACCTGGTGCCGCCCGGCACACCGGGGGAGATGCTCGTCGCCGGAGACGGCGTCGCGGCGGGCTATCTGGACCGGCCGGACCTGACCCGGGACCGCTTCGTCCTCGCTGACTACGACGGTTCGGTCAGGACGTGGTACCGCAGCGGGGACTACGCGTTCCGTCGCCCCGACGGGGAGCTGGTCTACGCCGGGCGGCGGGACGACCAGGTCAAGATCAGGGGAATCCGCATCGAGCTGGCCGAGGTGGAGCGCAGGCTGGCCGAGCACGACGGCATCGGCGAGGCACATGTCGTCCCGGTGGACACCCCGGACGGAACGGAGCTGGTCGCCGTGCTGACCCCGGTCGCGGAGCGTCCGGCGGACAGCGCTCTGCGTGCCTGGGTCCGGGAACGGCTGCCGCAGGTGTTCGTTCCCCGGCTGTTCCGTTGGCTGGACTCCCTTCCGCTGAGCCGGAACGGAAAGGTGGACCGCAAGGAGCTGCGCGCCCTCGGCGCGCGGTGGTGGCGCGAGGCGCGGACAGCGGACGACCGGGCGCCGGCGGACGAGGTCGAGGCGGCGTGGTACGAGCTGTTCCCCGCTGGCACGGACGAGGTCGACACAGCGGGATTCCTGAACCTCGGCGGGAACTCGCTGACAGCCGCACGCCTGGTCACGCGCCTGCGGGAGGCTCGTGGTGTCGAGGTCCCGTTGTCGGCACTGCTGAAGGACAACGCGGACCTGAGCGGGCTGCGCGCGGTCGTCGCTGCCGCGGCACCCGCACCACGGCCCTCCCCGGTCACCTCGGATCTGACCAGGTCTCCGCTGTCGCCGGATCAGCGGCGCCTGTGGCTGATCGACCGGACCAGTCCTGAGCCGTCCGCGTACAACGTCGTCGGCGCGTGGGTGTTGCGCGGAGAGCTCGACCTGGGCCGGCTCCGGTCCGCCTTGGCGACGGTGGTCAGCCGCAGGGATGCGTTGCGGGCCCGGCTGGTGGACGACGACGTGGACAACCCGTGGTGGTGTTACGACTCCACCGACCCGCCGGAGCTCGACGTGGTGCGTGTCGGACAGGACCTCACCCGGGACGAGATCGCCCGGTGCGCCCGTGAGCTCGCCGCCAGGCCGATCCCACTTCGACGGCCGCCCCTGCTCAAGGCAGCCTTGCTCGTCGCGGCGGATCCGGCCGCGGCCGGTCTGGTGCTCTCCCTGCACCACATCGTGTCCGACCTGGTCTCACTGGACCTGGTGTGCCGGGACCTCGTCCACGCCTATGCCGGCGCGCCGGCCGCTCCGGCGCCCTCCTTCGCCAGGCACATCCACGAGGTGGTCGCCGAGACAGGCGGTCCATCGTGGACCGCGGACCTGCGGTACTGGCAGGAGATGCTGGCCGACGCGCCGACGGAGACCCGGCTTCCCTTCCGCAGGCCGCGGTCGGGGGTGGCGAGCACGCTCGGTCATACCCGGTCGGCCGATATGGGTGCCGACCTCACCCGGCAGATCGACGATCTGCTCAAACACCAGGCCGCCACGCCGGCGATGTTCTTCCTCGCGGTGCTCGCGGTGGTGCTGTCCGCCTGGTCCGCCCAGCCGACCGTGGTCCTGGGTACGCCCGCCAGCAGGCGAACGTCCACGACGACGGCCGAGACAGTCGGTTTCCTGCTGCGTACCCTGCCGATCCGCGTGGACGTCGGCGAGTGCGCGGACTTCGCGACGCTGCTCGCGCACGTCCGTGGCCGGTGCGCGGAGGCGTTCGACCACGGCCTGCCGTCGTTCGACGCCATTGTGGACGCGTTGGCGGTGCCGACGGCCCTGGCCCAGAACCCGGTGTTCAACGTGTGGGTCAACGACGTGTCCGACGGCGGTCCACCGGTCGCCGGACTCGATGCGCGACGGGTACCGCTCCCGGTCACCACGGCCCTGTTCGAACTGAACCTGTACCTGCACCGGGAGTCCGACGGCTACCGGCTCGAACTGGTCAACGCGGTCGATCGAGTGCCGGACCACGTGGCCGACGAGGTGCTCGCCCAGTGTCTGCGCACGGTGCGGCAGGTGCTCGAACGGCCGGACATCCCGGTCACGCGGATCTCCCTGGTGACGCCGAGCGCCCAGGTGACCGAGGTGCCGGAGCTCGAGCCGTGCCCGGGGCTCGTCGAACAGATCACCGAGGTGGCGCGCGGCAATCCGGACGCGACGGCCATCGAGGCGGGGGAGTGGCGCCTCGGCTACGGATCGCTGGCCGACCGGATCGAGAGCCTGGCGAAGACCTTCGACGCGGCGGGCATCGGGTCCGGTGATGTCGTCGAGGTCCGGGCCGCCCGCGCTCCACAGTTGGCGCCGGTGCTCCTGGCGTTGTGGCGGATCGACGCGGTCGCCGCGATCGTGGACGCCACCCTGCCCGATCTCCGCGTCACGGCGGTCAGCGAGCTGACCGCCGCCCGCTGGGTGGTGCGGCTCGCACCGGACCCGGACGAGAGCCCCGACGTCACCGCGGTCCGGGATGCCGGGCGCCGGCTGCCGGGAGCGAGTCACGTGCTGTTCACCTCCGGCACGAGCGGTGCACCGGCCGCGGTCGTCGTTCCCGGGTCCGCGCTGGCGGCCACCGTGAACGCCGGTCTTCGCGCGCTGCCGGTTCCTGGCGACGATCGGGTCGCACTGCTGTCCGGACTCGGACACGACCCGGTACTGCGCGACATCCTCGTCCCGCTGCTCACCGGCGGTGTCCTCGTGGTGCCACCCACCGGTGTCCTCACCGACCCCGTCGCCTTGGCACGGTTCCTGAGCGAGCAGCGGATCACCCTGCTGCACGCCACCCCTGCCCTGCTCGAGCTCGTCGTGACGGCGGCCGAACAACACGGGACGAGCCTCGCGACGTTGCGGCTCGTGGTCAGCGGAGGTGGTCCGCTCCCCGCGGGACTCGTCGCCCGCGCGCGCCGGGTCACCACCGCGACCATCGTCAACGGGTACGGCACGACCGAGACACCGCAGATGGCGACGTGGTCGGTCGTACCGGATGGTCCCCTCCAGCACCAGGTGGTGCCGATCAGCGCGACCACGGGCACCGCTGCGCTGGTCGTCGTCGCCGCTGACGGCGCTCCGGCGGGTGTCGGTCAGCGTGGCGAGGTGGTGGTCCGCAGCCGGTACCTGGCCACCGGATACCTGGACGGCGAGCGGGACGGCGGGTTCGTACCCGACCCCCTCGGCGAACACGGTGTCCGCGCGTTCCGCACGTCGGACCTGGGCAGGCTCGACCCGTTCGGCGGGATCCACCTGGACGGCCGGCTCGACCGGCAGGTGCAGGTCAACGGGTTCCGGGTGGAGCTGGCGGACATC
This sequence comes from Actinophytocola sp., assembly GCF_045807065.1. Taxonomy (GTDB): domain Bacteria; phylum Actinomycetota; class Actinomycetes; order Mycobacteriales; family Pseudonocardiaceae; genus Actinophytocola. The sequence continues at coordinate 3,320 of NZ_JBJMIE010000469.1, read as the reverse complement.
GAGGCATGCGCGTTGCGGTGCCCGGGAGTCCGCCAGGCGGTGGCAGGCGTCGTCGCCACACCGATCGGGGACGTGCTGGCACTGCAGGTCGTCGGCGACGGCGGCCCGGCTCCGGACCGGATACGCGAGCAGCTGCGCAGGCTCCTGCCGGGGTACGCCATGCCTGCGCGCATCCACGTGCTGGCCGAGCTGCGGTCGAACGCCAACCACAAGGTCGAGTTCGGACCGGTCGATCACCGTCCTGCCGGCGCGGGTGCGGTCCCGGACACCAGCGGGAAGCTGCGCATGGTTCTCCAGGTGCTCGCGGCCGTCCTCGGCCGTCCGGTGCGAGCGGAGGAGAACTTCTTCGAGGCCGGGCTGAACTCGATCGGCCTGCTTCGCCTGCAGAGCCGGCTGCAGCAGGTCCTGGGGGTGCAGCTGCAGGCGGTTGCCCTGTTCGCACATCCCAGCGCGCGTGCGTTGGTCGCGTATCTGGCGACGGGAGAGGAGCGGAGCACCCGGCGCGGCGGTGCTCGGCTGTCCACCGCGAGAACGCGCCGCATGCGGGAGGTCCGCCGCGAGCTCCGGGAGAAGCTGCGCGACATCACCGATGAGATCGAGGTCAACTAGTGGAGAACGCGATGGACACGCAAGACTCGATCGCTGTCGTGGGGTTGGCGGCGAACATGCCCAAGGCCCCGAACGTCGAGGCGTTCTGGCAGAACCTCCGTGACGGCGTCGAGTGCATGACCGACCTGTCCTATGAGGACGCACGCGCCCGTGGCGAGACCGTGGACCGGTTGCGGCATCCGAACTACGTGTTCCGTCGGCCGCTGCTGCTGGACATGGAGCACTTCGACGCCGACCTGTTCGGCATGTCCCCCAGAGAAGCCGAGCTGCGGGATCCGCAGCACCGGATCTTCCTCGAGGTGTGCTTCTCCGCGCTGGAACACGCCGGTTACGACCCGGCCCGTTACCCCGGCTCGATCGGGCTGTACGCGGGGATCAACGCCAACCGCTACGTGGACCTGCACCTGCGGCAGGACAGGGAGCTGGTGGAGACCGTCGGTGAGCTGGCCCTGGAGACGACCAACCACCCCGACTACGTCACCACGTTCACGGCCTACAAACTCGGCCTCCGCGGCCCGGCGATGACGATCGCCACCGCGTGCTCGAGCTCCCTGGTGTCGCTGCACCAGGCATGCCAGGCACTGCGGCTCGGCGAGTGCGACATGGCGCTGGCAGGCGGCGTCGAGGTCGAATGGCCGTACGGCATCGGTTATGTCCACAACGCGGGCGGGATCTACTCCGCGGACGGGTACTGCCGCCCGTTCGACGCCAACGCCGACGGGACCGTGTTCGGCAGCGGCGCCGGCGCTGTCCTGCTCAAGCGGACGTCCGACGCGATCGTGGACGGCGACACCGTCTACGCGGTGATCCGCGGCTCGGCCGTCAACAACGACGGCGCCGACAAGGTCGGGTTCAGCGCGCCGAGCGTCACCGGGCAGACCGCGTGCGTCGCGGAGGCGCTGGCCGCAGCGGACGTGGCTCCCGCGTCGGTCTCGTACGTCGAGGCGCACGGCACCGCCACCCGGCTCGGCGACCCCATCGAGGTCGCGGCACTGACCAAGGCGTACCGCGCGGTCGCCGGGGACCTGCCGACCGGGTACTGCGGGATCGGCTCGGTCAAGTCGAACGTCGGGCACCTGGGTCCCGCGTCGGGTGTCGCCGGGTTCATCAAGACCGTCCTGGCCCTGTGGCACGAGACACTCCCGCCGAACATCAACTTCACCGAGCCCAACCCGCGGTTGAAACTGGACCGCACACCGTTCACCGTGGTCACCGAGGCCCGGCCGTGGCGGCGCGACGGCAGTCCCCGCCGTGCCGGCGTCAGCTCCTTCGGCATCGGCGGGACCAACGCGCACGTCGTGGTGGAGGAGGCGCCTGTCGTCCCGGCCCGGGAGGCGGTAGAGGGACGGCCGGAGCTGCTGGTGCTGTCCGCACGGACGACCGAGGCGCTGGCCCGCGTGCGTGAGGACGTAGCCCAGCACCTGGCCTGGACCGATGTGGAGCTGGCGGACCTCGGGCACACGCTGCGAGTCGGCAGGCGCGGCATGCGGGTTCGAGAGGCGATCGTCGCGGATACGTCGGCGGGCGCGGCGAGCATGCTCGGCGGGCCGCGTGAGTCCGCCGGGTTGAGCGCGGACCGGATCGTCTTCGCCTTCCCCGGGCAGGCCAGCCAACGAGCGGGCATGGCGAGCGGCCTGCGCCGGTACTGCGACCGGTTCCGGCAGACCTTCGACGAGTGCCTGTCGGCGTTCTCCGATCTGATGAACCGGGACTTCCTGAGCTTGTGGGAGTCCGGCGATCCGGTCGTGCTCACCGACACCGACGTCGCACAGCCGTTGCTGTTCGGCGTCGAGTACGCGTTGAGCGACTTCCTGAGGTCACTGGGACTGCCGGTCGGCGCCGTGATCGGCCACAGTCTCGGGGAGCTGGTCGCCGGCACGGTCGCAGGCGTCTTCCGGTCCGAGGACGCGATGCGCGCGGTCGCCGAACGTGCCCGGCTCATGGCCGGGATGCCCCGCGGCGCGATGGCCGCCGTCGCGATCGCACAGTCCGATGTGCGTCCGTACCTCGGCTCGGAGCTGAGCCTCGCCGCGGTGAACGGTCCACAGGAGGTGGTGCTGTCCGGGCCGTCGGCGGCGGTCAGGGAAGCCGTCGAACGCCTGTCCGCGGACGGGTTCACCACCAGGGAACTGTCCACGTCACACGCGTACCACTCGACGATGATGGCGCAGGCGGCAGCGGAGTTCCGGGAAGTGCTCACCGGGATGCGGCTGTCGGTGCCCGCGCTGCCGTTCGTGTCCTGTGCGAGTGGACAGCTGGTGGGCGCCGAAGCGGCCACGCCGGCGTTCTGGGCGGACCAGCTCACCAGCCCCGTCCACTTCGCCGAGGCGGCTCAGGAGGTGCTCGGGTCCGCGAGCGGCACCCTGGTGCTCGAGGTCGGGCCGGGTGTCGCGCTGACCAACCTGCTGCGGGGGACGGCGGCGAGCCGACGTGGCCGCGCCACCGTCCGCCCGGTTCTGGGCAAGGCGACCGACGCCGACGCCGAGTACGTCACGTGCCTGGAGCTGCTCGGCGAGCTGTGGCAGGGCGGCATGGACCTCGATCTCGAGTGTCTCAGCCTCCCGTCGGCCAGGAGGGTTGCGCTGCCTGGCACCCCCTTCCAACGCCGGCGCTACTTCATCGACCGGCCGCCGGCCACCGACGATGTGGCACCCGTTGACACCGCGGCGCAAGCCGCTCCCGACCCTCGACCCGAACCCGTGGCCGTCCCG
>NZ_JBJMIE010000468.1:0-5637 GCF_045807065.1 Actinophytocola sp. | reverse complement strand
GGTCCAGCCGGTCCGCCGCGTCCCGGCATGCCCGGCCCCGGCATGCCCGCCCCCGGTGCGCCGGGTAGGCCAGGCGCCGACCCGAACGGGCCGACCGAGGTCATGTCGCCCTCGCACCGCGGGCTCAGGCCGGAGCCCGACCTGCTGACGCACCGCGAGCCGGACTACGACGAGGAGCTGTACGACGATCCCGACCTCGACTACGACGAGGACGAGGACCGCCCGCTCTCCGAGGACGACCGCAAGCGGCGCCGCAAGAAGATCTGGAAGCGGGTCCGGCGCGGGGGGTACGTGCTCACCGCCCTCATGATCATCGTGCCGATGATCGGGTTCCTCGTCGCCTACCAGATGGTCGAGGTGCCGACCCCGGAGTCGGTGGCCGCCTCGCAGCAGCAGGTCGTGACGCTCACGTACGCGGACCAGTCGGAGTTCTCGAAGGTCGTCCCCGAGGACGGCCTCACCCGCACCTTCGTCCGGTACGACGAGATCCCCGACGTGGTCAAGCACGCGGTGTTCGCGGCCGAGGACGCCCAGTTCATGACCAACCCGGGCTTCGACATCAGCGGTGTGCTGAGCGCGGTCAAGAACCAGGTCACCGGCGGCACCGGCGGTGGGTCCACGATCACCCAGCAGTACATCAAGCAGGCCACCGGGGACGACGAGGCCAGCGGCGTCGGCGGCCTGACCCGCAAGGCGCTCGAGGTCGTCAAGGCCTACAAGATGAACAACACGTACAACAAAGAGGACATCCTCACGGCGTACCTCAACACGATCTACTTCGGGCGCAGCGCGAACGGCATCGTCGCGGCCGCACAGGCCTACTACGGCAAGGCGCTCAAGGATCTGACACCGTCCGAGGCGGCGCTGCTCGCCGGCATGATCCAGCTCCCCGGCAGGTACCGGGACGACGCGTACATGCACAAGCGCTGGAACTACGTGATCAACCAGATGTCGGAGAAGGGCTGGCTGTCGCCCGCCGACCGCCAGGCCGCGAAGTTCCCGCAGATGATCGGGCTCGACAAGGCCAGGCCGTCGGCGATCCAGGGGCCGGGCGCGCACATCCAGAAGGCCGTGCTGGACGAGGTCGAGGACAAGACCGGACTCTCCCTCGCCCAGCTGAAGCAACGCGGGTACACGATCGTCACGACCATCGACAAGAACGCGCAGAGCCTCGCCGAGCAGGCGGTTGACTCCGTGATGGCGAGCCAGCCGACCAACCTGCTGCCCGCCCTGGTGGCGGTCAACCCGGCCAACGGCGAGGTCCTGGCCTACTACGGCGGCAAGAACGGCAACGGGCTCGACTGGGCGAAGACGCGGCAGGAGCCGGGCTCGTCGTTCAAGCCGTTCGACCTGGTCGCGCTGTTGGAGAAGGGCAAGGGTCTCGGCGAGACGTACGACGGCACCTCCGGTCGCCAGTTCACCCCGGGTGGCCCGAAGATCCGCAACTCCAGCAACGACTCCTCGTGCGGCAAGGAGTGCTCGGTCGCGCTGGCGATGAAGAAGTCCGTCAACACGGTGTTCTACGACATCGCGCTGAACGAGGTCGGGACGCAGCGGGTCGCCGACGCCGCCCACCAGGCCGGCATCGCGTCGAACCTGCAGGGTGCGAACGGCGCGGCGCCGGACGGCAACATCGCCATCGGCGGTGGCACGACGATGGTGTCGACCGTCGAGATGGCCGGGGCGTACGCCACGTTCGCGTCGGGTGGCATCAAGCGCACGCCGCACCTGGTGAAGAAGATCCTCACCCCGGACGGGAAAACCTTCTGGGACCCGGACCAGTCGGTCACGGCCGGCACGCCGGCATTCGACCAGCAGGACTCGAACCACAACCAGCAGATCGCCCGCAACGTCACCGAGTCGCTGCTGCCGATCCCCAAGTACTCGCACATCGAGTGCGCGAACAACCGGCTCTGCGCCGGCAAGACCGGCACGCACCAGTTGGGTGAGACGGCGGACAACGCCAAGGCCTGGATGGTGGGCTACACCCCGCAGGTCTCGGTCGCGGTGTCGATGGCCGGCGAGGAGAACGGCAAGCAGGTCCCACTCAAGACGAACACCGGCAAGATCGTCTACGGTTCGACGCTGCCCGGGCCCATCTGGCAGAAGTTCATGAACTCGTACCTGAACGGCGCGCAAAAGATGACCTTCGGGCCGTACAAGCCGATCGGCAAGGCCCCCGCCGACGAGGACGACAGCGGGAAGAAGAAGGACAACAACAGGCCGTCGGGCAACAACAACAACACGCAGACGAACGACAACCCGTCGACGGAGAACCCGCCACCGGACCACCACAACGACCCGTCGACCGACCCGTCGTCGCCGGGCAACGAGCCCCCGGGCTCGACGCAGCCAACAGGCGGCCAGTGCATTCCGCCGCTGTGCAACACCAACGGTCCTGGCCGGAACAACAACTCGGGCGGCTGACCGGTTCGTAGACAGAGGCCCCCGCGTGGGGCCTCTGTCCTTTTTCGGGGACAGGTGTGGGACCGGACAACGATCAAGGCACCAGTAGCATCGGCCGCGTGACCGAGCCCGCTGACGACGCCACCACCGCGGAGGACGGTGACGTCATCCCGGCAACGACCCGGCCCGGGGCCGTCAGCGACACCGCGACCCTCGGCCCGCAGGACCGCGTCATCCCGACGTGGACCGAGCCGCTGGCGCGGGCGGGCAGCGCACCGATCGGCGGCCCGCTCGGCGTGCACGCGGTGATCGGCCGGCACTGGTTCTGGACGCCGTTGCGGGTGGCACTGCTGATCGCGCTCATCGGGCTGACGATCGGCTGGTTCGGCAAGGCGGCGTGCGTCCAGCAGTACTACAACGAGGGCACCAAGCAGCTGGAGCTGGACTGGCGGTCGAACCGGCCGTTCACCGCCATGTGCTACTCCGACATCGTCCCGCTGTACTCGGCCGAGCAGCTGGACAAGGGCGGCTTCCCCTACCAGACGAGCTGGTACGACGACGCGGGCAAGCCGACGCAGCACCAGCGCTGGATGGAGTACCCGGTGCTGACGGGCCTCTTCCAGTGGGTGAACGCGAAGCTGACCGACGGCTGGCTCAAGATCGCCAACGCCGGCTGGCTGCCGACCGGCCTCGCCGTCACGGTGTTCTTCGACATCTCGGCGTTCTGGCTCGCCCTGGCCTGGCTGGTGACCATCTGGGCGGTGACGAGGACGGCACGCAGACGTCCGTGGGACGCGGCCCTGATCGCGGCGTCCCCACTGGTGATGGTGCACGCCTTCACGAACTTCGACACCCTCGCGACCGCCTGCGCGGCGACCGCGTTGCTGGCGTGGGCGCGAAAACGCCCGGTCCTGGCCGGCGTGCTGCTCGGCATCGGCGGGGCCGCCAAGCTGTACCCCCTGTTCCTGCTCGGCGCGCTGCTGGTGCTGTGCCTCCGCGCCGGCCGCCTGCGCGACTTCTACCGGGCCGCGGCCGCCGCACTGGTCGTGTGGGGGGCGGTGAACCTGCCCATCGCGCTGCTGTACCCGCGCGGCTGGTGGGAGTTCTTCTACCGCAACAGCATCCGCGGCGCCGACCCCGACTCGCTGTACAACGTGATCAGCCAGTTCACCGGCTGGCAGGGCTTCGACGGCCCCATCGCGTTCGACCAGACCCCGACCTGGCTGAACGCGGTCAGCGCCCTGCTGTTCGTGGCGTGCTGTGCGGGTGTCGCGTTCGTGGCACTGCACGCGCCGGTGCGCCCACGCGTGGCGCAGCTGGGTTTCCTGATCGTGGCGGCGTTCCTGGTGACGAACAAGGTGTGGAGCCCGCAGTACTCGCTGTGGCTGGTCCCCCTGGCGGTCCTGGCCGTACCGCGCTGGCGGCTGCTGCTGGGCTGGATGACGCTGGACGCGCTGGTGTGGGCGCCCCGCATGATGTTCTACCTCGGGGACGACAAGAAGGGCCTGCCGATCGACTGGTTCCTGTCGTTCGTCGTGCTCCGCGACCTCGCGGTGGTCGGCCTGTGCGTCCTGGTGATCTACGAGATCTACCACCCGACGAGGGACCTGATCCGCATGGGCGGCGAGGACGACCCGGCAGGCGGCGTCCTGGACGGCGCGGAGGACAAGTTCGTACTCGGCCGCGAACCCGTCGTTCCCGTCGGTGCACCGGACCGTGCGGACGAGTCACTCACCTGACGCCGTCGCCGGGGAGTCGCGGGTGCTGCCCGGGAGTGGATGCACCGCGCACCGAGGCGGGCGGTCGCGCTCTAGGTTGTGGACAGCCTGTGGACAACCCGTGATGAGTGTGGACAAGTCATACGGTTTCCAGTGCTGGGACGCGGTCGCGGAAGGTTTCCTTCGAGGTGAGGAACGCGAAGAACAGGCCGATGAGCAGTGCCGCCCTGCCCCAGACGCCGACCATGACCGACTGGGCCGCCAGGCCGTTGTAGATGTCGCCGTGCTTGCCGTAGAAGATCTCGTAGTACCAGCGGAAGATGCCGATGCCCATCGCGAGGTCGGCGGCGAAGTACGCCACGATCCAGCCCCAGCGGATGCGCAGCAGCACGAACATGGGGATCAGCCACAACGTGTACTGCGGTGAGTGCACCTTGTGCAGCAACAGGAACCCGCACAGCATGGCCGCCGACACCGACACCCAGGGATACGTGCCCTCCTTCTGGTACCGCACCCAGCCGACGGCGGACGCCACCAGGAACGAGATCAGCATCAGCAACGGGGACAGCACGCCGATGAGCTGCTGAACCGGCACGTTGTCCGGATCCGAGTCGGGGCGCAGGCCCCAGAACCAGATCGAGTTCGTCGTGATGTCCGCCTTGCGCAGCAGCTGGAACGTGAACGACGCGCGCCAGCCCTCGAAGCCGGCGACCATGAACGGCACGTTCACCGCGATCGCCGTGCCGAGCGTCACCCACGCCACCCGCAGCGCGCCGCGCCAGTTCAGGCGGCGCCGGTCGCCGAGGTCGGTGCCGTCGCGGCCGCCGGTCAGGACGTACAGCATCAGTGGCAGGGCGAAGATCGCCGGGTACACCTTGAACGCGAAGCCCAGCCCCAGCAACACCGCCGCGGCCGTCGCCCTGGTCGCCAGTGGCCGATCCGCGCCGCGTCTGCCCCAGCCGTGGTGCACGACGTAGAACGCGGCGGTCGCGCACAGGACCACCGGCAGTTCCCAGTTGTGGAACGCGTACAGCACCAGCGGCGGACCGATCGCCCACAGCAGGGCGCGCCAGCCGGACAGCCGGCCGAGCAGCCACGCCGTGGCCAGGCCGAACGGCGCCAGCAGCAGCGCCGAGTACAGCAGGAAGTCCGCGTCCGTGTGCGCGAACAGGGCCGACGCCCAGATGAACACGCCGGTCAGCACCGGGTACTCGACCACCCCGCCGACCGGCTGGCCCTTGGCGGTCAGCTTGCCGTGCACGTACGGGAACACGTGCCGGTCGATGTCCCGGCCGATCCACAGGGTCTGGATGTCCGAGTAGCAGACGTCCTGGTACTTGCGCTTGTCGAAGTCCGGCTGGCTGCGGCCCCACTGGTCGAAGCGCGGACCGGTGCAGCGGTCCTTGTTGACGAACCCCAGGATCAGCGTGATGCCACACAGCACGGTGAGTGCGATCAGGCCGAGCGAGGTGAGGCGGACGCCGACACTCGGCCTGCCCGCGTTGTCCGTGGG